>JACOUH010000006.1 GCA_016177925.1 Planctomycetota bacterium | reverse complement strand
CCCCGCCGCCACGCTTTGAAGCGGGGCGACCTGCTCCTGCACCAGTTGCTCGTAACGCCTCTGCAGGCGGGGTTCTAAATCAGGCAAGTGGGATACCATACTCCTTTCGATGCTCCCCGCACTTGTGTAGATACCCATGCCTTGCAGGGGAGGGGGACGGGGGGAGGGGTTTTCAGACGCGCTTTCGGTCACGGTCCCTTCTCCACCTTCCGGGCCCTTTCCAGTGCCTCTACATACGCCCTCGGCAGCCTCTCCCCTGTCCACCAGCGCGGCTGCTCCGTATACACCCACACGTAGCCGTCGCTGACCCGCAGGGCGGCGCGGACCGCCGCCTCGAACTCCACCGGGCTAAAGTGGTTCTTGGAGAGGTCCTTGAGGTCCCACCCCTTCCTCCGCCAGTCGTGGTCCATCCAGATCCCGAACCCCGCCTTGACCCGCGCGCGATACTTTTCCGGCACCGCTGTCCAGCCCAGCGCTCGCTCCTTGATCGTCCCGTAGGCGCGCTCGAACTGCTTGGCCTCCTTGTACGGGTACGACGACTCCCAGGCGTCCACGACCGTCGTGTCCTTCGAGCACGCCTCCAGCACCCCGTCCAGGAAGTCCGCCAACAACCCGTAGGCGGACCCGGCACGGTCCCTGGCTCCCCGCCGCGGCTGGGCGATCGAGTAGCCGAAGGTCAGCAGGAGCGTGACGTCCGGGAAGTGCTTGTTGATCTCCTGGATCCACTCCCGCCCGCGCCGGCGCACCTGGGCGCCGTACTGGGCAAAGGTTTTCGTTGCTCGATGCTTTTGCTGCCGGTAGTCGAACAGCCGGCCTTCGTACTGCTCCACGTCGAACATGAATCCCTTGCAGCTGCCCCGCCTGGCCACCTGGGCGGCCACGCCGGCGTTATGGACCACCACGGCCCACGCCCGGTCGTCGAACCAGTCCACCTTGCCCGGCGTCACGTTCACCCGCAGGAACCGATCGGTCAGCCGGCGGAACTCCGTCGCCTTCAGATCGTCCAGGGCGCCTTGGAATTCGTCCAGGCCGAACTTCCGCCCGCCCCACATTTCCCAGGTGAGATTGCCCCCCTTGCCGCTGACGACGTGGAAGACCAGACCGTCAAAGGGGAACTGCTCCATCCGCCGGACGTGCGCCCGCATGAACTTCGTGTCCGGCTCATCCCAGCCCCACTCGATCAGCTTCTTGCCCTTGAGCCGGTCGGCCTCGGTCTGCGCCCCGGCAGTCCCGGTCACGAGAACTGCCAAGAGAACGGCACCGAGCAACGATTTCTGGTTCATGATCCTGGTCTCCCCTTCGTGCGGGACCACAGCCGGTAGCGGCGGCCACCCGGTCTGCTGTCGTGCGCCAGATCGTACCTTGCCGGCCGCCCCGCTGCAATGACCTCAATGTCCGGCCGGGCAGCAGGCCCTTTACAGCCCCTCACGGGCGAGTTACTCTACAGCGGCCGCCCTCGAAGCCAGACTTCCCCGCTGGCCGACTCTCCCCGAGGCGAAAGGAGCCACGCATGCACCCGCTTGTCAATCCGCCGCGTCCCGACCGCCGCACTTTCCTTCGGCAGGCCGCTGCCACCGGCCTGAGCCTCTCCCCCTTCATCGGTTCGACCCGCGCGGCCCCCAGCGACCGGCTCGTCTGTGCCGTCATCGGGGTCCGCGGCCGGGGCCGCTCCTTCTACCCCGCCCTGGCCAGCCGCAAGGACACCACGGTCGCGGCCCTGTGCGACGTCGATGCCAACGTGCTCGCGACCGCCCTGGCCGCCGTCGAGAAGGTCCAGGGCAGGGCGCCGAAACCCGTGGAGGACTTCCGTCGCCTGCTCGACGACAAGAGCATCGACGCTGTGTTCGTCTGCACGCCGCACCACTGGCACGGCCCGATCGCCCTGGCCGCCCTGCAGGCCGGTAAGCACGTCTACCTGGAGAAGCCCGCCTCCCATGTCTACCGCGAGGGCGCGCTGCTGGTCCGGGCCACGGCGAGATATCGGAAGGTCCTCCAGCATGGCACCCAGATGCGCTCCAGCGAGGTGACCGCCAGGGCCCGGGATTTGCTGCGCTCGGGTGTTATCGGCGAGGTCAAGATGGCCAAGGCCTGGAACGTGCAACGGCACAGCCATCGCAAGCCGGTCCCCGACCACCCTGTCCCGAAGGGTGTCAACTACGACCTGTGGCTGGGGCCGGCCCCCAAGCGGCCGTTCAACCCCAACCGTTTCCACGGCAACTGGCAGTGGTATCGCGACTACGGCAACGGCGACATCGGCAACGACGGCGCGCATGACATCGACATGGCCTGTATGGGACTGGGCGTCGATCGCCTGCCGGTACGCATCACCGCCCACGGCAGCCGTATTGCCCTGGAGGGCGAGCGCGAGTACCCCGACAATATGATGGTCGCCTACCAGTTCGACAACGACAAGGTACTCCTCTACGAGGACCGTGGCTTCGCCCCTTATGGCATGGACGGCGTTGACAGTGGCAACGCCTTCTACGGCACCAAGGGCTACATGAGCTTCTCGCGTCGCGGTTACTTCCAGGTCTACCTCGACCGCAAGGGGACCAAGGGGCCCGGCATGAAAGGTGACACGGGGAACGAGCGCCACTTGCAGAACTTCCTCGATGCGGTGCGCGGCAGCGCCCGGCCCAACGCCGATGCTCGCACCGCTCACCTGAGCTGTGCCCTGGTCCACCTGGGCGAGGTCGCCTACCGGGTCGGCCGCGTGCTGAACTTCGATCCGAAGACGGAGATGGTGCGCGACGACAAGGAGGCCAACGCGATGTTGACCAAGGAGTACCGCAAGCCCTGGGAGCTGCCGCGCGACCTCTAGGGCGGTCCAGTTGACTGGCGATCTCGACCTTCGTCACCGTCGCAAGCGTCTTCCCAGCAGCAAGGTAGCGGCGGTTCTACTGGACGCGGGCCGGTCTGACACAAGCCCGGAGCGCCAGCGACGGGACGTCCCCGCGCTGGCGCTTGGGGCTTGGGTCCGCGCTCCCCGCGTTGGGAATCGCTAGAGCATCTTCGTACGAGCCGCGCTGCTGCCCGTCGACTGCCCCGCTTACTCCTTCACTGTTTCACCAGTTTATTCAACCATCAGGATTCCTCGTCATCCCTGCGCCACGCTTCCGGGTTGACGACGTGGGGAGGCAACTCGTTATTGAGAAGCTGGAGTGTCTGAGTGAGCGCGGACGTCCACAAGGCTCGTTTCGCCGCATCGGTCGCAGCGGCGATATGGGGAGTGGCAATGACATCGTCACGGTTCAACAGGGGATGGTTTGGCGGAGGCGGTTCCTGCTCGAACACGTCCAGGCCCGCACCCTGCAAGGGCCCACTGTCAAGGGCCTTAATCAGCGCGGTTTCATCGACCAATCCGCCCCGCGCGCAATTGAGGAGATAGGAGCCCGGCTTCATTTGCCGCAGGCGCTCCGCGTTCAACAAGTAGCGCGTCTCGGGAGTCAGGGGCAGGTGCAGGGAAACGAAGTCGGATTGACGGAGGAGGGTTTCGAGCGAAGAAACCGCAGTGACTCCCATGCCGGCGACGGTATCTGCCTGCAGGTAGGGATCATACCCAAGAACGCTCATGCCCATGGCGCCGGCAAGCCGAGCCACCTGACGACCGATGCGCCCCAGTCCGACCAGCCCCAGGATGCGGCCGTGTACTTCGATCCCGCGGTGGGTCTGGAAATAGTCTTGGCGCTGGCCTTGGGCGAGTCGACGCTCGATCCGCTTGACGTCTTTGGCCAATGCCAGAAGCAGCGTCATCGTGTGCTCGGCCGTCGACCGCGTGGGACCGTCGGGCACGTTGCAGACGACGATGCGACGGGCGGTTGCCTCGACCAGGTCGACGTTATCGTAGCCGATGCCCGTGCGCGCGATCACTCGTAATCGCGGCGCGCGGTCCATGAAAGCCGCGCCGTATTGGAGTCGTCCCCCGGCAATCACGCCATCCGAGTCCTCCAAGCCGAGAAAGGGAGTTTCGGGAGTTTCGCTCGCGGCCCCCGCGACCTCCGCACGGCCAACCAGGAGCGAATGGTAAGCCTCGGGAGGCGAGCGTTCAAACCAAATGCGATGCACGTCTGTCCTCGTAAAGACGGGATGGAGGCACGCGTGGCATGAGGCCCCTTCGTAGCCGCGGTTCGCTTCGCCTTCGGTTGAGAGAAGCCACAGCACCACGGGGAAGTGTAGGTGTTGCACGTACGTTGTCATCCACGACCCCCCGCGCCCCTTCACTCCCCCTGTTCCTTCCGGCCTTCCCCTTGGTCCTGGACGGTGGAGGGGGCCTGGGCCGGGTCTTGAATCGCCTCGCCTGCTGAGCGAACCTGGCTTGTTCGGGAGGTTCCCCGTCGCCCGCCTCGCGGAGAAGGAGAAGCCCTTGGGCTCATTCTGTCCCTGTACGAAATCCTGGCAAGTGGCTGGCACCTCCGTCGGTGCCCGTCGACGTCTGGTGCTGCCTCCGGGGGTCAGCGACGTCCGGCAGATGACGCCCACAGTCTCCATGATCCCGAAGAGCAAATCGCTGGAGGGAAGGGCTACTCCTTTTCCTCTTGTAAATTCCTGCCTGTCGGGCCATAACTCTCCCCACACCGGAATCTGTCCAAAAAGCCCCCGTCCCGGCCGAATGTGAAGAATCGGTAACATCCTCCCCCCGGAGCGGCCGATAGGGGAGAAGGGAGTTTCTCCGTCCCAGCGAGGGCCCGCTCATGAGCGCGAACGCGTCCAGCCCGCCGGCATCCGCCGTCCCCGAGGAGTCGGGGAAACGGCGAAACAAGCGAGGCGGGGGGATCTCGGGCAACACGGGCGTGGCGTTCGCGCTGGGAGTGCCGCTGGCCGTCGCGATCATCGTCGTGGGAGGACTCGATTCATTCGAGGGCACTGTCCTGCAGCGCTACCTCCATCACCCGATCGAGCGCGTCGAGATCGTGGTGTTCTGCTGCGCCCTCGGGGCGCTGGCGGCCAAGTTTGTCAACGGCCGCGCCCAGCGCCGCGCCCTGGCAATGCCGCTGCTGCCGCCGTGGGACGGCCGACCCCAGCCACCGGCTGAAGCATCCGCGCTGCTGGCGGAAGTCTCGCGCCGCCCGTCCTGGCTGCAGAACTCCTGGGTCGAAAGACGGACCAGTACGGTCCTCGATTTTGTCTGTCGCCGGCGTTCCGCTGCCGACCTCGACGACCACCTGCGCGGCCTCAGCGACGCCGACGCCGTTGCCCTTGAGGGCAGTTACGCCCTGGTGCGGTTCCTGGTCTGGTCGCTGCCGATCCTCGGCTTTATCGGCACGGTGCTGGGGATCGCCAAGTCGATCGCCGGCGTCACGCCCGACGTGCTGGAGAAGTCGATCAGCAGTGTCACCGAAGGCCTCGCCCTCGCCTTCGACACGACCGGCCTCGGCCTGATGCTGACGATGGTCGTGATGCTACTCATCTATCTCGCCGAGCGACGTGAACAGGCTGTCCTCGAAGAGGTCGACCGCTTCACCGACCTGCATCTTGCCCACCGCTTCGAGCGGCCCGACGGCGCCAGCGGGCCATTCCTGGCGGCCTTGCAGGAGAGCACGCGGGCAGCCTTGCGAACCACGGAGCAGCTCGTGCAGCGCCAGGCCGAGCTGTGGGCACAGACGCTAGCCCAGACGGAGGAGCGAAGGCAGTCCGCCGAACGCCAGCAGCAGGAGCGACTGACGGCGTCGCTGGAAGCGGCCCTGGAGCGAACCCAGGCGAGCCACGCCGAGCGCCTGGCCGACATGAGCCGGCGCGTCGAGGACCAGGCCCCCGCAGTGCTCGCGCCGCTGGCGGCCCTGGGCGACTCGCTGGTCCGGCAGCAGGCGACGTTGCTGCCGCTGGCGGACGGCATGCAGCTGCTCGCCGCCACGCTGACGCAGTTGCAGGAGAATGAGGGGCAGTTGCTGCGGCTGCAGCAACTATTGCAGCAAAACCTGGCGGGGCTGGCGGCGTCGGGCTCTTTCGAGGAGGCCGTCCACAGTCTGAGTGCCGCCGTCCACCTGCTCACGGCCCGGACCGCGGGCGCCGGTTGGCGCGTGGCCGGCGACGAGCCTCGCCACGTCGCTTGAGCCGCCACCCTCTGCCGCTTGCGGCTTAGCATCGCGCTTTCAACGGTCCCTGCCATGCGCCGACGAAACCAACTGCGACCGGACACGTTCCCGTTCCTGGCGGTCCTGCTCTGCACCATGGGTTCGCTCATCCTGGTGCTGATGATCCTCGACCGCCGGGCCCGCCTTGCCGCTCGCGACCGCGCCGAGGAAGCCTGGGCGCGAGCGGAAAAGGAGGAGGCGGAAGAAACCGCCCGACTCCGCCGGCAACAGGAAACGCATCGGCTCGCCCGTCTGGAGCATCACCGCTTCCAAGTGACTCGGCTGACGACACAGGAGAAGGAACTGCGTGCGGAATACGAGCGCGTCCGCTCCCGCCTCGAAGCGACGCTCCGTTCCTTGCACGAGGGAGAGCAGGAGGAGGCCGGATTGGCACAGCGCCGATTCGACACGGCGAAACAGTTGGAGCAAGCGCGGCAAGGACTCGCCGGCCGCAAGGAGCGGCTCGTCCAGGTCGAGCGGCGATCCGGTGAGATACGCACCGAGCGAGAGCGCCTGAGCGCCGACCTGCTGCGGCTGGAAGAGAGCCTCACCCAGCTTCGACAGCAACGCCAGCGCGAGCAACGGACCTGGTCGGTGGTGCCGTACGTCGGCCGGCGCGGGCGGAATAGTCGCCCGTTCTATCTCGAATGCACGTCGAGCGGACTGATCTTCCACCCCGACCACCTCACCCTGGATAGTTCCCGCGTCGGCATGGAGCCGCTCGTCAAGGAGGTGAAGCGGCGCATCGACCAACGCCGGCAAGCGACGCCTGCTGGCGACCCCTCTGCGCAACCCTACTGGCTGCTGCTCGTGCGGCCCGACGGAATCCTGCATTACTACGTCGCCCTGGCCGCTCTGAAAGCGCTCGACGTCGAATACGGCTACGAGTTCGTCGATGCTGACTGGATTCTCGATTTTCCCGACTCAGCAATAGCCCCAACGGGGTGTCAACCCCCCGGTAGACGACCGGGGCCTGGCCCAGAACCGGGGGGTTGACACCCCCCGCTCGCCAACCTCCGGGCCGGCATCGTCTCTGCCGGGCGGGACGAACATCGGATCATCGGGACCGCCGCTCATTGCTTCCGCGCCGTCTCGACGCGCGACTGGGGACGCTGGGTCTCCCTTTCCTCCGACTGCCTCCTCCGAACTGCTGCCCTCAGCCGGCGGACCGCTTTTGGGATCGGGGTCGGTCGGCGTCCGCACAGGATTTGCCCCCACAGGCGGTGCTGATCAAGGGGCTCCTGCCACGTCGACCACGCTGGCAGGCGGCTCGAATCCTCGGCACGGAGGAGTTGGAATCGAGCGACCGTCGGTTCCCGCCACAGAGCCCGGAGGAGGTGGCGCCAACGAGCGGGTGATGCCGCCTCGACCCTTTGCCTCCTCCCACGCGGGAGACAGGGCCGGTCCGCACGGCACTTCGGAAGGTGGGGGGGGAGCAGCCCCGACCTCCGGCGGCACGGGCACGGAGCAACCGAAGGTTGCCGGTGTGAGGGAGGGCAGTGGTCCAGCGAGCGAACGTCTGCTGCCGCCCTCGCCGTTTGCGTCGACGGGCCCGCCCGGATCAGGAGGCGGACAGCAGGGCTCTCCGTCGGAGGGGCGATCCGAGGCGAGCACGGAAATCCCCACTCCACCGACCCCACAAGGAGGGAATGTCCCGGGGCAGGGAAACGCGGACGAATCGGCACCACGCAGCGCGGTGGACGAAGGTCCTCGGGGCCAGCCGCGTCGGACGATGCCGACGCTCGTCGGCGGTCCTGTCAGCCCCTCCGCTTCGGGCGACGGTGATCCGGGCGATTCGCTTGCCGGTCCGCCGGTCCCAGGCGGCGAGCGCGGTAAGCGCCCGCGGCCTCCGCTACGGCCAGCGGCACGGCCGGATGCCGGTGAGTGGGTGGTTGTCATCGAGTGTGATGGCCAGGGCGTTCGTGTTTCGCCGTTCCGGGTGATCATCCCGCTCGCCGACCTGGCGCGGGGACGCGGCGGCGACGTGCTCCTGGCCCAGACCGTCCTGGACATGCTCGAGCGACGGCGGGCCGCCGGGTATCCGGACGACACGACATTCCGCCCCGTGGTCCGTTTCGTGGTGCATCGCGACGGGTTGCGTGCGTTCCACCTGGCCTACCCCGCTCTGAACAACGTTTCCGCGGAGAAGCGAACGGCCCTAGACGGCGATTGAGACTCTTCGTGGGGCAAGTTCTTTACTAACGCGCTCCTTGCCAGAGGGAAGGTGGTGCGGGGTGTGCCATGCTTGGGCGGCCTGCTGCGGCGGGGTCGATCTCCCGGATAGCGCGGGCCGCCCAAGCATGCCACGCGGCCACGAGCAGACCACTTGCCCAAAACCGAGGAGCTTTTTACCCCGGGCGAGAAGGCAAGTGAAAAAACTTGCCCCACGAAAATCGAGGTCGAACGATGTACCGCCGACGACGACGCTCCGAACGGGAGATCGCCTTCAGCTTCGATTCCTTCCTCGACCTCGTCGCCAATGTCGTCGGCATCATCATTCGACTGATCCTGGTGGCCTGGGTGGGAGCGCGAACTTACACCGGACTGACCCAACCCCCGCCGCGGCGTGAGCACAACACTTCTCCCACCACCGACGAGCCGGTCCTGAGCACAGCGCGCGAGCAGAAAACTCTCGAGCAGGTGCGCCGCCAGCTTGCTGAGGCCCAGTCCGCCCTGCTGGCGCACCTGGAAAAACAGGAGCAGCTGAGCGGCCGGCACGCGGAGGCGGTCCGCCGTCTCGCCGCGCTGGACGAGGAGCGTCGCCGTCTGAGCGACGAGGCCATGATCCTGCAGACAAGCGGACAACAGGACGAGGTAGAGCGGCGCCAGGCGGAACTGTCGCTGCAAGAGATCCGTCGTCGCACCGAGCGGTTAGTCCAGGAGATGGAGGCGGTCCGCAAACTGCCGAGCCTCCAACGGACGCTGACCTACCGCACACCGGTGGCGCAGGCCCTGCAATCGGAGGAGCTGCAGTTCGAGTGCGGGCGTGGACGGGTCACGTTCCTCGACGTCGAGGCCCTGCTGCGCGAGGTCCGCCAGCGGTTGCAAGCCAAGGGAGAGCAGCTGCGGTCGACCTGGGAAGTGGAGGACGACACGGGGCCGGTGGGCGCCTTCCGGCTGCACTATGCCATCGCCCGGCAGCGCGGCCTGCTCGACTCGGTCGTCGGCTCGACGACGCCCGACGCTCGAGCCGATTTCAGCTACGGGCTGGCGGGCTGGGTGGCGGTGCCGGTGCGCCCTGATCGCGGCGAGGCGCTGGACGCCGCACTTCGGCCCGGCTCGGAGTTCCGCCGCATCATCGACGCGCTGGACCCCAAACAGACCGCGGTCACGTTCTGGGTCTACCCCGACAGCTTCGCCCTGTACCGCCAGCTGCGCGACTACTGCCTGACGCGCGACATTGTCGTCGCCGGCCGGCCGCTTCCGGAAGGCATCCCGATGGCCAGCTCGCGCAGCGGCACCGCCTCGCTGGGACAGTGAATCCTGCCGCCCAATCCACGTTGCTCCGCGTCCCCTTCCCCAGGGTCTTCCCGTCGCCCTGCGGGGAGCCGCTCAGGCCGCGATGTTTTGCAAGTGGAACGCGGCGTTGAGCGTGCTCACCGAAACCGAGTCATCCTCGCAGACGACCACGGAAATGCCGCAATTGTCGAGCGTCACCTGGCGCGCCTGGTCCGGCGTCAGTCCCATCAGGCTGGCAAGATAGGTACGGTTGACGACGTGATGGCCGACGACGAAGATGCCTTCCCCGGCGTGAGCACGGAGCAAGTCGTCGAAGCAGGGGGCGACACGGCGGTAGACGTCGGCAAAGGACTCCCCGCCGGGGTAGCCGTGTTCGGCCGGGTTCAGCATGAAGCGCTGGTAGGTTTCCGCGTCGAGGTAACGGATACTCTGCCAGTCCATCCCCTCCCAGCGGCCGACATCGCATTCCGTCAACGCCTCCAAGGGCTGAGGGGAGAGGCCATGCGGGGCGGCAACGATGGCGGCGGTCTGGACGGCACGCAAGAGGGGGCTGCAGTAGCAGTGCTGGATCGCGTACGAGCCCAGGAAATCGCGCGTCGCCTCGGCCTGGCGGATACCGATGCGGGCCAGGGGCGGGTTGTGGCGCCGGCCTTGCAGCCGGGCTGGTCGGGCAAGGTTCGCTTCGGTGGCCGCGTGACGGATCAGGTACAGAACGGTCCTCGGCTCGGCAACCGTGCCCATTGTGTGCGTCTCCGTGCCTTCACGCCGCTGGAGAGGGAGAGGAACCTCCCTGCATCAAGGTGTTGTCCCCGTGCGGTGGCAACGCGATAATGCCCTGTCAGCACGGAAAAAACAAGCTCTCCTGTCCACGTCCGCGCGCAGCGCGCACTTCCGCCGTGGTCCTTCCCGGCGCCCCCCCTGTTAGCCCGACGCGCAAGCGAGGAACCAGCGAACCTCGCTGGCGCGTCGGGCTAAGAGTCACCCCGGCGAACATCGATCGCTGCTCTCCGACTTCTGTAGCATCATCAGCGGGACGTAAAACTTCATGTAACGCTTGCCGTCGGAGTAGGGTGTCCCCGCAGAGTCCTCGACGAGGACCGTCGCCCGCCGCGTGATCCGGTTGAGTCGTCCCGTGCGCCGTACCCCCTCGAACTCAAACGTCACCAGGTCCCCGACACGGAGGCCAAACTTCGCCTTGGCCCGTTCGTGCTGCGTTACCAGGTCGTGCGTCGCCTCGGTGTGGGCGAAGGTGTTCAGCGCCAGCACCTTGAAGTTATCGGCAGCACAGCTCGACTTGCCCCAGACCAACAGTTCCACCAGGTGGAGTAGTTCGTGCTCCAGGACGCGCTGCAGGGATTCCAGGCGGTCGGCGCAGACCTGGCCGTTGATGCGGACGACGCGGTCGGGGCCGTCGAAGGACTGGAACAGCAGTGTCGACGAGATGGCAATCTCGTAGTCGGTCCGCACGCGACCGCTGGGCAGCGGGCGTCGCACGGAGAAGGTCTTGCCACCGGCCCGTGTCATGCGCGGCGCCACTCGGAAAGTCAGACCGCTACCGCGCTGGCGCAGGGCCGCGCCGATCGCTCCCCCATAGAACGCGAGGTCGTAAAGATCGAAGAGGCGGGCAAGGTCGGCGCCGCTGATGATGGTGAAGTTCCCGGAGTGCAGGTTCGGCGAGGTGCGTAGCATCGTCGCGTAGATGCCCCGCGTCTTCTCCGTGACGGTCTCCGGCGGGTAGTGCAAGGAGGGAAGCAGGACTTCGAGCGGCGTGGGAGGATGGGCGGCTTCGGTCATGTCGTTTTGCCCTCGTGGAGGTCGTTGTTCGTCTCCCGTCCTTAGTTGGCCCGGCGGCGCTAACGCGTCGTATAGAATACGGGAATCTCCAGGCACGCGGGAGCCGGGCGGCGGACGTGGACGCGTACCGTCCCTTTCAGCGTCTCGGCGACTCGCGTGTGATCGACGCTGATCTTCAGTGTCGCCATCTTGCCCGGCCCTTTCGTCCAACGGCAGCGCAGGGCCGGCGCGTCCACCTCGACCTGCTCCACCTCGACCTCCTCGTCACCCTCGGCCCGCAAGAGGACGATGCGCGAAGGAGCAGGCTGACCGCGCGGGATGATCAGGTCGACCGTGGCGGGGGCGGCACTAACGCTCTGCCGTGAGCGCTTGATGACTGTCACCGGCACGCGCAGCTCGCGATAGATCGGGTCGTCGGTGAAGATGCTGAGCACCTCCTCGTGTTTTCCCTCTGGCAGCTGATCCGTCACTTCCAGTGCGACACGATATACCGCCGCGGGAGCGCCTTCGGCTGCCTTCACCTGCGCCAAGATGAATGGCGAACTGCACCGTGCCTGCGTGACGTGGAGCGGACGGGGCCGCTGGTCAGTGACGACGACCTCGTGGCGCAGCGTCCCGGCGGTGGAAAACATGAGCTTGGCTGGCTCGACTTTCACTTCGGTGATCAACTCCGCCAGCAGTTCGAGGCTTGCGACGTATTCCTGGTCTGTGGCCTGGTAGCGGACGTCAACGCGCCACACATTGGAACCAGCAGGCTGACTGAGCGTGTGTACTTCCAGCAAGATGGCTCCAGACTCTCCCGGCCGGTAGGCGCGCTTCTCCAGGCGCGGGGCCAGGCAACCGCAGCTTGCTCGCAAGTCGGTAATCGTCACGGCTCCGGGGCCGCGATTCACAAAGTCGAATCGCTGAGCGAGGGGGACGCCGCTGCGCACGGTCCCACGCTGGACCCGCGACTGCGAGAAGTGGAGGTCAGCCCGCGCTGGCGCCCGTGTGTTCAGCAGAAGCAGCAGCCCGAATCCCCACCGTACCCACAACAGGCCGAGCGACGACATCCTGCTCATGTTCGCTTTTCTCCCTGAACGCCTCGGATTCCGGGGGAAGAGGTGGCAGACGACAGCCGCGGATATAACGGAGAGTCGGCCACCTGCCCACGCCATTTTTTCGTTGGAGGGCGCCGAACATCCCCGTTGTGTGGAGGAGAAAGCACGCGCCGGCTAGCAGGCCGGCACGAAAGTAGGTCAGGCTTTCCAGCCTGACGTTGAGGCCGCGTCAGGCTGGAAAGCCTGACCTACGTGCGTTGCGTTCGTGCCGAGGTAATATGATGGGCGTGGTCTACGCGTCGCTGCTTGCCGAGGCCGGGGGAACCAAAGATGAACCGCAGCTGCCTGGGGAACTATCTCGTCGCCACGGGAGTCGTCTTCTCCTCGCTCGGCGTCATGCCTTGCGCGACCAGGGCCGACGGGCCCACGAGGGGACACTCCGCAACGGGGACAAGGGGCATGGTTGTCGCCGTGTCGCGGCCTGCCGCGGAGGTCGGGCTCGACGTGCTCAAGAAGGGCGGCAATGCCGTCGACGCCGCCGTCGCCACCGCCTTTGCCCTGGCCGTTACCTGGCCGGAGGCCGGCAACCTCGGCGGCGGTGGCTTCATGCTCGTCCATCCCGGCGGCAAGGAGGAGCCCGTCGTCATCGACTACCGCGAGACGGCGCCCGCCGCCGCGACGCGCCGCATGTTCGATAGCGACCGCCCACCGTCCCCGTACAAGGTCGTCGGCGTACCCGGGACCGTGCGCGGCCTGTCACTGGCGCACCGCCGCTTCGGCAAATTGTCGTGGAAGGACGTCGTGCTTCCCGCGGTCCGGCTCGCCGAGGACGGCTTCCTCGTCGACGCGCCGCTGGCTACCTCGCTCAACCGCGAGCTGCGCCGCTCCAAGAACTTCCCAGAGCTGGTAAAGGTCTATGGCAAGGATCGTGGCAGGAAGGTCTGGCAGGACGGCGACCGTCTCGTGTTGAAGGACCTCGGGCGCACCCTGCGCCGCATCGCCGAGGAGGGGCCCGACGCCTTCTACAGCGGCTTGACGGCCGACCTTATCGACGCCGAGATGAAACGCGGCGGCGGGCTCATCACCAAGACCGACCTCGCCGGCTACCGCGCCAAGGTGCGCCGGCCCGTCCACGGCACCTACCGCGACTTTGATGTCTACGCCCCCCCGCCGCCCAGCTCGGGTGGCATCGCGCTCGTCGAGATGCTCAACATTCTGGAGCATTTCGATCTTCGCAGGGACGGCCGATGGTCGGCACGGACGCTGCACTTGACCGTCGAGGCGATGCGCCGCGCTTACCTCGATCGCGCCCGCTACCTCGGCGACCCGGACTTAGTCCGTATCCCCGACCGGCTCACCACGAAGGAGTACGCACGCACGCTGGCGAAGGACATCGACCTCCGCAAGGCGACGCCGAGCACCTCCCTGGCGAAGGATATTCCGCTGTCAGGCGAAGGCGAGCAGACGACGCACTTCAGCGTCATCGATGGCAACGGCATGGCCGTCGCGAACACGTACACCCTGGAGGCGTCCTTCGGCTCGCGCGTCGTCGTGCGCGGCGGCGGATTCCTGCTGAACAACGAGATGGACGACTTCAACCCGCGCCCCGGCGTAACGAATCGCAAGGGGCTCATCGGCACACCGGCGAACGAGGTGGCGCCGGGCAAACGCATGCTCAGCTCGATGACGCCGACCATCGTGACGCGCAACGGCCGTGTCTACCTCATCACCGGTAGTCCCGGCGGGCGGACGATCATTAACACCGTCTGCGGCGTCGTGCTGAACGTGCTGGAGTTCGAGATGTCGGTCCGCGACGCGGTGGACGCCCCACGCCTACACCACCAGTGGTTGCCTGACGTGATCCGCGTCGAGGCCGCCCTGGCGAGGGAGCAAGCCCGGACGCTGGAAAAACTGCGTGAGATGGGACATGCCATCGAGCGCACCTCTGCCACGCAGGGCGACGCTCACTCGATTCGCGTCGACCCGCGCACAGGCCCCTACGAGGGGGCCGCCGACCGCCGCCGCGGCGGCTGGGCTGCGGGCTACTGACGGAACGATTTCAAAACCCCTCCCCCCGCCCCCCTCCCCGAAGCGGAGAGGGGGGAGAAAGACCGCGCTTTTCCCTTCTGCTCCCCCTCTCCGCTTCGGGGAGGGGGCGGGGGGGAGGGGTTGTTGGAACAGGTTCTACGGGGCAGGAGGAGGTCGCCGACGCAGCCGCTCCAGGGATGCCTTCGCTTCCTTCGTCAATTCGGGTTCCGGCGCGCCCTTCGCCAGGGCTTCGAGGACCTGCCGTGCCTCCGCGGTGCCGATGTGCTCCAACGCCTCGACCGCGCGAAGTTCCCGACCCTGCTCGGCCAGGACCTCCGGCCCCTGTAACTTCTCCAGGAGTCGATTCAACCGCCGTGATGCCTCTGTGCTGACGCGCCCTGCCAGCGCCTTCCGCAGCTGCGGCACGACGCCTGGGCCCAGCTTGGCCAGCTCGTTCGTTGCCCGTTCACGCACGGCAAAACGGTCGCTGTCGAGGTCGGCGAGCAGTTTCGCCACGCGCCGGGCGTCGACCGCTGCGGTGGGCCGCAGGTGTTCGCGCAGGAAGGGCACGGCCTGCTCCGGCGACAAGGCCAGGGCCCAGACCGCTCGGCCCGCCTTGGCAGCGTCCGCGTCGAGCAGGTCCTGCCACGCCAACGCCAGCGCCGCAGGGGTCAGGGCGGCTGGCCGGCGACCCGCCACCCGGCCACTGACGTCCCAGACGAGCGCCGTCGTGTCGCCGCCGCCCGAGGCGAGCGCCCGCCCGTCGGTGGAGAAGGAGAGACACAGCACGACTCCGTGATGTCCCACAAACTGGGTCCGCTCCTTCCCCGTGAATAGTTCCCACAGCCGGATCACCGGCGTCATTCCCGCCGTGGCGAGCGTCCGGCCGTCGGGGCTGAACGCCAGAGCGAGCACGCCGCTGTGTCCCTTGAGCGAACGCAACTCCTTGCCGGTGGCGACGTCCCACAGGCGCACCACCGTCTCGTTGGCCCCCGACGCGAGCAGTCTGCCATCCGGCGAGAAGACGACGCGCTCGACCCCCTTCTCGTGTCCTGTCAGCAGCCGCAGCGTTTATCCCATAGCAATGTCCCAGAGCCGGATTGTCTTGTCATAACTGCCCGACACCAGCCGCTTGCCGTCGCCGGAGAAGGCGAGGCAGCGCACGCCTCCTTCGTGTCCCCGGCAGCGGTGCAGGAGCTTGCCCTGCGCGTCCCAGAGCATCACCTCACCGGGTTTCAGCGGCTCATTCGGGACTTCGGTGCCCACCGCGAGGAGCTTGCCGCTCGGGGCCACGGCCACGGAAAGGACACGGCCACGCGGCACGGCAAGCTGTCGCAGCTGCTTGCCGGTGGCGACCTCCCACAGGGCGACAATGCCCTCGTTCTTCTTCGCGACCATGACGCGGCGCTCGGCATCGAAGGCGACGGACCAGGCCCCCGCGTTGTGCCCCGCGAAGGCGCGAGCCTCCTTGCCCGTATCCGCCCGCCACCATCGGGTCGTCCCGTCCGCGCTGGCAGTCAGCAGGGTTCGACCATCGGGGACGAAGCCCACCGCAAATACGCCATTCTGGTGGCCCGCGGTCCGACGCAGCTCCTTGCCCGTTGTCGGGTCCCACAGCCGTACCACACCGTCCCAGCCACCCGAGGCCAGCGTCTTGCCGTCCGCCGCCACCGACAGCGATAGCACGCCGTGCTGGCTGGCGCGGCGTTTCGTCAGCTCCTTGCCCGTGACGACCTCCCAGAACCGGATCGTGTTGTCGGCGCCGCCCGAAACCAGCGTCTTGCCGTCGGGCAGGAAAGCGACGGCGTCCACACTGCCAACGTGCCCGGCCAGCCGGCGGACCTCCTTGCCGGTGACCGCGTCCCACAGCCGGACCGTCCCGTCCGCGCCGGCCGAGGCGATCGCCTTGCCGTCGGGGGCGAAGGCGACGCCCTTGGCGTCGCGCGTGTGTCCTTCGAGCGTGCGCAGCTCCTTGCCCATAGAAACGTCCCACAGGCGGACCGTCCGATCGGCGCCCGCCGTCCCCACGGTCTTGCCGTCGGAGGAAAAGACGACCGACCACACAGCCCCGCGGTGCCCTCGGAGCCGCACCAGTTCCTGTCCCCCGGCGGTGTTCAACAGATGCACCGTCCCATCCCGTCCGGCCGAGGCGACCCGCTCGCCGTCCGGGCTGAACGCCACGGAGCATACCCCTGTCTCATGGTCATAGAGCTGGTGCAGGAGCTTCCCCGTTTGCGCATCCCAAAGGCGGACGAAGTGATCCTGACTGCCCGCGGCCAGCGTCTTGCCGTCGGGCGAGAAGGCGAGGTAGACATTCCAGCGGTGTCCATCGAGACGGTGCAGTTCCTTGCCGGTGGCGGTGTCCCACAGGCGGACGGCACTGTTGTAACTGCCCCCGGCGACGACCTTGCCATCGGGCGACAGGGCAACCGAATACACGATCTCGCCGGGGCGGAATCGCCCCGTCCCCATGCGGGCGAGGGCCCCGGGCGGCAACGGCTCCTCCGCCGCTTCGGGCGGCATCCGGTCCTCCTGCGCCGGGACCTTGCTGACGCCCTCCAGACTGACTACCAGGACAAGGAGCGTCACGAGCCGCACGATCGGCCGCTCGGCGCAGCCAGACGTCATCAGCTCACGAAGGCGATGCAAAAGGAGAGTCGTCATGATCGCCGGCCTCGCAGGGGAGGAGTTCCTTTCTTCTTATGCTTCCCCGGTGGAGGGCGAAGTGGGTCAGTGTTTTTTCCCCCGGCGTTGGAACCTCAAGCGCTCACCCAGATCGCGTCCGGTGAGACACCCCACCGATGCCCCAACACTCTGGGCGGTAAAGTCGTCGCAACGCTTGTAACTTACGCAACACGAACAATCCCATCTTTTCCTGCAATACTCATGCTGCCTACGACCGCGTATTCTTGACCAGTCCGTCCGCATGACCTATCGCTTGTACACGGAGTGATCGACTCGCGGGAGAACGCACTGCGCGTTCTACCGGCCCCTCCGACTCGCGAAACCTGGCGCTACCCCGGCCGCACGCACTGTTACACACCCAGGGAAGCCGCTCATGTCCTTGTTATCACGGCTGCACTCGTGGCTCCGTCCACTCCGGAGGAAACCCCTCGCTTCCCCCCGCCGCCTGCTGATCGAAGAACTGGAGCGACGCGAGTTGCTCTCGTCGACGCCGCTGTTGCTCGACTTCGGCACGTCGACGTCGCCGGTCGCGGACGGCTACACGGGCTTCCCGTTGCTGACGTACAGCGCGGCGCGCGGCTACGGCTGGACCAGCCTGACGGCAATGGGCGCCCAGGACAATGGCCGTGCCGACGCGCTGACACGTGACAACCACTTCGGCCGCTCCACCGGCACCTTCCGCGCCGACCTCGACCCCGGAACGTACCAGGTGACCGTCGTCCTGGGAGACGGTCAGCGTGCCGAGAACGACCTGGAGCTGTGGGCGCAGGGTCAGCGCGTGGCCGCGGGGCTGGCGACCGCCGCCGGCCAGTTCCTCCGCGCGACGTTCACCGCCCGCGTCAACAGCAACGGCTATCTCAATCTGCAGATCACCGACCGCAGCGCGACGGACCGCTTCTTCGCCGTGGCCGGCCTCGAGGTGGTCCCCGCTTCCGTCACGCCCTCGCTGTCGGTTGGGGACACGAGCGTGACGGAGGGGAACAGCGG
>JACOUH010000005.1 GCA_016177925.1 Planctomycetota bacterium | reverse complement strand
CAGCGTGCATCAGCCGGAAGGAGTGGTCCCTGTCACCAGCCTTGATGCACTGGATGTCTTCGGCATGAACGAAGCCGTTACCGCGAAATGCCGCCGGACGCATTTGCATTTCGCCCCTGATGATCCGAATCGCAGATGCGAATGCTTGATAGTCGACGGGCGTTTTGGGGGAATAGGCCGCGATCAGGTTCAGGCCTATCTTCATCAGTGCCCTGAGCGTCTCGGCAATATCGAAAAAGTAGCAGATGGTCGGGGAGTAGGACCCGCGCTGCTGTGACCAGTTGTTGAGCTTCGGGCCAGCCTCAAGCTTTGACAATGAGTTCAGGGCGAACTGCTTGTCCTCTGTGCTGACGTACCGAATGATGAACGACTGCTTGTTGATATTGCGCGCAATCTCCCCGATCGTATGCTGAGTGAAAATGCGCGGCGCGAGGCGATAGCCATCCCGGATGACGTCCGACTGGATACGCTCAAAGTTGAGGCCCTTGCCGGTCTTGCACCACTTGGCGAAGCACCGGCTGACCGCCTTGAACAGCACCCTCGTAGCATCTGCCGGTAGGAAAGTCATTGAGTGTCAGTGAGCCGCCGAGCGCGGCCTGAACGACGTGTTCGCCCCGCTTACTGCGTTTGGTCGGCCTGCCGCAATACAAGCACGGAAGTTGCGGTACTGGAGTATCCATCGGCGGCTTCTCGCATGAATGCTCTGCTTGAACGCAACGCGCACGGTCATCAGTTCAGACACGCGGCCTTTCGCAGGGTTCATCCCAGTGGCCCCATTCCCTGCCTCCTGTACATTCGTGAGCGTACCGCGCGGCGATCCAGGCGCCAAGACCAGCCCGCCACAAACTGCTTGACACCAGCACGGTACTCAGCCATTCTCCGTGCCATGCGACGCTGCCCCCATTGCCAGAAGCCGCTTGTGGCCATTGTCTTCTCCGGCCACCCGCCGGGGAGGTTACAGCCCCCGCTCTCCAACATCGAGAGGCAGGACGCGGCGGATGTTCGCGGCGTCGACGGGCTGAATGAGGCCCTTCTCGGTGATGAGGGCCGTGATCAACTCGTGCGGCGTGACGTCGAAGGCGGGATTGTAGACATGGATGCCGTCGGGAGCAGTCTGCGTGCCGAAGCCGTGCGTCACCTCACGCGGATCGCGCTGCTCGATCGGGATCGCGTCGCCGGTCGGCAAGTTCAGATCGAAGGTGCTGGACGGAGCGGCAACGTAAAACGGGATGTCGTGAGCGCGGGCGAGCAGGGCGACGCCGTAAGTGCCGATCTTGTTGGCGGTGTCGCCGTTGGCGGCGATGCGGTCGGCGCCGACGACGACCGCCTGGACGCGACCCTCCTTCATGACCTGGGCCGCCATGCTGTCGCAGATGAGCGTGACGTTGATGCCGCGCTGCTTCAATTCCCACGCGGTCAGGCGGGCCCCTTGCAGCAGCGGCCGCGTCTCGTCGGCGTAGACGACGAAGCGACGCCCCTTCTCGCTGGCGGCGAAGATCACGGCGAGGGCGGTGCCGTAGTCTGCCGTGGCAAGGCCACCCGCGTTGCAGTGCGTCAGGACGCCGCTGCCATCGCGAATCAGGTCGGCACCCGCCTCGCCAATGGACCGGCACATGCGGCGATCCTCTTCCTCGATCGTCAGCGCCTCATGGAGAAGACCATCGAGGATCTCTCGAGGAGAAAGAGCGGCCAGCTCGCGGGCACGGCGCTGCATCCGGTCGAGCGCCCAGAAGAGGTTGACGGCCGTCGGGCGACTGGTGCGGAGGTAAGCACAGACCTCGTCGAGGCGGGCGAGGAAGACGTCGCGGCCGCCGACGACGTAGCCCTGGAGCCCGACGACGACGCCCATCGCGGCGGCGATGCCGATCGCGGGAGCGCCGCGCACACGCAGGCTGCGGATCGCCTCCCAGACCTCCTCGGCGGTGCGGCAGTCGCGGTACTGCAACGCGGTCGGCAGGAGCGTCTGGTCAATGAGCCGGACGAACCCGCTGCTGTCGCCGATCCAGTGGATGGTGCGTGGTGTCTGCACGGTGGCCTTCCCCTGTTGTGCCCGAAAGGCGTTCGGGCTTCGAGATTCTCCCTCTCAGCGTTTCCCGGCGGCGCACTCGCGCAGGGCCTTCCTGGCGGCCACATCGCTCACGTCGGCTCGTTCAGTTCGCGGTGCTGCCGGTGCAGCCGGTCCAGCAGCGGGCGGGAGTCGAGCGCTGCGCCGGTGACGCGCTTCAGCAACTCCGGCGCCCGGTAACGCTGGCCGTGCCGATGGACCTTCTCGCGCAGCCAGCCCAGGAGCCCGCCAAAGTCTCCCCGCACAAACTGCTCCTCCAGTCCGCCTACCTCCCGGCTCGCGGCGGCGAAGAGTTGCTCGGCGAAGATGTTCCCGAGTGTGTACGTGGGAAAGTATCCGATCAGGCCATCGCCCCAGTGGCCGTCTTGCAGGCAACCCTCGGCATCGCTGGGAGGCGTGATGCCGAGATCGCGCTGGTACGCCTCGTTCCAGGCGGTCGGTACGTCGGCGGCCCGCAAGTCGCCGGCGATCATGGCGACCTCCAGCTCGAAGCGGACGAGGATGTGCAGATTGTAGGTGACCTCGTCGGCGCGGACGCGGTTGGGCCCCGGCGCGACGTGGTTGACGGCGCGGTAGAAGTCCTCCGCGTCGACATCGTGCAGTGACTCATGGAAGACCTGGCGTGCGCGCGGGAAGAAGTGCCTCCAGAATGCCCGGCTGCGGCCGACCGTGTTCTCCCACAGGCGGGCCTGCGCCTCGTGCAGCCCCAGCGACACTGGTTCTCCCATCGGCGTGCCGTAGTGCTCGGCGGGCAGGCCCTGGTCGTACAGACCGTGGCCGACCTCGTGCAGGATGCTGAAGAAGCTGTCGCCGAAGTCGTGCAGGGCGTAGCGCGTCGCGATGCGGCAGTCGCCGGGGCCGATCAGCGTGCTGAAGGGGTGAACGCTGGTGTCGAGCCGGCCGCGGTGGAAGTCGAAGCCCAACTCCGACGCGACCGCCTCGCCGAAGATGCGCTGGCGGTCGAGCGGATACTCGCGGCGCAGCACCGCGGCCCGGTCCCTGCGCCGTGCGTCGCCGACTTCCGCCGCCAGCGGCACCAGTTCGCGCCGCAGTTCGTCGAACAGCGACACGAGGTCACGCGTGCGCAGGCCCGGCTCGTAGTCCTCCAGCAGGGCATCGTAGGGGATGGCCTCGTAACCCAGGCACTCCGCCCGCCGCCGGGCCAGGGCGATCACCTGTTCCAGCCAAGGCCGGAAGCGGGCGAAATCGTCGTTGGCCCGTGCGACGCTCCACGCCTGCTGCGCGACGGAAGTCAGTCGGGCCTCCTCCTCGACGAGGTCGCGCGGCAGGCGCGTTAGTCGGTCGTAGGCGTAGCGCATTTCGCGGACGTTGACCGCCGCCGGCGAATCGGGATCGGCGACCAGGTCCGAGCCTTCGAGGGTCGCCAGGAGGTCGCCAAGGCGCGGGTCGGTCGCTTTCTCGTGGTAGAGGCCGGCGAGCAGGGCCTGCTGTTCGGCGCGGTGGCCGACGCCGCCGGGCGGCAGGTACGTCAGTTCGTCCCAGCCGAGCAACTCCGCGCAGGACGACAAGAGCGTCTGCTCGCGCATCCGCCGCACCAGTTCCTCGTAGGCCTCTTGCAACCGCATCATGCTTGATCCACTCCAAACTCTGGGGCCCTTGCAGGTAAAGATATTGCTCCGGTCCCGCCTGTGATAGGATGAGCAGCGATCGATCCTCGTGCCAAAGGAAATCCCATGCTGACACCCGCCGAAGAGATGGGGCTGGGCGGGCTGAGCCTTGCCGGCCGGGTCCGCAAGGCCTTCTACCAATTGCCCGAGGACGCCGTCGTCGCGCTGGCCCGCCGCATCAACGAGGAGGCCCTGCGGCGTGGCGTCGTCTACCTGCGCGAGGGCGTCCGCGAGCCCATCCACATCATGTCCTGTCCCGTTACCGTCTTGCCCGACCAGCTCTCCTACATTCACTTCGTGTCGCAGACGATCCACAACGCCCTCAAGCGTTTCCCGGAAATCTACCTCCAGGACTTCGCCGTCCGCGACGTGCTGCGGCTTTCGCCCGAGGAAGAGGACTGGCTGTGGAAGTGCTGGGGACCGAGCCAGCGCGAGAGCAACCCGATCTTCGGCCGGCTCGACGCCCTGGTCGACTTCACCAGCCCGATGTGGAAGACCTCGCTCAAGTTCGTCGAGCCGAACCTGAGCGGCATCGGCGGGCTGCACCTGCTGCCGACCGCCGAACGCATCGTCGCCGACCTCGTGCTACCGCTGCTGGAAGCCCAGGACGAAGAGCTGCATCTTGAGCCGGCCCCGGACATCCGCGAACTGCTCATGCAACAGGTCGTCGACCACCTCGAGGCGGTTGGCCGGCGGGCCCGCAACGTCTGCTTCGTCGAGCCCAAGTACGCCGCGAGCGGCCCCGATGAGCAGGAGGCCCTGACCCGCCACCTGCGTGACCGCCACGGCATCAAGCTGATGCACGCCGACCCCGCCGAGTTAGTGTTGTGCAAGGGCGAAGTCTGTTACAATGGCGATCCGGTGGACCTTGTTTATCGTGATTACAGTGTCCTCGACCTCGTCGAGTTGCAGCGCAGGGGCGTGGACGTCGAGCCGATGCGGACGCTGTTCCGCGAGAACCGGGTCATCTCGTCGATCACTGCCGAGCTGGATCAGAAAAGTTGCTGGGAGGTCCTGACCGACCCGCAGTTCACGCAGAACTATTTCAGCGCCGACGAGCGACAGATCTTCCGCCGGCACATCCTGTGGACGCGCATCCTGTCGGACCGCGAGACGCGGTTGCCCGACGGCCACGACGGCGACCTGCTGGAGTACGTCCGCCGCGAGCACGAGACCCTGGTGCTCAAGCCGAACCGCTCCTATGGCGGCGAGGGGGTGTTGATCGGCCCCGCACTGACGCAGGCCGAGTGGGAGGCGGCGGTCGAGCGGGCGCTGGCAGACAAGGACCGCTGGGTGGTGCAGCAGCTGGCGAGCATTCCGGTCGGCGAGTTTCCCGTGGTCGGGCCGGACGGCCACGTGCATGTCGAGCCGTTTCACATCGTGATGGGCTTCGCGCCCACGACCGATGGCGTGGCGGTGCTGGGACGAGCGTCGCAGAAGCAGGTGGTAAATGTGGCTCAGCGTGGGGGGATTTGTGCCGTCCTGGTCGGCCATCCGCCGGGCCGTCTGCACGGCCCCGACGTGCCGCGCTAACAATCCGAACCGCGAGGCGGCGGCTTCTGTAGGACGGATTTCCAATCCGTCCCTGCGTGAAGCCCGGACGGATTGGAAATCCGTCCTACGAAACGCATCACGCGGCGAGGGGGACGGGCATGGCGGCGCTGAGCGGCTTGAACGCCTTGACAATCAGCAGACGGCCGATCAGGCGCTCCAGCATCGACGTCGGCAGCAGCCGCCACAGGTGCGGCACGTCGGCCCGGCGCAGGTGACGCTTGTGGACGCGGTGCTCGACGAAGCGATGAAACAGGCCACGCAGCCTCCGCCCCGTGTAGCGCGTCGCCGGCTCGTCGGCCCAGCGCCGCTCCGACCCCCAACGCCACGGCAGCAGCAGACGGCGCCAGAAGTCGATATCATAGCGGCCCGGCGTCACTGCCAGGACCTTGCCGCCCGGCTTCAGGACGCGGTAGACCTCTGCCACGACGGCCTTCGGATCGCGCACCTTGTGCAGCAGATTGGTAACGCAGACCACGTCGATCGACGAAGAGTCCAACGGCAGGGCGGTTGGGGTGGTCTGGAGGAAGCGGGCCGGGAACTGCCGCAGGTCGAAGTTGCGGCGCACCAGCGCGAGGTGTTCCGCCGACGGACTGCACACGACAACCGAGGCGCCGTAGCGGGCGTACTGCACCCAGTCGGTGCCCAGCCCGACGCCAAGTCCCAGCAGCGTCTCGCCGGCGTGCTTGTTGAACTCCAGGCACGACGGCAGCCAGCGGGCGTAGCGATGGTGGCGCAGGTGTTCGATGTCGAGGAACCACTGCAACGTGTACGGCTCGCTGCCGCCCTCGTCGGGCCCGTGCAGCGACGGCGGGCCGAGCGTCTCGCTGGCGTACAGATGGTCGGTGTACTCCGGCGGGAACTGCAAGGACGGCGGAGGAGCAACGGGCACGGGGTAACGCCCTTCCAGGACCGGCCTCGCCCAGCCTTCCCAGATTTGGAGTTTACTGGAATAGGAGTCTGCCATGCCACCTTCCCTGGTTCCGGCCAGAGCGAGACGCCGCACTCCCTCGCAGCGCTCGATTGGTCCATGACCCGTGGGAAATAACGCAATCGCCAGCGCCGGTCAAGCCCACCTGATGCGTAGAATAGGGGCGGGGGAAGTCGGCACGGTTTGTGCATCGCCTCCAGATGTGGTGTGTGCGAGGTGTGCGGCCGACTCGCCGCGAGGGGTTGTCACAAAAGAGAACCTCCTCGCGGCGAGCGGTCCGTCCCGAGGTTCTGACCGCCATGCTCGCCAAGCTCAAGAGCCTGTTCTCCTCCGCCGAGCGCGAGGCCCAGGTGCAGAAACACCTCGAGGAGGTCCGCCAGAAGTTGCCAGTGCCGGTCTTCTGGCTGTTCGGCAAGACGCAGAGTGGCAAGACCTCGATCATCCGCTTCCTGACCGGCGCCGAGTCCGCCGAGATCGGCCAGGGCTTCCGCCCCACCACGCGCTATTCGCGGCAGTATCAGTTCCCCACCCCCGAGACGCCGCTGGTCACCTTCCTCGACACGCGCGGCCTCGACGAGCCTGACTACGATCCCCAGGAAGACCTTGCCTGCTTCAACGACCTGGCGCACGTCGTCGTCGTGACCGTCAAGGCGCTGGACCACGCCCAGGAGAACGTTCTGAAGCACCTGCGCACGTTGCGCGACGCCAAGCCCGATCGTCCCGTGCTGCTGGCCCTGACCTGCCTCCACGAGGCGTATCCGCAACAGCAGCATCCGCTGCCGTACCCCTTCGACCGTGGAGACGAGGTGGTCGCCGCCGAGGTTCCGGAAGACCTGCGCCGCAGTCTCGACGAGCAGAAGCGCCGTTTCGAGGGACTGGTCGACCAGGTCGTGCCGATCGACCTGACGTCGGCGGAGGAAGGTTTCAACGCGCCGAACTACGGTGGGGAGCAGTTGCAGAAAGTCCTGGTCGGGATGCTGCCGTCGGTCTATCGGCAGACGCTCCTTTCGCTGGAAGAGACGACGCACGAACTGCAGGACCTCTACGCCCGGCTGTCCCTCCCGCACATCCTGGGCTACGCGACGCTGGCGGCCAGCGCGGGCGCCATCCCGATTCCGTGGATCGATCTGCTGATCCTGCCGGGCATCCAGTCGCGGATGATCCATCACCTGTCGGAGATCTACGGGCAGCCGCTGAATGCGACGCGTTTCCTGGAGATCGCCGGGTCGCTGGGCATGGGGCTGCTGGTGCGGCAGGCGGTGCGTGAGGTCTCCAAGTTCATCCCGTTCGTTGGCTCGGTGGCGAGCGGCGCCCTGGCTGGTGCCTCGACTTTCGCCCTGGGCAAGGCGTTCTGCTACTACTACAGCGCGGTTCACCAGGGCCACGTTCCGAAGCCGGAAGACCTGAAGCGCTACTACCAGGAGCAGCTGACCCAGGCCGAACGCCACTGGACGACAGCCGGGCGAGCGGGGGCTGGGGCACCCGCGCCAGCGGGTCCGCCCCCGGTCAAGTAAGGCGAGCGGGGGGTTTACACCCCTCTCACACTACCGGGGGGTTCACACCCCCCGCTCGCCAGGACCGTCTTCGAGCGGGGGACACGCATGAGTCGCTGGCGCATCGTCGTCGTGTTGGCCCTCGTGGCGGTCCCCTTCCTGGTCCTGGCGGGGGTGGGATCGTACTGGCTCTGGGTCTCGGGGCTCGGGCTGCTGGTGTGGTGGCCGATGATGGCCCTCGTGGCGCTGGGCTACTGCCTCGGCGCCTACTGGCAGCGCAAGCAGATGCTGCTCCGCCCCGTCGACATGACCCCGCCGGCCCACTCCACCGAGCGTGACAAGCAAGCCTGGCAGCTGATTGCGGCACGGGCCAAGGCCGCCTCGCGTCTCGACAGCGACAAGCTGTCCAACCCGCAGCACTACCTCGACGTTGCCCAGGAGATGGGCCGCGAACTGGCCGTCCACTACTATCCCAACACGGAGGACCTGATCGGCTCCCTGACGGTGCCGGAGATCCTGGCCGTGGTCGAACTGGCCGCCCACGACCTGGCCGAGATGGTCGACCGCTACCTGCCCGGCGGACACCTGCTGACCATCCGTGACTGGCAGCGAGCGAAGACAGCCGCCGACTGGTATCAGCGCGCGAGCAATGTCTTGTGGGCGATCTCTGCCGTGCTGTCGCCGATCAGCACGGCGACGCGCTACGCCGCCTCGCGCGTCGGCCTGTCGACGCCTCTGAAGATGTTGCAGCAGAACCTGATCCTGTGGTTCTACACCGCATTCCTGCAGCGCCTGGGTACTTATCTGATCGAGTTGTACAGCGGTCGTCTGCGCGTCGGAGCGCGGCGCTGGCGTGAACTGGTCCTGGGCGAGAAACATCCAAAGCCCGCGCTCGAGGCCGATGGCGAGGAGCCGCCCGAGGCGGCCCGCGTCGTCACGCTGACGCTGATGGGCCAGGTCAAGGCGGGCAAGTCGAGCCTGATCAATGCTCTTCTCGGAGAGCGAAAGGCGCAAACCGACGTGCTGCCGATGACGAGCCTCGTCGAGCGCTATCACCTGTCGCCACCGGGCATCGCGTCGGAGATGGTCTTGCTGGACACGGTCGGCTACGGGCACAGCGGGCCGAAGCAGGACCAGGTCGAGGCGACGCGCGAGGCGGCCAAGCAGTCGGACTTGCTCTTGCTGGTGTTGCACGCCCGCAACCCGGCGCGGCAGGCCGACCTGGAGATGCTGCGCAACCTGCGCACCTGGTTCGAGGGCAAGCCTGAGTTGAAGATGCCGGGGGTAATCGCCGTGATGACGCACATTGACCTGCTGTCCCCGGCGATGGAGTGGGCGCCGCCCTACGATTGGCAGCACCCGAAGCGGCCCAAGGAGAAGAGCATCCACGACGCGCTGGCCGCAGTCGAGGAGCAACTCGGCGAGTACGTCGCAGCGGTGGTGCCCGTGTGTGCGGCGCCGGGCAAGGTGTTCGGCCTTGAGCAGGCGCTCTTGCCCGCGCTCACGGTCCGCCTCGACGAGGCGCACGCCGTGTCGCTCTTGCGCTGCCTGCACGCGGAGGGCGACACCCGCAAGGTGCTCAAGGTCTTCGATCAGTTCCTGGCGGTGGGCAAGACGATTGTGCGAGCCGTGTGGCAGGATCTTCAAGGGAAGACAAGGCAGTGAGCGGCCGGTCCTCAAACGACCAGGGTGCGGCGGTACAACTCGAAGGCGGCCTGCCACGCCTCGTCTTCCTTCTCGAACTCCGCGCTCGTCACGTCGAGGTTGGCACCGTCGGGCGTCGCGCGCACGGCCGCCCCCCAGCGGCCGTTCGCGCCTGCCCAGACGTGGAGGTACGCCTCGCCCTGGTTGGGCGCCGTCACCTTGAACGTGTTCTCGCCCAAAGGCTCCAGCTTCGCCTGGCGCTGCTTGAACCAGAAAGGTAACGTCGGCTGCATGGCAGGAATCTCTCGCCTTCCGCGGCCAGCCGGTGACTGTCGGCCGCTCCTCCGGCGAACATTCTATTCCGTCTGCCAGGACTTGCAGGGAATGACCCGGCGCTAATGTGCTTCCTGCCAATTCCAAATCACAAACTACAAATCCGAAACGGTTCCACACACCCGGCGTCGCCGCGCCGCCAGCGTTCGACCAGCTCGGTAAAGGTATCCTGCTCGTCCATGCCTACCAGGATAACGCCGAAAGCCTACCGTGGCGAGCGTCAAAGTTGCCGAAGCTGGGAAAGGGGTGCTCAGCACGTGGGGGGGGAAATCCTTGCAATCGTTCCTTGAGAGGGGGTAACCTCAGCCACTGGATTCGCTGTCGAGGCACCAGTGAGCGTCCAGCGGTCAGACCGCGAAAGCATGGCGCCCCGCAAACCCCTTGTCTCTGGCCAGGGGTTCGGAAGCGACCCCTATGAGGCCCGATGGAGGATTCTCCCATGTTTCTCATTCAGGGTAGCGCCCTCGATTTGCGGCAAGGCTGGACGCGTCGGGATTGTTTGAAGGTGGGGTTCGGAGGGGCACTCGGGTTGCTCGGAACAGGGTTCCCTTTGCTCCAACCGGTTCGGGCCGGCAATGCGGAAGGAAACCGCACCTTCGGACAGGCTCAATCCTGCATTTTCATCTACCTGTTCGGCGGCCCCAGCCATATCGACATTTGGGACCTGAAACCGAACGCGCCGGCTGAGATTCGCGGCGAATTCCGGCCCCGGGCCACCAACGTGCCGGGCGTCTCCATTACCGAGCATTTGCCTCGTTTGGCTCAGCATGCAGACAAGTATGCGATTGTCCGCTCGCTGACGCACGGAGATCCCGCCCACGGCTCAGCGGGCCATGCCATGATGACCGGACGCCGCATGCGCCAGGGGGACCTCCCGCCGAGCCCCGACGATTGCCCTCATTACGGAGCAGTGCTCGCCCGGCTGCGACCGGCCCCTCATGCGGTGACGCCGTTCGTTTCCCTGCCCCAGGTCGTCGCGACCAGCACCAACGTCGTCCCGGGTCAGAACGCGGGGTTCCTGGGGCGGGCCCTGGACCCGTTGCGCCTGGAGAGGCCGGCGAACGACAGCTTGCTGTTTGCAGCGCCACTGCCCAGCGTATCGTCGGAAGGGGCCCACCGGCGCCTCGGGCAACGGGTCCAGCTGCTCCAGCAACTCGAAGCGCAAGGCCGGCTGGGGCGAGACCCCTGCGCCAGCGAGATGAGCAAACTCTACCAACAAGCGTTTCAATGCCTCGACAGCCCGAAAACGGCCGCCGCGTTTTGCCTGGACCGTGAACCGGCCAAGCTGCGCGAGCGCTACGGCTGGAACGTGTTCGGCCAGAGCTTGCTCCTGGCCCGGCGCTTGGCCGAGGCGGGCGTGCGCATGATCATGGTCTGCTGGCCCGAGCGCACCGAACCGGAAGCATACCTGGTCAACGGCGTGCGCGACCGGGCTCCGGTTCCTCTCTGGGACATGCACGGCTGGAACGTGGGCAACACGGCCATTTTCCCGACGCTGAAAGAGAAGGCCCTGCCGCCCTTGGATGTGGCCGTCTCCGCCCTGCTCGAGGACCTGACTGTGCGCGGCCTTCTGAACCAGACGCTCGTGGTCGTGACGGGTGAATTCGGCCGTGCGCCGCGCGTCGATCCCAAACTGCGTGGGCGGGACCATTACGGTCACGTCTTTTCCGGAATGCTCGCGGGCGGCGGCATCCGCGGCGGGCAGGTCTATGGGGCGTCCGACCAGCACGGAGCCTTTCCCGCTCTCCATCCGGTCGTGCCCGAGGACTTCGCGGCCACGCTCTATCACTGTCTGGGCGTCGCGCCGGATGCCGAGATCGTGGATCGCCTCGGCCGGCCGCAGAAGGTCACCGCAGAGGGCAAACCGATCCGTGGATTACTGGGGTAAGCTGCCGAGGAGGCTGAACCCGGGTTGCGGCGAGGTCGAGTAGCCCCGGCTGGGTAACCGGCCGGGGCTACTCGACCTGGCGCTCTCGTGGGACCCGGCTCGGGCGGGCGAGGTCGGCATACAGCTCGGGCCGACGGAAATGGGTGAAGAACTGGAGGGGGTCGCGCCGCTTCTCCTCGAACGTCGCCGCGCTGAGGTCGATAATCATCAGGTGCTCGTCCGGCGGTGCCTCCGCGATCACCTCGCCCCACGGGTTGAGCGCGAGCGAGCCGCCGGGGAACTCGGCCAGGTCGCTGTGTGTGTCTCGGGGGGTCGAGGAGAGCGTAGCACCGGCCCCGGCTGCCGCTTCCGCCGGTTCGTTGCGGCCGACCTGGTTGACAACGACCAGGTAGATGCTGTTGTCGAAGGCGCGGGCCGGTAGATAGCGGAGCCAGCGCGCCCGTTTGGCGGCCATCCCCTCCGGCGTCCCCGGGCCGGGCGAGCCATAGGGGCAGAAGACGACCTCGGCGCCGCGCAGGGCCAGGATTCGCGAGGACTCGGGGAAGTGGTTGTCGTAGCAGATTTGAATGCCGAAGCGCATCCCAGCGGCGGCGAACACCGGCAGGTCGTCCCCCGGGGAGAAGCGGTCGATCTCGCTGCTTGATACATGGGTCTTGCGGTAGATGCCAAGGAGCCCGGTCGGGCTGGCGACGAGCTGCGTGTTGTAGAGGACGCCCGAGCGGTCCCGTTCGAGCAGGCCGGCCAGGACGACGAGGCCAGCTTCGGCGCTCAGCGTCAAGATGCCCCGACCCAGCTCGCCCTCAAGCGGCTGCGCCAGCTCCTGCGCGATCGTGGCGCTGCCCGGGTAACCGCAGAGAGACAGCTCGGGGAAACAGATGGCGCAGGCCCCCGCTGCGGCGGCCCGGTGGGCGTAGAGCCGGTGTTTCTCCAGGTTCTCGACGAGCTTGCCGGGTCGGCAGGTGATCTGTGCGCCCGCGACGCGAAGGTTGTCCACCGCAACCTCCCTTACAAGCTACAAACGACCAATCCCACGGCGAGGACGCCAAGGAAGGCGCACTTGACAAGGAAAACGCGGCGCTGAAAGCGTCGTTCGGCCCGGGGATCGGTCAGCAGCGACTGGAGGAAGCTGACCCGGCGCGCGATGGTCGAGTGCTGCCACGACTGGAGGAAGCCGGGCTTGTCGCGGCTCATGCCATTGAGCAGCGCCACCTTTTCCAGCGCCTGGATGAAAGTCTGAATGCCCGTCGGACAGAGGCAGCCGCCGCCGTCGGGGAGAGGATGGCCGTCGAGGTGGCCGTCGCAGCCGGCGTACTGGCACGAAACCGCCCGGCAGCCGTAAATGTCCGCCTGCCTCTCGCACCGCCTGGACAGAAAGCCGAACACGAGGAAGATGTACGCCCCCAGGGCGCCGACGACCGGCAGCACCGCCAGGTCGCGCCGCTCGCGCAGGTTGAGCGCCTCGTCCAGTTCGTTCTGCGGCACCAGGCTGCCCAGGACGAAGATGCTGGCGAGCAGAAAGACGAGGTAGTAGAGCATGTGATGGTGCTTGACGTGGCCGACCTCGTGGCCGAACACGGCCTCCACCTCATCGGGTGTCAGGTCCTCCAGCAGGCGATCGCTCAGCAGGACGTAGCGCAGGAACGGGAAGACGCCGACGACCATCGCGTTGGCGATGCCGCCGCGCGTGTTCCACAGCAGGATGTCGCTGCAGCGGAAGCGCAACCGGCGGGCCGCCGTCAGGAGGCGATCGCGCAGCGGGCCCTCCGGCAGCGGTTGCAGTCCGAGCACAATGCGCAGAATCCACGGCATCGTCATGAAGACGACCAGCGCGATGCCGACGCCGACAAAGCTCGCCTGCACCTGCCACTGCTGGTTCAGGGCGGGGAACCGACGCCGCAGCTCCTTCTCGGTCAACAAGAGGAGGATCGGCAGGAAGACGAGGGCGAGGTTCTGGCGAAAGTGGAAACCGACATAGGCGGCCCGGCTCCAGAACTTGCGCGGATGGCCGGCCGCGAGTTCCTCGTCGTGGGCCTCGCGGCCTTCGCCCGACAGGGCCCGCTCGGCGTCGTAGAAGCAGGTCCACGACAGGAGCAAGGCGACGCAGAACGGCGCCAGCAGCAGCAACTCCGGCAGGGGTCGGCCGTGCCGGGTCCACAGCTCCTGCACCGCCCAGCCGTAGCCGAAGAAGTACAGCGCCAGGGCATAGCTGGCGAACAGGCCGATCAGGTGGTAGAGCCGCCCGCGCGAGTAGTTGCGCAGAACCTGGTCGCGTGGCGCCGGCGTGTCGTGGAGCTGAAGCTGCACCCGCCGCGACACGGCAAACGCCAGGCCGACCTCCAGCAGCACGCCCAGCCAGGTCAACAGGACGCTCGTGACGGGCGAGCCGACCAAGCGCCACGGCTCGGGCCAGTTCTCCGGCAGACAGGCCAGGGTCAGGAACAGCATCAGCAGGAAAGGCATGACAGGAATGCCCTCGGTCCAGCAACGGTCCACGCTCGCTGTATTCTAACTTACCGATTCGCACGGACCAAGATAAAGGCGGATGTCCCGGCCGTTTCGGCCCGTTGACGCTTTCCGGCATTGTCGCTACTGTAATCCTTTTGATCGACGCGCCCGGCCGAAGGGCGGAGCGAGGATTGAAACAAAAGGAGACTCACGAGGCAATGGTTCGCAAGAAGCTCGGACGGGGACGGAAGAATCGTTGTCGTTTCTGCACCAAGGAAGGGTGCCCGCGGCCGGCGTTCGTCGACTACAAGGATGTGCAAACGCTCAAGAAGCTTTGCACCAGCCAGGGCAAACTGTTCAGCCGCAAGCGCTCCGGCAACTGCGCCGCCTTTCAGCGCGCCGTCAAGGACGCCGTCAAGCGTGCCCGCTTCATGGCCCTGCTGCCCTACGTCGGCGAATAACGGCAGCGAGAGCTATCAGCTATCAGCTATCAGCCAGATAGGACGCTGTCTTTGTTGGCTGATAGCTGATAGCTCCGGAGGTGTGCTCGATGCTCACCCTACGTCTTCCCGACGGATCAACCCGACAGGTCGCCGGCGGCACCCGCCCACGTGAAGTTGCCGAAGCGATCGGCAAACGCCTCGCCAGGGACGCCGTTGCTGCCAAGGTCGACGGGACCGTCGTCGACCTCGACCGCGAATTGCCTGAACAAGGCGAGGTCGCCTTCGCCGTGCTGACCGATAAGGACGCCGACGCCCTGGCGGTGCTGCGGCACAGCTGCGCTCATGTGATGGCTCGCGCCGTCCTGCGTCTGTTCCCCGGCGCCCAACTCGCCTTTGGCCCGGCCCTCGCCAATGGCTTCTACTACGACATCGACTCGCCAACTCCTATCCGCGAGGAGGATTTCCCCCGCATCGAGGAGGAGATGCGCAAGATCGTCGCCGGGGCGGAGCCATTCGAGCGCTTCGAGCGTCCGACCCCCGAGGCTCGCGCCCTCTGCCAAGACATGGGCCAGGGCTACAAGATCGAACACATCGACGACGACCTGAAGCAATATCCGACCCTGAGCTTCTACCGCCAGGGCGAGTTCATCGACCTCTGCCGCGGTCCGCACATCCCGCACGCCGGCAAGATCGGTGCGTTCAAACTGGTGTCGATCGCCGGCGCTTACTGGAAGAACGACGCCAGCCGCAAGCAGCTGCAGCGTCTCTACGGAACCGCCTTCTTTAGTCAGAAGGACCTTGACGCCTACCTGCACCAGGTCGAGGAGGCGAAGAAGCGCGATCATCGCGTCCTGGGCAAGCAGCTCAAGCTGTTCACCATCTCGCAGATGGTCGGTAGTGGCCTGATCCTGTGGATGCCGAAGGGGGCGACCGTCCGCGGCATCCTGGAGAGCTTCATCAAGGACGAACTGGTCAAGCGCGGCTACCAGCCGGTTTACACCCCGCACATCGGCCGGCTGGAACTGTATCGCACCAGCGGCCATTTCCCTTACTACCGGGATGCGCAGTTTCCGCCGATGTGGGGTCATGACTTCGCCTCTATCGCCGATTTGCATTTGGAACAACTCTTCAAATGGTATAACCACCCAGATCGAGACTCTACTCTGATCGATGACGCATTTTTCGCGATGGCACAGAAGTACGTTAGTCACTTTCCATTCGAGAAATATCGAAATGCAACTTCTTGGTTAGCGAAAGCTGGCCTACTGAAAGAATGGCTCCACGACCTTGATTCCTATCTGCTCAAGCCGATGAACTGCCCGCATCACATCCAGATTTACAAGGCAGAGCCGCGCAGCTACCGCGATTTGCCGGTGCGCCTGGCGGAGTTCGGCACCGTCTACCGCTCCGAGCAGACCGGCGAACTGTCCGGCATGACCCGCGTGCGCGGCTTCACCCAGGACGACGCTCACCTGTTCGTTACCCCGGAGCAGATCGAGGCGGAGGTCGGTGCCAACATCGACCTGGTGTTGTTCGTGCTGTCGAGCCTGGGGCTGAGCGATTACCGGGTGCGGATCGGCCTGCGCGACCCGGCCAGCGACAAGTACGCCGATGTCGGCGACCCGGCCGACTGGGACAAGGCCGAGAAGACGCTCCTCGACCTGGTAGCAGCGCGCGGCATGAACTACACCGCCGAGAAGGGCGAGGCGGCGTTCTACGGGCCGAAGATTGACTTCGTCGTCCGCGACTGCATCGGTCGCGAGTGGCAACTCGGGACAGTCCAGCTCGACTACAACCTGCCCAAGCGCTTCGACCTGGAGTACATCGGCAAGGACAACACCGCGCACAAGCCGGTGATGATCCATCGTGCTCCGTTCGGCTCGATGGAGCGCTTCATGGGCATCCTGATCGAGCACTTCGCCGGGGCGTTTCCGTTGTGGCTGGCGCCGGAGCAGGCGCGCGTCTGCCCGGTCAGCGAGAAGTTCAGCGACTACGGCAAGAAGGTCGAGGCCGAGCTGAAGCCGCACGGCTTGCGTGTCAGCGGCGACTACCGGCCGGAAAAGATAGGGTACAAGATCCGCGAAGCGCAACTGGAAAAGATCCCCTACATGCTGGTGGTCGGCGAGAAGGAGCAGACCGCCGGGACGGTATCGGTGCGCGACCGCGTCGACGGCGACCTCGGCGCCATGCCGGTGGCGGAGCTGGTGGCGCGGCTCGAGGCGGAGGTGCGCGAGAAGCGGATTCGCCAGGTGAGTACGGCGACCACCGGACTCGCCGATGACACCGCCCGCTACGCCGAGTAGGGCGGTATACTCAGCGCGGGGGGAGTTGACCCAAGCCCGAAGCGCCAGCGAGGGATTCCGTCGTCCCTCGCTGGCGCGTCGGGCTTGTATCGGCGGCGTCAGCCCGCTGGTCTGCGCCGCAGATCGGCGGGCTGACGCCGCGCCGCTCACGGACACCAATCAACGCAACGCGGTATCAGTCGTGGTGGTGTCCGTAGAGGCCGCTGCCGGAGCCAAAGGTCCGCAGGATCGCGTCCTGAGTCAGCATCTCCTGCGGCGGGCCCTGGCACTGTACCCGACCGTCCGTCAGACACAGCACGTGGTGGGCGTGCCGGTTCACCACGCTCAGTTCGTGTGAGACGAGCAGGATGGTCACGCCCGTCCGGCGGTTCAGGTCGGCGAGCAGCTCGTAGAACTTCTCAGCGTGCTGGAAGTCGATGCCCGCGGCCGGCTCGTCCAGCAACAGCAGCTCCGGGTGTGGCTCCAGCGCCAGGGCCAGCAGCACGCGCTGCAGTTCTCCGCCGGACAGTTTCTCCACGGGTCGATCGAGAAACTCCGAACCGAGCCAGACGCGGGCGAGCAGCTGCTCCATGCGCTGGCGCGCGCGCCGGCCGATGCCAAGGAACAGCGGCCACCAGCGCAACAGCGCCAGCCCCAGCAGGTCGGCCACTGTCAACGGCAGGTTCGCCTCGACGCGCAGCTTCTGCGGTACGTAGCCGACGTGCTCCGGCGTCGGCCGGCGGTGGTCGTGCCCGCAGTGGAACTCGATGCGGCCACGGTAGGGCACTTCCTTGACCAGCGCGCGCAGCAACGTCGTCTTGCCCGAGCCGTTCCAGCCGATCAGGGCGGTGATCTGCCCGCGCTTCAACTCGGCGTCCACTCCGTCCAGCACGGACCGCCCGCCCAACTCCACGTGCAGATCGCGGATGCTCACCAGCGGCGTGGTCATTTCGCGGACTTCGCCAGGGTGTCGAGGTTCTTCTCCATCCGCTTGACGTACCAGTCGGCGCTCAGGTCGTCGTTGGAGCAGGTCTCCAGCGGGTCGATCGTGACGATGACCACCTTCTCGATCCCCGTCTTTTTCGGATCCTCGATCTGCTTTTTGAGGATCTCGGCCGCCTTCTCGGGATACTGTGGCTCAACGGCAATCAGGACCAACCGCTTCTTCTCCTTCGGCAGGGCCGCGCACTTCTTGATTAGTGCCGTGATGTTCGGGTTCTGCTCAACGCCGGTGTCGGGATGGATCGAGCCGATCACGTTCAGACCAAAGCTGTCGGCGAAGTAGTCCATCGACTCGTGGAACGTGATGACAGGGACATTCTTCAGGCCCTTCAACTTCTCCCTGCCGTCGTGGTGGAGTTTCTCCAGCCGAGCGATGTAGTCCTTGGCGGTCTTGTCGTAGAGGGCGGCGTGGCTGCTGTCGACCTTCTTCAAGTCGTCGCGGATGCGCTCGACCATGCTGATCGCCTGGGGAATGCCGAGCCAGACATGCGGGTCGAAAGCGCCGTGATGGTGCCCGTCCTCGTCATGCTTGCCGGCTTCTTCCTCCTTCTTCTTGCGCAGGGCCGCGGGCAACGTGTCGCCGAGCTTACGATAGAGCAGTTTCTTGTTGCTGGTGCCGTCCACCATCTTGTCGGTGAAGTGATCGTCGAGCCTCAGGCCATTGGCAAAGAAGAGATCGGCGCGCTTCAACTTGATCGTCTGGTTGGGGTTGAACTCGTACTCGTGCGGCCCCGTGTCGGTGCAGAGGCAAATTACGCCCGCCTGGTCGCCGCCAACATTCTTGACGAAGGAATAGAGCGGTGGGAACGACACCAGCACGCGCGGCGGGCCGGGCTGATCGTCCCAGCCATCCGGCAGCGAGCCACAGCCCGACCAGACCGCCAGCCCTGCCACCCCCAGCAGACAAAGCAGAATCGCTGCATTCCGAGGCCGTTTCATCACACACCTCGCGAGAGAATACTTTGTAATACCGTCGTGCATTCTAGGTCCGCGCGGCGAACAGGGCAAGAGGAGGGGGACGGTTCAGCGGCCGCGGTGGAGGAGGAACTCCTGTCGCCGCAATTCTTGCAGCCGCGGCAATCCGCCGCAGCGCTGCAGATACTCGGCGAAGTCCTTCACGTTCCAGACGTACTCGTCGAGGAACCGGCGAAAGGTGTCCGGGTCGCGCTCGGCCTCCAGCCAGGCCCGCAGATGTTCCTCGTCGGAGAAATACTCATAGGGCATGTTGCCGGGATAGCTGCCGAACGGCACCTCGCAGACGGCATCGACGCAGAAGAAGGGGATGACCGTGCGTGTGGGGTCCTGGCGGATCTCGTCATTGGGCACCAGGCGCTCGCAGGTGATGATGAGCTTGCGGGCGGCGCGGGCGAGGTCGAGGTCGGCGACACTGGTGCCGCGCAGCCGGCAGTTGCCGTAGCGGTCGGCCTCGTGGACGTGGATGGCCGCGACGTCGGGATAGAGCGCCGGCAGAGCGGCGAGTCGCTCGCCAGTGAAGGGACAGGCGATCTCGATGGCAGCGCTATGGCGGAAGGTGTCCGTACCGAGCAGCGAACGGACCGGCAGGAAGGGCAGTCCCATCGCCGCCGCCTTGAAGCGCACCGCCAGGGTGTAGTTGCTCCACTCGACGACCTCGACCTCACCGGACTCCATGACGCGGCGAGCGTGTGGCGACAGGCCGCGCGCCTCCAGGCCGACGACGTAGGCGACATCGACGCGGGCCAGCGCCCGGCCGCGCCCCATCAGGTTGCCGGCGCAGAGGACCTGGAAGTCGTGGGTGGCGGTGTGCCCGGCGAAGCCGAGATTCTGCCGGCGCTGGCGGAGAACCTCGTGAACGACGGCGGTCGGGATGCGATCGGCACCGAAGCCACCGATGGCGAGGTACTCGCCATCAGCGACCAGCCGCGCCACGGCGTCGGCGACCGTCGTCACCTTGTCGGCGAGGGCTCGTGGCTTGGTGGCGAAGAACTGGCGCGCCCGATTCGCCGAGGGGCTCGCGAACAGAACACCATCACCCCGGGAGAGCGCGTCCATAACAGAGGAGGGAAAGGAGTGATTAGCCCGACGCGCCAGCGAGGTTCGCTGCGTTCCTCGCTGGCGCGTCGGGCTAAGGTCAGCGGGTTTCGTACTCGCGCAGCAGCTGGCGGAAGCGCGGATCGTGGCGGACCGAGTCGAGGTCGCTGTCCTCGCGCATGTAGCGGAAGTCGCGGTAGCCCAACTCGACGGCGCGGCGCAGCGTCTTGAGGCACAGATCGGGCCGCTTCAGGCGGGCGTAGCGGCAGGCAAGATTGTAGTGGGCCAGCGCGTCGCCGGCGCACAGCTGCACCAGGCGGCGGTCGACCTGCAGACCGTCGGCGTAGCGACCCTTAAGCGTCAGGAGCTTGCTCATCTGCCGCAGGACGTCGACGTAGTCAGGCGCCCGCTGCAGGACACCGCCGAAGAACTCCAGCTCGAAGTCGATTTGATTCTGGTCGGCAGCCCGCGTCAAGGAAGACCCTGTCGCGGCCGGACCATCATTGGAGGGTTTGCCCAGATGTGCCATCGCTCTCCCCCTGCTTGCGGAGGTGCCGGGGAGGACAAGCTGCCCCGTGAGCGGCCCGCCCGACCCTGAACCCACAGACGATTATAACCGTCGCCGCCGGAAGTGCAAAGCAAGGTCGCCGCCCAGCGCCGCGCGCGGCCCGGCTCCCCTGCGTCCGGCTGGCACCGCCGCCAGAGCCTCGCCAACCGACAATCTCTCCGCCCTGCAAAAAGAGAGACAGTGCCTCCAAAAAGGAGGGAGGGCGGCGAAAGCCGGTGGCCTCCGCCGCCCTCCGTTGGTTTGCTTCCCTCCTGCGGTTGGCGGGAGGGGTGAGGATGCCTCACGGCGCGTCGCCGCCGAGGTCTTCGTCCTCGTCCTCGTCGTCGTCGTCGTCGTCGTCTTCCTCGTCGAACTCTTCCTCCTCGAACTCGTCCTCGTCTTCTTCGTCGTCAAAGTCATCCTCGTCGTCGAACTCGTCGTCGTCGTCGTCGAACTCGTCGTCGTCAAGGTCCTCGTCGAGGTCTTCGTCGAATTCCTCGTCGAGGTCTTCGTCCTCATCGTCGTCGAGGTCCTCGTCCTCGTCGTCGTCGAGGTCCTCGTCCTCGTCGTCGAGGTCCTCGTCTTCGTCAACGTCCTCATTGCGGGCGCGGGTGGCGCGCTCGTTGAGAGGGGGGGCCGATGCCGGCCATGGCGACGTCTCCTCTTCCTTCAGCCAGAAGGGGTTCAGCAGTTGACCTCCGAACATCTTGTAGTCCTCGCGCAAGAATACCGTGGGGTATAAGGGACCCTCGAACGTGTCCCTTTGCTTTTCCATCCGGGTGCAGCGGTTGGCAGTCGGCCGCCCGGTCGTGCCCTGGCACGCCACGGTCGAGGGGCGACCCTGCCCAAAAGGACGTATCTACCTGTACGCCCCCGCTTGATGTTGTCAACCTGATTTTCGGAACCTTCCGGCCCCGCGCTGCCGGGGGGAAATGGGCCCCTTTCCCGCCCCCTCGGGGGGCCTGCCGGACGAGGGGTATAACTCTTCGTAGTCATGTCGTTTCCCTCTGTCAAGCGCGTCCAGGACTTCGCCAATGTCCCTCCCGTTTTTTAGCGAGCGGGGGGTGTGAACCCCCCGGTCCGTCGCAGTACCGGGGGGTTCACACCCCCCGCTCGCCAACAGCGGGGAGGGCATCCGCGGACACAGTCACTCTTTCTGCCGCCAAGGCAACTCGCTATGATTCGGGGAGTAGTCGCTACCCGCTCCGCGGGCTGGCCGATCAATCCCCACCTGCTCGAAGGTTGCCATGCAGCCGATCCTCTTCCGCCTCCCGATCACGACCGAGGGCATTCCCGTCTACGGCTTCGGCATGATGCTCTTTGTGACCTTCATCGCGACGACCTGGATGGCGGCACGCCGGGCCGTCAAGGCGGGCATCGCCCGCGAGGTCATCCAGGACGTGGCCTTCTGGATCTTCCTTGGTGGCATCCTCGGCGCCCGGCTTACCTATTTGATTTTCCACGAGAAGATGCCGATCTGGCCGCCTGAGCGGCTCTGGGCGATCCTGGTCGCCCTGCCGCGCATCTGGGACGGGGGCATTATCCTGTACGGGGCGGTCGCCGGCGCCGTGGCCGCTTACTTCGTCGGGCACGGGCTGTTCTTCCGTCACAAGCCCAACGTGACCGTCCTGCGCATGGCCGACGTCATCGCGCCGACGATCGCCCTGGGGCTGATCTTCGGCCGCATGGGGTGCCTGCTCAACGGCTGCTGTTACGGCCAGGTCGCCTGCGCGAACTGCTGGCCGTCCATCACCTTCCCGCTGTCGGCGCCGTCGGCCAGCGCGCTGGTCCGGGCCGGCTCCCAGACCGCCTGCGGCTTCCTGGTCGAATACGAGGGTCCCGCCCAGGTCACTCAGGTGCAACCCAACTCACCGGCCGAGCGGAGCGGACTGCGACCCGGCGATGTCATCGTCCAGATGAACGGTCAGGAGATCAAGCGCGCGCGCGACATCCGGGAAGTGCTCGTTGATCTGAGGGTGTCGCGCGATCCGGTTGCCGACGTCAACCTGACGGTCGAGCGCAGCGGCAAGGAGGTCGCTCTGCCGACGTTCCGCCCGCGCACGCTGGGGCTGCACCCGACGCAGATTTACGAGTCGATCAGCATGGCGCTGCTGCTGTTGCTGCTGCTGGCATTCGAGCCGTTCAAGCGCTATGACGGGCAGGTAATGGGGCTCATGATGATCGGCTATGCCGCCCACCGTTACGTCAACGAGATCTTGCGCAGCGATGAGCGGCCGGTCGGCTTAGAGAGCAACGTCAGCGTGCTGCTCATGGCGGCGGGGTTGGGGTTAATGGTCTGGCTGTGGTGGCGAGCCCGTCAGAGGCCCCCCGCCGCGCGGCAGGCGAGGCCGGCCCCGGTCAAGGCCGCGGCCGGAAGCGTGTGACACCCAGCCAGCGCCACCAGCTCAGGGCGACGCCAAGGACGAGGCCGGCGTGGTCGAGGCCGACGTCTGCCAGGGACGAAGTGCGGCCGACGAACTGCTGGAAGAACTCCGTCGCGCCGGCGTGCAAGGAGAGGACTGCGAGCAGGGCCCAGCGCCACGGCCGGCGGACATCGAGCCAGGCAGTCAGCAAGGCGAAAACGGCATAGGCTGCGACGTGCAGGATTTTGCCCGAGGAGAAGGCGTACTCCTCCGGCAGGATCGCGTCACGGGCGCGCACCGGAAAAGTTGTCAGCAGGGCGACCGACCAGAGGACGGCGAATCCTCCCCATACCAGCCAGCGGATCGCGTTCCCCCGCTTCGTGAGGACTATTTCAAAACTCTCGTGGGGTAGGCTTCCAGCCTGCCTCTGCCCGGCAGGCTGGAAGCCTGCCCCACGTATTTGAAACAGTTTCTTGGGCGGTCCCTCTCCGTCGTTCATGATCGTGTCAGCCTCCTCTGCGGCGCGCGCAGACACTCCGCGAACAGTATATGTCCGCGGAGCGCTTGGGGAAGTCACTTCTGGTAGATGGGCAGCGTGTTGTTGTCCAGCTGCAGGATGGTGAGGAAAACGGCGGTGACGTAGACCTGGCCGAAGCTCGCGGTCCAGTTGTGCCCGCTCCAGCTGCCGTCGGTCTGCTGGGTGCGGACGAGGCCGTCGAAGGCGGCCTCGCGATACTTCCTCCAGGTGACGCGGTCGGCCGCCTTGGCGTCGGGGAAGAGCTTGACCCAGCCGTCCTCACCCAGCGCGTAGACGGCCTGGGCGTAGTAGTAGTGCGTGTACTCGTCGTGGCCGATGCGGGCGCCGACGCCGAGGGTGGGAATGTGCTGCTGGCAGAAGCCGAGCCACTTCTTGACAAGCGGAGAGTCGTACTCGCCGGCGGAGAAGCCACAGCAGATGGCCGCCGCGGTCAGGGCAGGCTTGCCGGGCCCGCCGCCGCCCTGGGCGAGGCTGTAGCGCACGCCGCCATCGCTGCCAGTCGAGTCGGTCAGGTACTTGACGGCGTCCTTGATGGTGTCGGCCGGGACCTTGATGCCGGCGTTGCGGGCGGCGCGGAGGGCCTGCAACTGCGTGATGGTGACCGAGCCCTCGTCGAACTGGTTGCTGTCCTTGGCGGAGACGTAGCCCCAGCCGCCGCGCGAGGTCTGGGCGTCGCGCGTGAACTGGCAAGCGCGCGTCAGGATGTCCTCGAGCTTGCGACGCTTGTCCTGGTCCTGTTCCTCGCCGTAGACGCAGGAGAGGAACAACAGGCCGAAGCCGTGTCCGTACATGTAGCGGACGCCCTGGCCCTGTTCGCGCGGGTTGCTGATGAGGCCGTTGGCCTGGGCCTGGGCCATGAGCCAGTCACGGGCACGGCGGATGTTCTTGGAATACTTGCCGGCGCGGGTGGTGCTGCCCTCCGACAGCAGCGCCATGCCGGCCAGGCCGGTCATCGACACAGGATACTGCCCGTTGGTGCCCTCCCAGTGGCCGGTGCGCGGGTTCTGGCTCCGGGCCAGCCAGTCGAGCCCCTTTTGGATGGTCGGTTTGTACTTGGCCGGAATCTGAGCCCGGACCATGGGACCGTTCAGTGAAAGCAGAGCACACGCCAGCGCGGCGAAGACAGAGGGCGTCCGCATCGGATCTGCCTCCCAGGAACTCGAGCGTGGTGGAGAGGACACCGCTTCCGCACTATTCTAGACGAAGCAGGGCGGCGTTTCCCACCACAATTGCCCACTCCGGAAACGATAAGGCCGGAAGGATTCCCGCCTGGGACTCCTTCCGGCCTCTTCCTCGGTCTACTGCTCTTCGATGGCGGCGATTCGGGCCCTGCTCAGTTGAAGTAGCGGAAGCGAATGATGCAGAACAGGGCGTTGATCGCGTCGCGCAGGCCGATCTTCTTGCCCTCCTCGTAGGTGCGTCCCGAGTAGCTGATCGGCACCTCGTAGACGCGCCACGACGAACGGCCCTTGCGCTTCTTGGCGACCTTGGCGGTGATTTCCGGCTCGAAGCCGAAGCGGTTGGACTTGACCGTAATGTCGGTGAGGACCTCGCGACGGAAGACCTTGTAGCAGGTCTCCATGTCCGTCAGATTCAAATTCGTGAACATGTTTGACAGCGTGGTCAGCACCTTGTTGGCGACCGAGTGCCAGAAGTAGAGCACGCGGTGCCGCTCGCCGATGAAACGCGAGCCGTAGACCACGTCGGCCTGGTCATCGATGATCGGCTGAATCAGGCGGGGATACTCGGCGGGGTCGTACTCGAGGTCGGCGTCCTGCACCACGACGACGTCGCCGGTCGCCTGTTTGAAACCCTCGCGCAGGGCAGCTCCCTTGCCCTGGTTGCGTTCCTGCAGGATGACACGGACCTCCTTCGCCTCGGCCTCCAGTTCCTTCAGGATAGCGCGCGTGCCGTCGGTGCTGCAATCGTCGACAATGATGATCTCTTTCGGGATGGCGACGGCGCGGACGCGGCGGACCAGTTCGCGAATCCAGCGCTCCTCGTTGTAGCAGGGGATGACGACGGACAGTTTGAAGCCCGCCGGGATGGGGTAGACGCCGACCTGGCGGCAGGCGGCATCGCCAAGCAGGGCGCGCAGCAATTCGACGCGCTCCGCCTGGTCGAGTTCGGCGAGCTGGCGGCGCAGACCGACGAGGGGACTGCTGCCGTTCGTGGCGTGAGACGTCCCGTTGGTGGCAGGCGTCGCAAGGTCCGTTCGCATCTCTCCTCCTTCCATCCGCGCCCTCCCCGTGCAACACGGCACGTCCCGGGAATCGAGGAGCCCAGGCGGCAAAACGCGGTGCTGCTGGATTATTGGACACAACTCCAGGGGGGTCAAGGCAAGAAATGGCGAGCGGGGGGTGTGAACCCCCCGGTAGACAACCGGGGGGTTCACACCCCCCGCTCGCCAGGAACGTGCGCGCAGCCTGCCTTGACATGAGGAAGGGTCGGCCCTACCTTCTGAGCCGCCAGGCCGCAGCAAGCGGCCTGGCCAGACCGGCGGGAAGGGGGGGCGGTTGAGTAACCTACTTCTGACTTGGCAGACTGGGGTCTTCGTGGGGCAGGCATCTTGCCTGCCTTTCCCCGGCAGGCAAGATGCCTGCCCCACCTGGTGCTGAAGGGAGTCAGCAATGTCGACGCGCGGCAGCGTTCCTCTCTGCGACCTGCAAGCCCAGTATCGGCAGTTGCAGCCGGAGATCGAGGCGCGTCTCGAAAGCGTGCTCGCCTCGGGGCAGGTCATCCTGGGGCCGGAGGTCGCGGCGCTGGAGGAAGAGGTGGCCCAGTACTGCGGCGTTGCCCACGGAGTCGGCTGCAGCTCGGGCTCCGACGCCCTGCTGCTCGCCCTGCAGGCGCTCGATCTCGGCCCCGGCGACGAGGTCCTTCTGCCGCCGTTCACCTTCTTCGCCACCGCCGGCGCCGTCTGCCGCACCGGCGCCCGTCCCGTCTTCGTCGACATTGACCCCGAGACGTGGAACCTCGACCCGCAGCAGGTCGAGGCCTCTCTCACGCCGCGGACACGAGCTATCCTGCTCGTCCACCTGTTCGGCCAGTGTGCCGAGATGGAACCCCTGTGGCGCCTCGCCGAGCGGCACGACCTGATCCTGATCGAGGACGCGGCGCAGGCGCTGGGCTCGGAGTACCAGGGCAAACGGACCGGCAGCCTGGGAAGCCTTGGCTGTTTCAGTTTCTACCCGACGAAGAACCTGGGGGCCTACGGCGACGCTGGGATGGTCGTGACCAACGATCCCGAGTGGGCGGCGCGGATGGCCTGTCTGCGCGTGCATGGCATGGAGCCGAAGTACTATCACAAGTACCTTGGCTGGAACGCACGCCTCGACGCGGTCCAGGCCGCTGTCCTGCGCGTGAAGCTGCCCCACCTGGAGCGCTGGATCGAGGCGCGCCGGGAGGCGGCTCGCCGCTACGACGCCCTGATCAACGAGTACCGCCTGGGCGAAGTGCTCGCTCCTCCGCTGGTCCACCCGCAGCGGCGGCACACGTTCAACCAGTACGTGGTGAGCGTGACGAACGGTCAGCGCGATGGCCTGGTCCGCCACTTGAAGAGCGAAGGTATCGGTTGCGAAATCTACTACCCGGTGCCGCTGCACTTGCAGGAATGCCTGTTGTTCCTGGGCTACCGCGAGGGCGACTTCCCCGTCAGCGAGCGCGCGAGTCGAGCGGTCCTCGCCCTGCCGATGTTTCCCGAGTTGACGGTCGACCAGCAGCGGCGGGTGATCCAGAGTTGTGCATCGTTCCTGCGCCAGCGCACACGTCTGGCGGCCTGAGAAGAGGTCGGTCCAGAGACGAAACGGGACGGGCAGCGCTCTGCGAGCAGAGCGCCGCCCGTCCCGTTTCTGGTTCCTGCGCGGGGGCAGGGAGGGACTAGTGGGTCGTCAATCTTCGATTGATAGGTGACTCGCCAGCGTACCGGCAGTCCTGTGGAAGCCAACAGGCTAGAAAACACGATGTACAATTGAAGATAAGTTCTGTACACGGATCGTTAATT
>JACOUH010000091.1 GCA_016177925.1 Planctomycetota bacterium | reverse complement strand
TGGACCTGCTGTCGAACCGAACGGTTACCCCGGGCTGCGCGCCGCACGTCACCCTCCTGCTCGACGCCTATCACGTCGCGGCACCTGCGCGCCGGCAGCTCGCCGCCCAGCTCGCCCCGCTGAAGAAGAAGGAGCCGGCGGTCACGAAGACCCTGGTCCTCGGCGAGCGGGCGAAACCATTGACAACGCACATTCACCTGCGCGGCGATTTCCGCCGGCCGGGCGCGGCTGTGACGCCGAACGTGCCGCGCATCCTGCCGCCACTCCAGGCGAAGAAACCAACGCGTCTCGATTTCGCGCGCTGGCTTGTGTCGCCGGAGAACCCGCTCACCGCGCGGGTCCTGGTCAACCGCGTCTGGCAGCCGTACTTCGGCGTCGGCCTCGTCGAGACGGAGAACGACTTCGGCACGCAAGGGACGCCGCCGACGCACCCCGAGCTGCTCGACTGGCTGGCGAGCGAGCTGATGGCCCCCTCACCACGGCCCTCCCCCCCGGGGGGCGAGGGTGGGGGGAGGGGGGGTTGGAGCCTCAAGGCGCTTCATCGCCTGATTGTCACGTCAGCGACCTACCGCCAGTCGTCCAACCAGCGCCACGATCTGGCCGCGGTCGATCCGCGTAACCAGCTCCTGGCACGTCAGGTGCGCCTCCGACTCGAAGCCGAGGTCATCCGCGACGTGATGCTCAGCGCAGGCGGGCTCCTCTGCACCACAATCGGCGGGCCGAGCGTCTTCCCCTACCAGGCGCCGGGCGTGATGGAGTTACGCCGCGCGCCGGTGCCGTGGGTGATGAGCAAGGGCCCCGCTCGCCACCGTCGCGGGCTCTATACTCACTTCTGGCGGACGAGCCCGCACCCATACCTCGTGACTTTCGACGCGCCGCGGAGCGAGGCCGCCTGCACCCGCCGCCACCGCTCCAACACGCCCCTGCAAGCGCTCATGACGCTGAACGACCCGGCCTTCGTGGAATGCGCCCGCGGGCTGGCGACGCGCCTGCTCCGCGAGGCAAAGGACGAGGACCGCCTGCAGCATGCCTTCCGCCTCTGCCTGGCCCGCGCGCCGACCGCGACGGAACGACGCGTGTTAGACGAGTTTCTCGCCCGCCAGCGGCAGGAGTTCGGCGCCGACCCGCAGGCCGCTCGCAAGCTGGCCGGGCTCGCCGTCGCGGGAAAGACTGACGTTCAGGAGTTCGCCGCCTGGACGGCGTTGGCCCGGGTGCTGCTCAACCTGGACGAGTTCATCACGCGCGAGTGACACATGGACCACCCACCAGAGCTACTATTGCAGACCCGCCGGCACTTCTTCGGGCAGTGCGGCCTGAGCCTCGGCTCGATGGCGCTCCTGTCCCTTCTTGGGTCGCGCGCCGCCGCGGCCGAGCAAAAGGTCCCGCGCGTCAACCCGCTCGCTCCGAAGGCGCCGCACTTCCCGCCGAAGGCCAAGCAGGTCATCTACCTCTTCATGGCTGGCGGTCCTAGCCAGCTGGAGCTGTTCGATCCCAAGCCGGAACTGACCCGGCGCCAGGGCCAGCCGATCCCCGCGTCGTTCGTTGCCGACCGCCGCTTCGCTTTCATCCCGAAGGACGCGAAGCTTCTGGGCAGCAAGCGGAAGTTCGCCCGCCATGGTCAATCGGGCGCCGTGATCTCGGAGCTGTTGCCCCACCTGGCCACGGTTGCCGACGACATCGCCATCGTCCGCTCGATGCAGACGGATGCGATCAACCACGGCCCGGCGAAGCTGTTTATCAACACCGGCTCAACTCGCCCCGGCCGGCCGAGCATGGGGGCGTGGCTGACCTACGGCATCGGCAGCGAGTCGGAGAACCTGCCCGGCTTTGTCGTGCTCCAGACCGGGCGGCGTGGGCCGCGTGGCGGCGCCACCCTCTACGGCAGCGGCTTCCTCCCGTCGCCGCACCAGGGCGTGCCGCTCCGCACCTCCGGTGCCCCCATCCTCGGTCTGGCCAGCCCCGAGGGGATCAACACGCAACGGCAGCGCCAGGCCCTCGACGCCATCAACACCCTCAACGCCGAGCGCTACGCCGCGACGGACGACAGCGAGATCGCCAGCCGCATCAGCGCCTTTGAGATGGCGTTCCGCATGCAGGCCAGCGGCCCGGAGCTGGTGGACCTCCGCGGCGAGAGCAAGGCCACGTTCGACCTGTACGGCTGCGACCCGGACAAGCCGTCGTTCGCCCGCAACTGTCTGCTGGCACGCCGGCTGGTGGAGCGCGGCGTGCGCTTCGTGCAGCTCTACCACACCGACTGGGACCACCACGGCGGCCCGGGGGGCAACGACATTGAGGGCGGCATCGAGGCGCGCTGCAAGGAAGTGGACCGGCCTTGTGCCGCCCTGGTGAAGGACCTGAAGCGGCGCGGCCTGCTCGACGAGACGCTGGTAATCTGGGGCGGCGAGTTCGGACGCACGCCGATGGGCGAGAACAAGACGCCCCTGGGCCGCGACCATCACCGCGATGCCTTCACCCTCTGGCTGGCCGGCGGCGGCATCAAGTCGGGCATTACCCTGGGTGCCACGGACGAACTTGGCTTCTACGCGGTCGAGGACCCGGTCCACGTCCACGACCTGCAGGCGACGGTCCTCCACCTGCTGGGCCTGGACCACACGAAGCTGACCTACCGCTTCCAGGGCCGCGACTTCCGCCTCACCGACATTGCCGGCGAGGTAGTCAAGCAGCTCCTGGTGTAACCACGGACAAAAGCTGTCTTCGAGAAAGAGTCGCCGGGGCCGATCAGGGCAGCGACGGCATCAACGGCTTGTTGGTGTTGAACATGTCCGGGCTCCGTCATTCGTCCCAGGATGTTCGTGTCGAGAAGGACGTTCCTTCACCCTCGACCAGCATCGATGCTTTCGCGGCTCCAGTCTGCCGAGGTGCCTTCGGGCTTGTGGCTCGAGCTTCTCGGCTACGACGCCGGCCAGGGCCGCGGCGGTTCCCGGGTAGGCAAGTCAGAGTCAGACGAGATCATGAAGGAAATGGCTTTGGCGCAGACCGCCGCGAAATACCACCGGCTGGCGGCGGAATGCGAGTCGCCTTCAGTCCTGGACCCGATAGGCCAGCGCATGTCGGGCGCCCTTCTCCAGCGCTGCCTTGGCCCAGTCCTGCTTGGCGTGGGCCAGGCAGCCCAGGATCGCCCGGCCGCGCACCGCCTGGAGTCGGTGCTTCATCAATGCCAGGGCCGTCTCGGACCGCGGGCTAACCGCCAGCAGCGCCCGGGCTGCCTCCTCGAACTGCGGCGGGCCGAGCTGGCGGGCCTCCTCGTCGCTCAGCGCCAGGTAGTCGCGGCATAGCTGCTCCGTCGCCGCCCCCGGGCACTTTGCCAGTGCCGGCCAGGCCACCATCTTCACACGGAAGTCGGTCCACGCCCGCGGGTTCTTCCAGCGCGGGTCGATTACCGGCTCCAGCGCCGGGTCGTCGCGCCACAGGGCGAAGCGCGCCGTCTCGACGGCGTTGGGCGCCCGCAGCAGGATCAGCGCGCGCAGGGCCATCGCCCCGTCGAAGCCGTGGTACATCCAGTCCTTGTGCAGGCTCCGCTTGCGGACGCGCTCCTCCAGCGCGGCCAAGGCTTCCTTCGAGGAAGCCTTTGCCGCCAGAAGTCCCTCGGCGGCCCGGGCGCGAGCGCGGATGCGCTTGCCCGAGACCGCCTGGTCGGCTGTAGTCTCCGCGACGCGGTCCCAGTCGTCGGCCTTGCGCAGGGTCGCGATCAGGTCCGCCTCGCCGGGCCGCCTCTCGTCCTTGGCCGGCACGACCGTCCGCGGCGACACGGGCTCCCTGGACAACTTGCCGAGCTTGCGGCCCAGAGCCACGGCCACGCCGCGCGGGTCATCGACGATCACACCGTCGCCGGGTTGCTTCAGGGCCGCGGCGATGGCGTCGAGGAAGACCTCGCCGTGGTCCTGGTACAGGCCGGCCTTGTAGCGGCGCGACTTGTACCGCGCGTCGCGCAGGATGACCCCACCGGTCTCGGTGTTGCAGTAGCCGACGTGGTCCCACAGGTCCATGCGGGTCAACAGGTCGGCGATGGCCCGGTCGAGTCCGGGGCGTTTGATGTCCAGGTGCATCAGCCCGCCGTGCTGGCGGTGCAGGTCGAAGACCTCGACGAGCGTGGGGATGCGGCACTGCGCGCCGAAGCGGCCGGGCTCCCGGAAGCGAAAGCGCTGCAACTCCTCCCAGGAGTAATTGCTGACGTCGCCATAGGCCTCCAGCAGCCGGTCGAGCATGTCGTCGTGGAAGACGACGAGCACCCCGTCTTTCGTCTGGCGGATGTCGAACTCGTTGCCGTCGCCGCCCAGCTCGAAGGTCGCGCGGAACGCCTCCAGCGTGTTCTCGTGGGCGTGCTCCGAGGCGCCGCGGTGGCAGATGATGTCGGTGCCCTTGCGCCGCTTGGCGACGCGCTCGTGCCGGCGTTTGGCCTGCTCCGGAGTCTCCGGCGGGACGGACGGCCGGTCCATGGCGAACTTCTGCACGCGCTGGTTCGAGGAGTCCACGACGTACAGGTGGCCCTTGCCGTCGACGGCCAGCCCGTGCGGGAGCTTGAACTGCCCCTCCTTGTCCCCCTGCTCCACGAGCGTCAGCAGGTACTTCCCCTCCCCCGAGAAGAGCTGCACCCGGTCGTTCGTCGAGCTGATCCAGACCCGGCCCCGGCGATCCACGCAGACGCCCACCGGGCCGGGCAGTGGGTTGGACTTCGCCTTCTCCCGGCCGCCGAAGCCGCCCGGCCCGCTGCCGTTGTCGCCCCAGGCCAGGAGCGGCTGACCGCCCGCGGTCAGCTTCTGCACGCGACCCTCGGCCCCCTCGGTGGCGTACAGGTCCCCCTGCGCGTTGAATGCCAGGAGCCGGGCTTGCCCCACGCGCGCACGAAGTGGCCGTCCGGTCCGTAGACGCACACCTTGCCCAAAAGCAGCGGGGCGACATAAACGTTGCCGTCCCTGTCCACGGCGATGCCGCCGGGGTGCTCGGCGACGGGGAAAGAGGCGAGGACCTGCCCCTCGCCGTCGAACTTCTGGACCCGGTTGTTGTGGAACTCCGTGACGTAGACGCGGTCGTCCTGGTCGATGGCGATGCCGATGGGGGACCGGAACTCGCCCTTGCCCTGGCCCTTCTTGCCCCAGGACAGCAGGAACTGGGGGGGCGGCGGCTCGGGCCCGGCGGCGGGCGCCGGCAGGACCCTGGAAGCCGCGAGCAAGGCGGCGAGCGCGACCGATGGCAACCGGCTCATGGTGTTTCCCCTCCCGTGGCAAGTCTCCGGGCGGTCAGGCTTCGCAGGCGATGCAAAAGGTGCAGGTATCCCCGCTGACGAAGAGATACACGTGGCTGGCGAGAAGGTCGATGCTCGCCCGAGCTTACTGCCGCGGCATTCGCCCGTCAACGGACCAAACACAGAGGAGATCGGCTGCGTTCGCGCTGCTGATCACGAAGGCAGTGGCATTTCGCCCTGTGCTGCGTAAACTCCACAGCAGCGGCGCATCTGCACCCGCGCGGCGAATTCCGGCCCAGCGCCACCTCGGTGCCCGGCGTCCAGGTCTGCAAGCACCTGCCGCGGCTCGCCCGGGTGATGTCCCGTGGTGCGGTCGTGCGGTCCGTTCCCCACGACCAGGTAGCCCATGCCCCCGCGGTCTACACGGCACGTGACAAAAGGGGATTCGACAGAGCCAGACCGATTCACCGGGGGGGACTCAGACCATGCCGAGCAGGGCCGTGGCCGTGTTGAGCGTTCTGCTGGCCGGCAGCGTCAGCCGCGCCGCCGAACCCGTTCCGTTACGGGAGGACTACCAGGTCCTCCAGCCCGACCAGGAGGACCAGGGCCGTTGCACCGTCGCCGTTCCGCAAGGGGCAAAAGCGGCCGCCCGGTTCCGTTTCGCCGTCACGGACGGGCGGCGCAACGTGCGGTCCGGCGTGCTCGACGCCCGTGAACTCGGCGGCCGGGGCACCCGCGCAAGCGGGTCGGACAGCGCCACGGCCTACTACCTCGCCCGCCGCGGCCGCAAGGTCTAACGAAGGAGAGACCCATGCTACCCAGGTGCCAGGGATCAACCGCTTTCGCGATTGCTCTCTCAGCCTTATGCACTTGGATCGCTCAGGCTGAGCAACCCCGAGCTGGCAAGGCCGAGAAGCCCCGCGTGGTCTCCAGCTTTCAAGCCGAACCCGGCGCGGCTTACCCCTTCCGGCAGAACATGTACCGCGCGCTGCAGCTCACGGACGGGCGCATCATCGCGCTTTCCATCGCCCGCGACAAGAACCGCCAACAAACCATGCAGGGCCGCTATTCCCCGGATAACGGCAAAACCTGGTCTGCTCCCAAAGACTTGTTCCCGTACCCCAAAGAGGCGGGCGGGTTCGGGCTGTTTGATGCCCTGGTCGATCAGGAGGGCGAGATCCATCTCGTCGTGTTGTGTGACGGCAACTCCGGCAGCCTGTTCCCCAAGCAAGAGGGGACACCGACCTATGACATTCTCGAGATCTGGCACGTGCGCTCGAAAGACAGGCAAAAGGGCTGGGAAACACCCAAGCGGATTCGGAAGGGAATGGCCACGGATTTGCTCTCGATCACGCAGCTCCGTAACGGGCGTATCGTGCTGCCGATCAGTTTCAAGAGCAAGCGCACGCTGTATCAGCGGGGCGAAGGCTTCCTGCCCTTCACCTACGTGGGCCCCTACAGTTGCAGCTGCATGTACTCGGACGACAAGGGCAAGACCTGGCAGGCCTCGCCGGACGTGCTGAGTGTGGAAACGCCGGACCTGGGTACCTACGGAGCCGATGAGCCTGTGGTCATTCAACGGAAAGACGGCCGCGTCTGGATGCTGATGCGGACGCAGCGCGGCCGGTTTTACGAGTCGTTCTCAAAGGACGGTGCGCGCTGGTCCCCGCCCCAGCCCAGCCGTCTGATCTCGTCCGACTCTCCGGCTGGATTGATCCGCCTGCGGGATGGAAACCTTCTGCTCTTTTGCAACGCCTGCTTGCGTTATCCGTACGCCTACGGGGGGCGCTTCGTGCTGCACGGGGCCCTCTCTCGGGACGAGGGCCGCACCTGGCAGGGTTTTCGCGAAGTGGCCCGTGACCCGCACCGGGATACACCTCCCACTTTTCAAAGCGACTACGGGGTCGCCTACACCTTCCCGACCCTGACCGCGGACGGTCACGTCCTCTTTTCCAACTGGGTGGAGCAGGGCAATGTCCGCCGGTTCCGGCTGCTTGATCCGGCCTGGCTTCTCCAGACGCGACACGAGTGCGATTTTTCCAACGGCCTGGAGGACTGGTCCGCTTTTGGCAGTAAAGGCGTCGAAATTATCCCAGATCCAGACCATCGCACGGCCAAAGTCCTGGCTCTCCGAAAAGCGGACGCGCGGTGGCCGGCCGGTGCGGTCTGGAACTTCCCGGTCGGGGCGCAGGGACGCCTGCGCCTCCAGTTGATGCTGCGTCCCGGTTTTGGCGGGGCCCTGCTCGGACTTACCGACCATTTCTCCACGCCTTGGGACCAGGAAGATGAGTTCCACAACGTCTTCAATCTCCCGATTGCTTCGACCGGTGAGTTGCTCCCTCGAGTCAAATTGGCCCCGGGTCGGTGGCATCAACTGGAATTGGCCTGGGACACCCAGCGCCGCCAGTGCCGGGTGCTGCTGGACGACAAGCCGGTGGGCACGGTGGAAGACAATCGCAAAGGTAGCGGCGTGAACTACCTTCGGCTGCGGTCGACCTCGGCGCAATCGGACAACGGGCTGCTTCTTCGTGCGGTGAGTGCCGACGTGTCCGAGAGCTGGCAGAGGTAGCCAAGGGAGGGGGCCGAAAGCCGCGGCCGTTAGCGCGCCTGATCAGGCTTCAGACGCGCTTTCGCGAGCACCTGATCCACAGTCAGGCAGTGCGCCGGGAACCGAAACGCGGTATCTTGTTTTCTCACGACGACTTCCGCCAACACCAATGCTTCCATGATTCGCCTGCAGTGCCGGCTAGAATCCCTCTTCCCTGTTCCGATCCCCGAGGTCACCATGGCCGTCGAATTGAGCAAGCTCTGTGACTTCCCGAACTCGTACCTGACCTTTACGGTGGCGGACCGCTCGAACGCGGCCCGGATCCAGCTGGATGCGCGTTGCCGCCTCACAGACCGCCGCACCGGCCAGGCCGAGGAGGTCTTTCTCATCACCCCCTGCAAGTCGGAGCGAATGTACGTGAAAGAGAAGCTCTATCAGGACCCCAACTTCGATTTCTGCGGCATCTGGTCGCGCAAGGAGTATCTGATCCTGCGCACGCCGCTCACCTCCGACCTGGCCCGAGCCGCCCCAAAGGAACTCGACGCTGGCGTGCTGCCCGGGCGCTTCGGCCAGAGCAAGATCGACCTTCGCTATCTGGAAAACACCCAGCCGCTCAAGAGCGACAGCGCGGTCGTCCAGGCGACTCTGAAGAACTTGTACCTGATGGCCCGCACCCACGTCGAGCACGCCGATCCACACCTGTCGGCCATGATCGAGTACCCGGTCAAGACGATGAACGTGTGCGAGAAGACGACGCGCTTCCAGGTCGATACCGGCCCGTTGCTCTGGCCCGACTTCGAGTCGAAGGCGAAGCTGGCAGTCGAGCGTTTCGATCTCGGCTTCATCGTCTACAACACCTTTGCTGACGGCGAGGTGGTGCTGCGCGTGCAGACGCCGATTGTCCTCAAGGGTAAGGAGGCGGCCAAGGCATGGCACTACTCGAAGATCGTGCCGATCAAGGCGAAGCACGAGCTGTTTTGTGTCGGCAAACTTTAGGCGGGGTTGGTCGTGGGGTGGTCGCCGGCAATCTCGTCTGCCGGCCGCATGGTCATTCTCGTGAGCCCTCCGGTGGAACGCGTTTCTCTTTGAGCTTGAGCGCGTTGGGGAACTCCTCGGCCACTCTCTCCAGCAGGGCGTGCGGATCGTTCGGCATGATGTAGAGGGTCATACGCCAGCGACGCTTGGCAGGCGGCGCGTCTTCCGGTAGCCAGGGCGGGTAATTGTGGATGCAGGGCCCCCATGCCTGGCATAGCCGGTCCGATTTGTCACTCACCAGCGCAACAAGGTGTTTTCGATCTCGCGAAACCACCCCGATAACCGGAATCGTGTAGCGGTCAGGACTGCAGTTGTACCACGTGTTGCCGGTAACGGGTTTGCGGACAGGAAGCCAAACGGGACTGTAGTCTTGAATCCACGAAGGATTGTTTCGTGGATCATCGGCAGCTGCCTTGGGAAGTTTGCGGCGGACGGTCTTGTCGAGGAACGTTCGTCCTTTTTCGGTGAATAGGAAAGTGCGGGTGACGAACTCCGGAAACGGATCAGGATAAGAGTCGAAGGCGCCCCGGGACCGCGCGAATGTGCAGCAGACATTAAGCGGCGGCAGGTCCTTCGGGAAACCTTGATCGGTACCCTTGGCAGTGTCAAGCTCCGGCCGCGCCACCAGCTTCACCCGACCGGGCTCGGGCGTGATTTCGGTCACCATCCGCCAGTGCGGTTCGCTCCTGCGACGATGGCGCAACTCCAGCGTCCCTCCCTTGAGCTTGCGATGCCCCAGGAAAACCAGATCGCGCGGTTCCTCGTAAATCTGCATGTCCAACACGCGCCACTCGGCCTGGATCTGCGGCATATAGATCCAAACGTAGGTCGATACCCCGTAGAGCGGTGCGTGATCTTCCTGGCGCACGCCGATCTCGGGCACTGTCAAAGGGGGGTTGGCTTTCCTGCTGGTGCCGCGCGACTTCGCCTTCTCCCCACTGCCTTTCGTCTCGGTCGTCCCCTCCCGTTCCCTTTCGCGGGCCTCCACAAACGGACAGGCGGTCGCACAGACAAGCACGCTCCCGAACAACAGGATTTGCAGGGAATGCATGGGTATACCCTCCTCAGTGAGCAGGCGGATGGATCGACCGGCGCGATCGGTGGGCGTCGGTTCTCCCAAGGAAGGACCGCTGCCAACCAGGACAGCCTGCCATTCAAACAAACTTCGTTCGTCCCGGCACGGCGACCGGAGTCTCAGGGACCTTCATCTTCCAGTCGAATTGCTCCGGGACCAGGCTTTCCTTGGAGTTGAGGGCCATCTGCCAGGTGATTTCCTGGCCGGTGTAGGCGGCCATGCGGCCCATGATGGCCATCAGACTGGTATGGGCCATGCGGCGGCCATCGTTGATAGGCTTGCCCCGGCGCAGCGAAGCGAAGAACTCGTCGTGCTCGGTCTGGTACATGTTGTTCGCCGGGCCGGTGTAGCGCCAGGGCTTCGGACCGGTGATGACCGGCACGGGCCCGCGGCCGATCGTGCAAATGCCCCGGCTGCCGATGATGTAGTCGTTATTCTCGTCGTGGCAGGCGTCCTGAGAACGGACACCCAGAAAGCCGCGAACGCCGTTGGCATATTCGTAGACGATGGTGGCGTGGTCGAAGGTGTTCCCCTCCCCGGCACATTGCTTGCCGCCGGTGGCGACGGCTTTGTCCGGCATCACGTCCCCCATCCACCAGGACATCTTGTCCACGCTGTGCCCGCCGGACAGGAGGATGGACAGGTCGCCGGAGAGCCAGAGGAAATCGGCCCAGTCGCGGAGCTGCCATTCCAGGTCGCTCCAGCCGGGCCGCCGCTTGCCGCCGTAGCGGAGCGACAGGCTCGGACGGTAGTAGGTGGCGTAGATGGTGCGGATGTCGCCGATGGTCCCCTTCTCGATCTGCTCACGGACCGCCCGGTGGGGAGAGCTGTAGCGCCAGCAAAAGCCGGACAGGATGCCGAGCTTTTTCTGCCCGGCCAGCTCGGCGGACTTCAGGAAGGAGCGAATGCCCGGGGCGTCGATGGCGGCGGTGCATTCGCAGAAGGAATGCTTGCCGGCGGCAACGGCGGCAGCAAGGTGCTGCGGACGGAATGCCGGCGGGGCGGCCAGCAGCACGACATCGACGCCGCTGTCGAGGACTCGTTGGTAGGCATCGAACCCGAGAAAACACGTCTTGGCGGTAACCCGGACCTTGTTCGGAATCTGCTTGCGAATGTGGCTGAGGCTGGCGTCGAGCTTGTCCTGGAAAAGATCCCCCAGGGCCGTAAGCTCAACGCGGCGGTCGGCTCGCAAGGCCTCGATGGCGGCCCCGGTTCCCCGTCCCCCGCAGCCGATCAGGCCGATTTTCAGGAGGGGGACATCCTGCGCGGCGTCTGCCGAGCCGGGCAGTTGAGCGGCCAGCGCGGCCCCGGCCCCCGCCGAGGCGGAGGAAAGAAACCCGCGGCGCGTGCTTGTCGTGCGAACACGGCTCATGGTGCTATACCTTTCCGATGAGAGTTGCCGTCCGTTCTCCCAAACCCTAACGCGGCAAAGCCGCAACCACAGAGGACAAACAAGCATGGCGTTCTGCTGTCAGAATGGTGTTGTTGAGGCACCCTCTGGAGCAGAACGCCATGAAGACCCTTCTCCGCTTCGTCGTCAAGTTCGCTTCCCT
>JACOUH010000090.1 GCA_016177925.1 Planctomycetota bacterium | reverse complement strand
TGTCCTTCTTGTTCCACAGGACATGCGTCTTCGTCACATCTCCTTTGCCGCCACCGCGCACGGCTTGGATCGACGCTTCCTTCTGCAAGTCGGCGTTCCACTTCTCCCAGTCGGCCGTGTTGCCGCCGCGTCGCCGTGCCTCGCTGTCGAGAATTCCTCCCTGGTTCGAGGGGTCGAGGAACGCCCGGTCGATCTCGTCGCCCTCGAGCACGCCGTCCTTGTTCAGGTCGCCGCGCTCGAACTTCTTCCAGAACGCCTCGGGAATGCCCGCGCCCTTGTCCTTGCGCATGGCCTTGATCGACTCGCGGGTGATCTTGCCCGTGCCGCCGGGGTCCGCGGCGGCTCGCCACTGGTAGGACATGCCCGTGCTCTCCACCGAGACATAGATGACGCCATCATGGCTGACCGGCGTGGTCTTGATGTTCCGGCAGAACAGCTCCGCTGCCCACTTGCGCTTGCCGGTCGCCGGGTCGTAGCCGAGCAGCTTGCCGGTGCCGGCGACCACCAGCTCCGGCCCTTTCGCCGTCTCGCAGATCACCGGGTGCGAGTAGCTGACCGCCATGTCGCTGCGATCGTCCTTCCAGAGCAGTTTGCCGGTCTTTTTCGCCACCGCGTACAGGGCCGGGGACAGGTCGTCGTCCTGGCAGAAGAAGAGCGTGTCCTTGAACAAAACGGGGGACATCCCGGGGCCCCAGTCGAAGATGAAGAACGGCTCCGGCAGCGACCGCTGCCACACTTTTTCGCCTGTCTTCGCGTCGAGAGCGACCAGCCCGGTGCGGACAAAGTAGACGTAGACGCGCTCGGCGTCGGCCGCCGGCGTCGAGGAGGCGTAACTGTTGACCTCCTGAATCGGCGGCAGCGGCGTCTGCCCCGCGGGCAGGTCGCGCTGCCACCGCTTCTTGCCCGTGTCGGCGTCGAAGCAGAACACGACCAGCCGCTGCTCGCCCGCCTTCTTTCCTGCCATCGCCGTGCAGAACACCCGGCCCGCCGCGACTACCGGCGAGCCGATGCCGTCGCCCAGCTCCGCGGACCAGCGAACGTTCTTCGTGCGCGAAAAGTGCAACGGCAATGGCTGTTTCGACATCGAGACACCGCTGCAGTTCGGACCACGAAACTGGGGCCAGTCGTCCGCCGCGAGACGTCCGGTGTGGAGAAGGGGCAAGGCGGACACGAGAAGAGCGAGCCAGCCGAGGCGAGATGAGCGCATGAGAGAACTCCTTGAAGTGGCAAATGACCGGCCCTCTGCCGGGGCGTGCGACTTTCGCAGTGTAACCTCTTCTCGCTTGCAGACAAGCAGAATCATTGCGTGCCGCTCTCTCGTGGGGTACGCTGTGAGCGTTCGCTTGCCCGGGGGAGGTGAGAACATGCAGGTCGAGGCGCGGGGACTGATCTACGACGCCACGGCGAAGCCGGACGCGGAGCGCATTGCTTTTTTCACCAGCCTGTGCCCCTTGCGCTCGGGAGCGATCCTGTGCAGTTTCCAGGTGGGGCCGTCGAAGCACGCGCCGACCGCGACCCTCCGCCTGTGCCGCTCGGGCGACGGGGGGACGACCTGGCAGGAGCTGCCGTGCCGCTTCGCGACCGTCCTCGACGGCGTGCCCGGCTCGCTGGCGGCGGGGGAGATGGTCGAGACCGAGCCGGGGCGGCTATTGCTGTTCGCGACGTGGTTCGACCGCAGCGACCCGGCCCGACCACTCTTCGACCCGGTGACGGAGGGCGTCCTCCGCAGCCGGCAGCTCCTGGCGGTCTCGACCGACGAGGGCGAATCGTGGGGCCCGTGGGGTATCCTGCCGACACCGGGACTAACCGGCTGCGCCACGACCGGCCCGGTGGTCCGCTGGTCCGGCGGCACCATTGCCCATGCCTTCGAGAGCTTCAAGGAGTACGACGACCCGAAACCGGGCCATCACGCGGCCTGGCTCCTCGTCTCCCGCGACGGCGCCCGGACCTTCGACTCGCCCCACCTCGTCGCGCAACACCCGGAGCACCGGCTCTACTACTGGGACCAGCGGGTCTGCCCGGGAGCGGCGCCCGGCGAGTTCATCGCCCTCTTCTGGACGCACGACCTTCAGGAGAAGCGAGACCGCAACGTCCACTTCCTCCGGTCGTCCCTCGGCGAACGGGCGAGGGAACTGCCACGGGAGACGAACATCCCAGGTCAGATCGCGGCACCACTGCTGCTGGAGGACGGCCGGCTGCTGGCCTTCGTCGTGGACCGCGGCCGGCCCGGCACGATGAAGTTGTGGCAGTCCACGGATGGGGGACTCACCTGGCCGAAGGGGGAGAGCCTGACCATCCACGTCCACGACGAGCGGGCGCTGCTGTCGCAGGGGCGGGAGAACATCGACTTCGCCCAGTACTGGGAAGACATGGGCAAATGGAGCTTCGGCCACCCGGCGATCCGCCCCCTGGGCGAGGGCCGCGCGCTGCTGGCGTTCTACGCGGGGACGCCGGAGCGGATGAGCATCCACTGGGCGCGCGTTGACACGAGTCCTTCATCATGAAACGTTATCCCTGTTGTCTGCTCTCGACGTGCTGTGTGCCCTGGGACGAGGACGGCAACTTCCTGGAGGAGGTGTTCCGCCGGGAGGTGAAAACCATGCTCCAGGGGACGCGGCACCTGTACATCTTCGGCACGGCCGGCGAGGGCTACGCCGTCACCGAGCGGCAGTTCGACCAGATCGTGCGCGTCTTCCACGACGCCATGCGCGCCGGCGGCGCGGAGCCGATGGTCGGGGTCATCAGCCTGTCGCTGCCCACGATCATTGAGCGGATCGGCCGGGCACGCGACCTGGGCGTCCGTCAGTTTCAGCTCTCGCTGCCGAGCTGGGGGCCGCTGAGCGAGCAGGAGCTGTTCGAGTTCTTCCGCCAGACCTGCGGCCGCTTCCGCGACTGCCAGTTCCTGCACTACAACTTGCCGCGCACGAAGCGGCTGGTGACGGCCCGCGAGTATGCCCGGCTGGCGGAAGAACACCCGAACCTGGTCGCCACCAAGAACAGCACCGAAGCGCTGGACCGCATCGAGGAGCTGCTGCTACTGGCTCCTCAGTTGCAGCACTTCCTGAACGAGACCGGCTATGCTTACGGCAGCCTGATTGGGGAGTGCGGGCTGCTCGGCTCGCTGGTTGTCCTGAACTGGCGTCACGGGCTGGCGTTCTTCGAGGCCGGCCGGCGTCGCGACGTCGACACGCTGCTGCCGATGCTGCACGAGATGAATGCCCTGATGCGTGACATGCTTGACGTGACGGGCGGGGCGGCGCACATGGATGGCGCCTTCGACAAGATGTTCTGCCGCATGCACGACAGGCAGTTCCCGATACGGCTGCTGCCGCCGTATGGCGGATTCAGCGACGAAACCTGGGAGCGGTTCGCGGCCCTGGTGCGCGAGAAGTATCCCCGCTGGGTGCCGGAGTAGTCGGCCCTCGTAGCCCTCACGCTCCGCGTGAGGAGGCTTCCTCACACGGAGCGTGAGGGCTACGAGGGGCCCTGACGACTCGTCTTGCCAGTCGTGTGAGCGTCTGCGAAGGAAGCCATCCAATGCGACTCATCAAGCGAACCTATGTCCTTCCGCCCCACATCTTGGAGGAGTTCGAGAGGACCGTGAGCGCGGGCGAGCGCAGTGCCCTCTTGGCGCAGCTTCTGGCGGATTGGCTCGAACGGCACAAGCGCGAGGAACTCCGGCAGGCCATCATCGAAGGGTGTCATGAGATGGCCGAAGTCTACCGCGAGGTCGAACGCGAATACCACCCGTTGGAAGAGGAAGTCCAGCCTGCCCTCGATCACGAGTCTCCGCCGAGGCGACCTCGGGCGCGGGCGTCTCGATTTGGATCTGCGAGGGATTCTTCCAGCCATGAAACTCCTCGGTAAGAAGGCCCTGGTCACCGGCGCCGCTCGCGGCATCGGCCGCGGCTGCGCCCTGGAACTGGCCCGTGCCGGCGCGGACGTCGCCGTCAATGACCGCGAACACACCGCCCAGGCCGAGGCCGTCGTCGCGGAAATCCACGCGCTCGGCCGCCAGGCCGTGCTAGTCGAGGGTGATGTCTTCGAGCGTTCCTCCTGCGAGCGCGTCGTCAGCCGGGCGCTCGAGGCCCTGGGGCGCATCGACCTCTTGGTCAGTAACCCCGCTTTCTCGCGGCGAGGGGCATTCCTCGACTACGACCCGCAGACCTTCGACAACGTGCTGAAGGGGACGCTGTTCGGCGGCTTCCACATGAGCCAGCTGGTCGCCCGGCACATGGTCGAGTGCGGCGGAGGCGGCAAGATCGTCTTCATCTCCAGCGTCCACGCCCGCACCGCCTTCGCTCGCAGCATCGCCTACAACGCTGGCAAGGCGGGCCTCAATCACCTGGCCCTCACCATCGCTGCCGAACTGCTCCGGCACCGGATCAACGTCAACATCATCGAGCCCGGCTGGATCGACACGCCCGGCGAGCACGAAACGTTCGGCAGCGACGCCATCCGCCAGGCGGCGCCAACGCTCCCGTGGGGCCGGCTCGGCACGCCGGAGGACATCGGCAAGGCGGCGGCATTCCTCTGCTCTGACGACGCCGACTACATCACCGGCGCCGCCCTGCTCGTGGACGGTGGCTTCTGTCTGCGCGCCGCGACCGCGGCGAGCGCGGACGAAGCCGCCGGGCAAGGAGGTAAAGGCTCATGAACGAAGACGGCCGGGTGCGGCGCTCTTACGACCTGTACCGCCGCGCCCTGGAACTGATCCCCGGCGGCACGCAACTGATCAGCCGGCGGCCGACACGCTATGCCAACGGCGTTTCGCCCGTCTTCGCCAGCCGGGCCAGGGGAGCGCGTTTCTGGGACGTCGATGGCAACGAGTACATCGACTGGGTCAGCGGCATCGGCGCCATCATTCTCGGCTACTGCGATCCCGTCGTCGACGAGGCGGTGCGCCGGCAGATGGCCTCGGGCACCATGTACCCGATCAATCACGAACTGGAGATCGAGCTGGCCGAGGAACTGGTGCGGACGATCCCGTGCGCCGAAATGGTGCGCTACGCCAAGTGTGGCGGCGAGGCCTGTGCGATGGCGGTCCGCATTGCCCGCGGCGTCACGGGCCGTGACCTCGTGCTGTTCTGCGGCTACCACGGCTGGCACGACTGGTATCTGGCCGCCAACCTCGCCGCTGAGGCCAACCTCGACCCTCACCTCTTCCCCGGCATCGACCCGACCGGGGTGCCGCGGGCCCTGGCCGGGACCGCCCTGCCGTTCCCCTCCGGCGACCTGGCGGTACTGGGGCAGCTGCTCGACGACCACAAGGGCCAGGTCGCCGCGGTCATCATGGAACCACTGCGGTCAGAGTTGCCCCCCGCGGGTTACCTCGACGGCGTGTGCAAACTGTGCCGCCAGCACGGCGTCGTGCTGATCTTCGACGAGGTGTCGTCCGGCTTCCGTATCCGTGTTGGCGGCGTTCAGGAGTACCTTGGGGTGATGCCCGACATGGCGGTCTTCGCCAAGGCGATTTCCAACGGCTATCCAATGGCGGCGGTCGTCGGCCGGCGCGAGGTAATGGAGCCGGTCGGGCGAATGTTCATTTCGAGCACCTACTGGAGCGACACGATTGGTCTGCGTGCCGCCCTGACGACGATTCGTGAGTTGAAGCGGCGCGAGGTGCCGGCCTATCTGCACCGGCTGGGCAGTGACATCCAGCGGCGGCTCAACGAGGCGGCCGAAGCGACTGACCTGGCGGTGCGCTGCGGCGGGCTGAGCGTCCACCCATCACTGCAGTTCCAGACGCCGGACGCCGCCCTGAAGAGTAAACTCTCCACGCTTTACATTCAGGAGATGGCAAAACGGGGCTGCCACGGGTACACTTCATTCTACCTCAACGCGGCCCAGGGCGACGCAGAGGTCGAGCAAACCGTGTCCGCCGCGCGCGAGGTGTTCGCGCTGATGCAGGAGGGGCTGGCGCGCGACACTCTCGACCGCCTGTTGGAGTGTGATCTGCAACAGGACGCCTTCCGCCGCCTCGTACGCTGACTGGCCCGAGGAGAGTTGCCATGCGCAAGACTATCCTCATTGGGTTCGGCATCACCGTCGCTCTGGGGGTCGGCTTCTTCGCGGGCCGCTGGTCGATGAGGAGTTCGACCGGCGGTCCAGGTGCGAATGATGGCGAGACGCCCGAGACAACGGCTGTTCCCGAGACACTCAGGCCAGTGCATGATCCCTACCTCGACCAGACCCGTGCTCGTGTGAAGTATCTGATCGAAATGCTGGTGTCAAAAAACCCCGCGCCGAAAATCACGGGCGAGTTGGATGAGAGGGACGCAATCATCGAGTATTCAAAAGAATACAACGACTCTCTCCAGGTGCCGGTGTACCTCGCTCTCCAGCAGCTGCTCGCGGAAGGCGAAGGAGCATTCGATCAGCTTCTCGCGCACACGGACGACAACCGATATTCGTTTACGGTCAAGTGGACCGAACAGTTCTACAACCGTTCTGTGTCCGACGTATGCAAATCGATCGTGGAGCGCAATCTTCGTTGCTGTAACCCTGAGCTTCATTTGATAACCAGAGGCGGGCCAGATCCGTATCCCAACCTGGAGCCGTTCGGCGGGTCGCTGGCGAAGTGGTGGCAGAAGAACAAAAAACGTGGGCTCGCCGCACTTCAAATCGAGTCGATTGATGACACAATCGCATTCATGCGTCATCTCGATGGCAGAACCGCGGTGCCCTGGCATCCAGAAGCTGAACGACGTCCGATCAACGAGTTCAATCGCCTTCGGGACGAGAATGTGCGAATCCTCAAGGCCATTCGCCAGTACATTGTTCAGACGGGCAAGCCCTACCGACCGAAAATCCTCGACGGGTGGCCGAGCGAGATCATTGCGTTACCCTGGACAGGCAGGCAGATGAACGAGTGGATAGGAAAGTAACGCAACAAGTGAACGCCGAGCCCTCGGATGCAGCTGGCCGGAACCCGCCCAGTGAGGAGCTTGGTTCTCGAAATCAGGAGCTGCCATGCGTAACAAACTCCTCATCAGCTTCGGTATGGCCGTCGCCTTGATGGTCCTGACACTCCGATTGCTGTCCGGAGTTCTCATCGGCGGGGGCACCCCTGCCGAGCGGGCCGGCCCTCCTCCGAAGGAGCCGGTGCCGCCGCGTTTCCGGGTGCCGCCCGGCTTCGTCATCGAGAAAGTCGCCGGGCCTCCCCTGGTCCGCTATCCGCTGTTCGCCGCCTTCGACGACCGAGGCCGCCTGTTCGTCGCCGAGGGGACCGGCACCAACTTGCCGGGCGAGCAACTGCTGAAACTGAAAAGACAGCTCGGCCGCATCACGCTGCTCGAGGACACCGACGGCGATGGCACGTTCGACAAGAGTAGCATCTTTGCCGATAACCTGACTTTCCCCACCGGCATTCTCTGGCATGACGGCATCGTTTATGCGACCTCCCATCCCTGCCTGTGGCGCTTCGAGGACAGGGACGGCAAGGCCGACCATCGCGAAGCACTCGTCCGCGACTTCCGCTTCAATGGTAATGGCTGCGACATTCACGGGCCGTTCCTGGGGCCGGAGGGACGCCTGTACTGGACCGATGGCCGGCACGGCTACAAGATCAAGACGCGCGAGGGCGAACTGCTCGAAGGGTTGGCCTCGCGCATCTGGCGCTGCCGCACCGACGGGACCGAGATCGAACGCCTGTGCGGTGGCGGCTTCGACAACCCGGTCGAACTGGTGTTCACGTCAGCCGGCGACCTGATCGGCACTATGGACCAGGGACCGGGCGACGCCCTGCTGCACTTCGTCGAGGGGGGCGTCTACCCGATGGAACACCCGTGCCTGAAGGAGTTCCCCAAGACCGGGCCGATGCTCGGCGCTGTCCGCCAGTACGGCGCCGCCCTGCCCGTCGCCCTGTGTGGACTGTGCCGCTATTGCTCCTCGCAGTTCGGCCGGGACTACCAGGACAGCCTCTTCACCGCCCAGTTCAACGTCCATCGCATCGAGCAGCACACGCTGGTCCGCGACGGCTCGACCTTCCGCTCCGTTGAGAAGGATTTCGTCACGTCCGACAACTACGACGTCCACTTCACCGACGTGCTGGAGGACGCTGACGGCAGTCTGCTGCTGGTGGACATGGGAGCGTGGTTCAACTACGGATGCCCGACCTCGAAGATCGCCAAGGCCGAGGTCCTGGGGGCGATCTACCGCGTGCGCCGCAAGGATGCTCCACGTATCGCCGACCCGTGGGGCAAGTCGCTGAAGCTGGCAACGCTGCCGGCTGACAAGCTGGCCGCTCTGCTCGACGATGCCCGCCCGAAGGTGCGCGACCAGGTAGTCACGCACCTGGGCAAGCGCGGCGATGCCGCCGTCGGCGTGCTGCGAGAGGTCCTGAAGCCGGCGGCGCAACAGTCGATAATGGCGAGGCGCAATGCAGTCTGGGCGCTGGCTCGCGTCCGCAGTGACCCTGCCCGAGCGGCTGTCCGGGATGCCCTCGCCGACCCCGATGCCGGCGTGCGCCAGGCGGCGGCTCACGTCGTCGGCGTGGAGAAGGATGCGGGGGCACGGGCCGCCCTCGAGCACATGGTCGTCGAGGACGAACCGCCACTTCGCCTGAAGGCCGCCGAGGCGCTGGGGCGGATCGGCCAACCGGACGCTGTTCCCGCCCTGTTGGAGAGCCTGCGCAAGGGGACGGACCGCTTCCTCGAGCACGCCCTGGTCTATGCCCTCCTTCGCATCGACGATCCGAGGGCGACCCGGCCGGCGCTGGACGATCCCAACCCGCGCGTCCGCCAGGCGGGGCTAATCGCCCTCGACCAGATGAAGGACGGCGGGCTGACGCGCGAGCGCGTGGTGCCGCTGCTCGACACGGATGACCTCGAGTTGCAGCAGACGGTGCTGGAGGTCATGGGCCGGCGGCCGGGGTGGTCGGGCGAGGTGATCGGACTGCTGCGCGGCTGGTTGGCGGCGCCGAAGCGCTCGGCCGGCCAGGAGCGTTCACTGACCGGCGCATTGCTCGCCTTCGCCGGCGAGGCTCGCGTTCAGCGCCTCGTCGTGGACACGCTGGCCGATCCGAAGACGGCGCCGGTGACACGCCTCTTGCTGCTGGGCGTGGTGGCTCGCTGCCGGGTCGATCCGCTCCCGAAGCCGTGGGCGGAGGCCCTGGAACGGGCCCTCGGCCACGACGACCCCACGGTGCGGCGCGAGGCAGTGTCCGCGATCAAGGCCCGGAACCTGAGTGGGTTCGACCAGCGTCTGGCGGCCCTGAGCCGGCAAGCCGACCTGGCCGCGGAGCTGCGCATCGCTGCCCTCGACTGCATCGCCGGCCGGCAGCAGCAGCTCGCTCCTGAAGCGTTTGCGCTCCTGACCGCCCACTTATCGGAGAAGACCGATCCGCTGCTGCGCGTCGCCGCGGCCCGGGCCCTGGGGTCCGCCACGCTCGACCGGAGCCAGTTGCTCGGGTTGGCGAAGCACCTCGTCGAGGCCGGACCGCTGGTGGTCCCGCTGCTGACACCGGCCTTTACTCGCTCGCGCGACCCGGGCGCGGGTGTCGCCCTGGTCGGTGCGCTGAAGCGATCCCCGGGAGCCGAGTCCCTGTCCGCCGATGACCTGGACCGGCTGTTCAAAGCCTATCCGGCAGAAGTGCAGAACGCCGTGCAACCCCTGCGCGAGCGACTGGCCGCCCGCCAGAAGGGACAGTGGAGTCCGTCGTTTTTCCCAGCTCATCGATCGTCCCGGAGTACCGCGCCTATGTCGTGACCACCCGGGACGGCCGGGTGAATACCGGCACGATCATCCGCGAAACGGCCGACGCGATCTCCCTGCGCACCGCCCAGCTGGCGGAACTGCGCATCGCCCGCCGCGACGTGGAGGGAATGACGCCGTCGCCAACGTCGATCATGCCGGAAGGGCTGGAAAAAGTCCTGACGCGGCAGGAGCTGAGCGATCTGCTGGAGTTCCTCGCCAAGCAGAAGTGACCGCCGGCCGGTTTATCGGTCTTCAGGGAAGGCATCCTGGCGGTCCCCCCATCGGCCCTCAAGCCCAGGGGGGAGCTACCGCGCGTCTTCGGCGGTGCCGGCTTCTGCGTCGAGGAGGTACAGGCTCATGAGACAGCCTTTTCCTGCCCGGCGTCGCCCAGCAGCCGACGGCGGTCGGCCTCGTCGCACTCTTGGCGATGCTGTTGCACTTGCTGGAGCCACTGTTGAGTCAACGTGTCATCCGCGAGCCAGCCTTCCACCGCCGATCCCAGACCAGCGGGCACGCTGATTGCCCCCAGCGTCGCCCCTCCTTGCAAGCGGCGCTGAAGCAAGACGGCGAGCTGCTGCCGCGCGTCTTCGGCGGTGCCGGCTTCCGCCTGCAGATGGAACGGTGCGCCGAGTTGGGCGGCGTAACCCGGACGGTCCGACAAGGGTTCGATTAGCACGGGCAGTTCCATGAGCGGGTCCTCCTCAGGGCGAGTCTTCCCTCATCATACCCCGCCGTCGGCGATTGTCTCAGCCGCAGAACTGTTCCAGGAAACACTCGACAAGATTGTACTTGTTCCGACCTATCACGTTCACGGCCACTGACCTCGAAGGAGGCTAGAATGAACAACGGCAGGTGAGCCCGGCCGCCCGAAGAAGCGTCCCCCCAACATGGAGTAGTTCAGTGCCATTCTTCACACCAACGCCCCCAACTATCGTTTGGTGCTGGCGGCTGTCGAGGCGCTCAAGTCCTATTTCGTTCGGGACGCGCAAGAGCGAAATCGCCGGAGCGGAGTGAAGCGCGAATACACCGTGTCTTTCGGACCGGAGCCGAGTGAGGAGGAAGTCCCTGCACTGATACGTGCCGTGTGCGACTGGTGCCTCCGTCATGGCAAGGTGCTCGTCAATTTGGCCCCGCTCCGCGAGTTGCGCCGCCACGTGCTCTGTCGGCTCGCCTCCTCTTCGCCTCCCTCCGCGCCCCCTTTGTCCGGGCACATACCGTCCGGCTTCATGCCGTCCTGGCTGCTCGCTTCGCCAGTTCCTCCCTCTCCTGCTCTATGGACCGAGGCCGAATGGGAGCAGGCCATCTTCAAGGCCGACGACGAGACGCTCAATGTGTTGAAAACGTGGTTGCGGCATGCCCCGGAGCTACCGTGGTCTGGACCTGCTTGGGAGGACGAAACTCCTCAGACGCGCCGGTTGCTCATCTACATGTATGGCGAGGATCAGGTGGAGGTCGGCGACTTGGTTGACGCCGTGTGGGGCAAGGACACGAGTGAAGGGGCCATTCAGACTGCGATCAGCAAGGCCAACAATTGTCTCCGCAGGGAAAAGTACCCACGGATTCTCACAAAGGTGAAGGCCGCCGCTATCATCCGTTGGGAGTAATCGACCCATCCCGTAGCTCTCGCTTTCTAACGACTTTCGCTGGCGAAAGTGCAGCGAAAGTCGGCTCCGTCAGTATTCCTTCTGACGCCCGCAGGAGGAACGACGATGACGACCATCCCTCAGCAAGAAGAGATCCTGCCCGAAATCCCGGACCCGGACACGGTACGACACCGGCTCGCGGTAGTGCTGACCGAGGCACACCTGCTCCGTTCCCAACTGCGCGTGTCAGTGAGGCTCCAGCGGGAGAGGAAGCGCCTGCGCCTCCTCCGTCTGGAGGAGGCGCGCTGTGGCGAGTGACAACAGCCGGGCACCTGCCGCACATCGCGAAGTCCCCGAGTTGACCGTCACGCTCCGCGCCGCCCCTCCCAGTAGACCTGAGCGGGCGTCCGGTCTCCCAACGACTGGTGCGGACGCTTCTCGTTGTAGAACCAGAAGTACCGCGCCAGCCCTTGTCCCACTTGGGGCACCATCTCGTAGCGGTACAAATAGAGATCCTCATACTTCACCGAGCGCCATAGTCTCTCGACGAACACGTTGTCCAGGCACCGCCCCTTGCCGTCCCTGCTCACCCGCACCCCGGCCTGCTCCAGCCGCCCCGTGAACGCCACCGCCGTGAACTGCACCCCCTGGTCGGTGTTGAACACCTCGGGTGCGCCGCTCCCCAACGCCTCCTCCAGCATCTCCAGGCAGAACGCGCCGTCCAGCGTGTTGGACAGCCGCCAGGCCACCACGTAGCGGCTGTACCAGTCGATCACCGCCGCCAGGTACAGAAACCCGCCTACCAGTGGCACGTAGGTGATGTCGGCGCCCCAGGCCTGGTCGGGCCGCTCGATACGCAGATCCCGCAGCAGGTACGGGTAGATGCGGTGGCCCGCGCCGGGCATACTCAGCCGTGGCTTGGGGTAGATCGCCTCCAGCCCCATCAGCCGCATCAGCCGCTGCACCCGTTTGCGGTTGACCGCCTCCCCCTGCTGGCCCAGCCAGACGGTCCTCCGCCGGCTGCCGTAGAACGGGTGGGCCGTGTACTCCGCGTCGATGAGCCGCATCAGCCGCAGGTTCTCCGCCGTCTCCGGGGCCGGCGCGTAGTAGAAGCTCGACCGCGACAGCCCCAGCAACTCGCACTGCCGACGCACACTCAACGCGGGGTGGCCGACCTCGACCAGCGGACGCAGCCCCTCAGCCGAGAGGGGCAACTTTTTTTGAGCCACTCCAGCTCCATCTTGAGCCGGCCGATCTGCTCGAACAGCTCCGCCTGGACGGCCTCGGCATCGGCCGCGACCGCCTTGGCGCCGTTGGCGAAGACGCCCTCGGCACCAGCGAGCAGGTGCTTCTTCCAGCCGTGAATGAGCGTCGGGTGGACGCCGTAGTGGCCGGCCAGTTCGTTGATGGTCCGGTCGCCCTTGAGCGCCGCCAGGGCGACCTGGGCCTTGAACGCTGCCGTGTGCTGCTTCCGCTTGCCTTTCATCGTTTCCCCTTTCCTGGGCCACCGCATAGCTTAATCGGTGGTCCAGTTTTCGGGGTCCACTATAGAATCCACAGCCGGCCAGCGAGCTTCTCCAGGATCGCGAAGAGCGTGTCAAGCAAGGGCGGGCTTTAGCGGTAGATGTGCAAGAGGAGGTTTGCGTCAACCGAAACAATGCCCTCGTCCCACATCTTCTTGAATTCGGCCTCGGTGGGGCGGTAATAACCGGGGAAAAGGTCACGCACGGTGATCTCCCTCGCACAAAGGCGCGTCCCGGCAGAGGTGGGGGACTTACGGAACCTGCTTCTCGGACGTCGGAAGGATGACGTCGCGGAGGCGTATTTCGCGGACACTGAGTGGCGGGCTCATGTTCGCGCGTCCAGATGCTTTTCGGCAGCGGAAGCAGGACTGCTCCATTGCCAAGGCTGGTCGGAGAGACTTCATTGATTCCGGCCGCTCCGCAGCCCCTCCCGGTTTCGTCGGTCTATGATGGAACTGGTCCTCCTTGCTGGTCAAGAAAAATCCTCGGTTTACACTCCCCCGGTCAGGGGCGGTCGGTGGCTTCCTCGATGACCCGCAGCAGCGCCTCCGCATCGACCCCGAAGTGCGTGGCAATCTTCGCTTCGTCCTCGTGCTGGCGCTTCGGAACCGCTGCGTCTTTATCCGAACGTCCATCCTGGACGTGGTGGGTCGCGAAGAGCCGTGGTGGGCTCCGACAGCGGCCCCTACGGCTTCAAGGTCTCCCCCTCAGATAGGAGAAGGGTGGCCAGCCGGGGTCAGATAGGATGCGCGGTCCTGAGCAATACCAGCGACCCCCGGCCGAGCGATCCAAACCGTCGCGTCAGGGGCGGTTGTTGGCCTCCTCGACGATACGACGCAGGGCCGCCGCATCGAGGCTGAACCGCCCTGCGATGGTCGAGATGTCCTCCCCGACGCTCCGCTCTCTGGCAGTGCAGCCCCGGGCCGGCGGCAGAGGCGGAGGGCGGCCAGCACGCGGGGGAGCAGCCCAGCACTGCGGCAAGGCCCGCGTCGTCGAGGCCGTGCCGCCGCTGGTAAGCGGCGAGCACCGACGCGAGGAAGAATGGGCCGATGGGTTAAGGGCTGGAGCAGTGAGGTAGATCCGAGGCGCGGGCAGCGCTGGTCGAGCTGGGGAAGGGTCATCCGCCGCATCGGTGACCCGCGAAGCGGCCGCGGCTCTCAAGCGGATGCGCTGATCGGTTCACCTTGGGCTCTTCCGAAAGGGAGCCGCGAACGGAAGGCTTCCGCTTACGGCTGTCCGATGGGCTTCGGGATTTCTTCCAGGCGGCCGCGGAGGAACTGGCGACCGCGTTCGGTTATCCGGGCGAAATCATGTAGGTTGACTTTGTGGCCGTCCCACATCTCGTAGAGGTTGGCTTTGGGGGTCTCGATAAGACCCATCGCGCGGAGTCGACGAAGACCCTCTCGCAGCGGCTCGCTACCGACGTAAAGCCACGACGACCTCTGATCGAGGTGTCGCCAGTATTCTCGCTCGGAGCTGGAGAGCATCAGTACGTTCGGCCTGAGCGTCGGCATGTAGCCGGCGCGCATCAGCTCCTCGGCGGTGATAAACCCGTCACCGTCGAGGTCGGCCTTCTGGAAGTCCTCGACGCCGCTCCGATTCGCAGGAAACCGGCTGGTTCATTTGGGAGTTCCGCAAGGTCGGCGTCGGCCGCATGTTCACCGCGTCACGGGGCTGGCTGGACTTCGCCCGCACCGAGGACCGGGTCCTGTTCAACATCGAGCAGGACATGACGAGCCACCAGTACGTCATCAACTTGGCACAGAACGCGACTCGCGGCAGGATCGACGCCGCGAAGGAGAGCCGCCCTCTAAACGAGACCCCCTACGGCTACCGTAAGGAGTACGAGGACGTTGTGGTCCGGGGGAAGAAGCGGCGACGCCCAAAACGGCTCGTCCCCGGCGATTCCGCGGAGGTGGAGGTCGTCCGCTGGCTGTTCACCACCTACGCCAACACCCTGACCAGCACGCGCCGGCTCGCGATGGAACTGAACCAGAGGGGCGTGAGGGCGCCCAAGCGGGGCAAGGCATGGGGGCGCCAGACTGTCGAAGTCATCCTGAAGAACCCCGTTTACGTCGGCCTGCCGGTCTGGGGGCGGAAGCAGTTCGGCAAGTTCTTTCGCGTGGTGGATGGGCAGGCCGTACCCGCCAAGACGCGCCAGGCCGTACCCAACGACCGCGCGCAATGGGTCATTGGCGAGGACAAGCACGAACCGCTGATCGACTCCGACACCTTCGAGCGCGTGCAACGCCGCCTGACCGCAAACCGAAGCAATAAGTCCCCCCGCGGTGAACTAGCTCGACCCCTCGCCGGGTTGCTCCGCTGTGGCTGCTGCGGGTACGCGATGGTCGGCCGGGATAACAAGCACAGCAGCCGCAAGGACGGTCAACTGGTCGTCCTGCGGCAGTACGTCTGCTCGGGTTACAACACCTACGGCTCGACGGTCTGCGGTCAGAACACCATCTCCGAGGACGGCCTGCTCAACGTCCTGCTGCGGAAGCTCCGTGAGCGGGTCCTCGATCCCGTGGAGCGCGAGCGTCTGCGGGCGGAGATCGAATGCGAACTGCGAGGGGGCCTGCATCACCGCGAAGGGGAGACGGAGAAGTTGCGGGAGCAGATCACCGGGCTGTCCGGTCAGCTCAAGCAGGCGGCCCGCCGCCTGCTGACCGAGGACGAGGCGTTGCTACCCTTGCTTCGCCAGCAGGCGCGGGAGATGCAGGAGGAACACGACCGGCTCACCCGCGAACTAGCCGCCGTCGAGACCCAGAAGCCCGCTCAGTCGGGGTCCGAGTTTGACGAGCAAGTCGAGCGGGCCGTCCGTCTGATGGACCGCCTGATGGAAGTCTGGCAGAAGGCGCCGCCGGCCGCCGTGCGGGACGTGCTGAGTGAGATGGTCGTCCGCGTTGACCTGCATTTCGAGCACACCGTCAGGGGGAGCCGGAAGCGGAGCCGGTTTGTCCACGGCGTAATCCACCCGAAGGGAGGGGACGGGCCGGAGTACAGTCATGCAAATTGCTCCAGGAAGCGCTTGCTCTGGCGCAGCGAGCGTTTGCGGTCCTCCAGCGAGCCCTCGAAGGCGCGGTCCTCCACCTCGATGCAGACCGGGCCCCGGTAACCCGCGTCGGTCAGCGCCGAGAAGAATGGCCCCCAGCGCACGTCGCCCAGCCCCGGCAACTTCGGCGTGTGCCAGCCCAGTCCCAGCACACCCTGCTCGTACAGCTTGTCCCCGTCGATGCGCGTGTCCTTGGCGTGGACGTGGACAATGCGCGGGCCGAACTCGCGCACGCAACGGACCTCGTCGATGTGCAGCCAGACCAGGTGCGATGGGTCAAGGTTCAGACCCAAGTTCGGACTTGGAATCTCCCGGAAGATCGCCCGCCACACCGCCGGCGAAACGGCCAGGTTCTTGCCGCCGGGCCACTCGTCGCGCGAGAACAACATCGGGCAGTTCTCCAGGCCGATGCGTACTCCGCTCGCCTCTGCGTGACGCACCACGTCCGGCCAGACGGCGCGGAACAACGGCCAGTTGTCCTCCAGCGACCGCACCGAGTCGCGGCCAACAAACGTGTTCACCACGCCGACACCCAGTTGTGCAGCGGCGGCGATCACCCGCTTCAGGTGGTCGACAACGAAGCGGCGATGTCCCTCGTCGGCGTCGAGCGGGTTGGGGTAGTAGCCGAGCCCGGAGATCGCCACACCGTGCCGCTTCACCAACTCGCGGACGCGGCTGGCCTGCTCGTCGAGTCGCGTAACATCGAGATGCGTGACCCCGGCATAGCGGCGGTCGGCCTTGCCGGGCGACCAGCACATCAGCTCCACGCAAGCGAAGCCCTCGTCGGCGGCGAACGCGAAGACCTCTTCCAGCGACAGGTCTGCGAAGAGAGCACTGACAAATCCGAGCTGCATAACGACCTCGCGCGGTGAGGGAACCCGTGTGCGACTCGGATCAGTATAGTGGTCGATTGTAACAGCATCACCGCGGCGTCAAGAAACTCGTTGCGGATCGGGTCGGGAGGCGTAAGCTGGAAGGGGAAACATACCCCAGGAGGTACGTATGACTCCGATGCTGCTGAGCCTGACGCTGGCGCTGGCACCGGCGCCGGCGGACGAGAAGATCACCCTGCCGAGCGGCCCGCCGCCGCAGTTCGGCCTCGCCGTCATCAAGGACGGCAAGTGCAAGGTGCATTTCCCCGAGCTGGTCCCCTACACGACGGAGGAGACACGCACCCGGGTCGTGATCGTGGACGGCAAGCAGGTGCCGGTGCAGGAAAAGGTCGCCGTAACGGCCTACCGGCTCGAGTACCGGACCAGAGAGGTCGACAAGCCGCGCGCCTTCGATGCGCGGGGCAAGGAGATCGATGCCAAACGTCTGGCCGACTTGCTCAAAAAGGAGACGACCGTGCTGCTGTCGGCCGACGGCAAGCCGGTCGACCCCTTCTACCTGCGCACCATGAAGGACGGAACGCTGACGCTCGCCATGCCCATCGCCGTCCGTCCGGCGCCTGTTCCTCCCGCGCGCGAAATCCCGAAGCCCCGCGACCTTCCGAAGGGCCGCAACGTCAAGGAGTGATCGTTCACCAGCCGTCCTCTCGTCGTGCCCTCACGCAGAAAGCAGCGACTGCCGCTCGCGCGGTGCCGGGCAGTTCCAGCCGGAAACGCGGGAGGTCAGCGGCCCATGCGGCGTTGTGTTTTGGGAACGGGCGAGGGGCCCTGCACGGCATGCTGCCCCGAGTAGCCTTGCTCGGGCGTGCCGTAGCACATCTCGAAAAGGATTTGGCAAATCGACATCCCCCTGGTCAGACGGATGTGCAGCGGGCTGAGGTTCCAGATTTCCAAGCGGATCGGGCTGCCGGGGTAGTTGGGTCGGGTGCGGTTGACGCCAAAACCAGGATGGATCGTCGGGGCGGTGACGTGAACCCCGAGTCCGATGCGCGCCAAACTGCTCTTGCCCTCGACCCGAGCCCCGATGCGGGCCCGGTGGGGCAGACGAATTTTCTCCACGGTCCAGCCCAGGACCAGCCGCCCTGGCGCGAGGATGAACCCGCCGGAGCAGTCCCTCGGTGCGGTGTGGCGGTCGATCAGCGCGTTGATGTTGAAGTTGGGGGAGGCGGGGTCGATCGGGGAATCCTCGCCGACACGCTCGATCGGCTCCCACGGCCTGATCTCTGCGTCAAGCGTGAGGTCGACCGAACTGGGCGACCAACGGGCCGGATTCTCCGGGAACGGCGTCATGCCGATGTCCCCGCGCTCCATCGCCGCTCTGGTTTCACGGTCGCAAAGGATCATGCCGGGCCCTCGGTTAAATCCGTGAGCTGCGCCAGTTTCACCCACACGCGGTGCGCTCCCGAATCGGCCTCCAAGGGCAACCCGATGAGGGCCGCCTTGCTCTTCGGATCGATCTGCATCACGGTGACGGGTAGGTAGTGCTTGCCGTCCTCCACGTTCAGGAAATCCCGGTCGACAGGCAGGAAGTGGTTCCGGTCGTGGAAATCCTTGATCTCCACCGTGGCTTCCGCCTCGCGCAGCCCTTTGGTAACTTTGCACGCTAGAAGAGCCATGCGTTTCCTCCCGTCTTGTGGGGCTTCCTTGCTGAAAAATCCTATCGTTCGCCCGCTGCATCCAACTTGAACCTTTGAGGCGAGTGCAACGTCAAAGCAGCGTCTGGAACGTGATTGCCTTCTCGCACCGTTACTGAGCGCTTGTACCCAATTCTTTCTTGTTGTGCAAGCCTGGTGATGGGGCGCTGATGCGCGCCACGTCGGCGAGATGGAAGTCGGGCTGCGAAGCGGTAGGTCGGGCGTTGAAAGTGATTTACAGCCCCGTGCGGGCTTGTTACAGTGAATTGGCGCTGGTGAATTGCTCCTTGCGAGGTGCTTCATGCCAAAGGCCATCGTCGACCCGGCCGAGTTGCGCCGTTTTGCGCACGGGCTCAAACACTTCAGCCACGAACTGAGCCACCAGGCCGCCGTGTTGCAGGGGCAGTTCGCCAGCCTCGGTGATACCTGGCGCGACCAGGAGCATGAGAAATTCGCCGAGCAGTTCGCCCACACCATGCAGGTGCTGGCTCATTTCGTCGAGGCCGCGAACCAGCACATCCCCTTCCTGATGCGCAAGGCCGAACGCATCGAGGATTATCTCCAGCAGCGCTAGGGCCGCCGATGACCCAGTCAGCCCGTGTCGAGTCTGTCGAGGCGCTGGAAGCGCTGCGAACCGCCCTGGCAAAGTTTGCCGTGGCGGCGCAGGGAGCCCTCGGCAGCGCCACGTCCGAGATCCAGCGGGCGCTCGACGGGCTGGACGCTCAGCTCGACCACTGGAAAGGGCAGGTGGTGCGCTGGCAGGAGGAGGTCGGCCGGGCGAAAGCGGCCCTGGCACAGCGGCGCTGGGCGCACGACAAGGGACGCGGAAGCGGTGCCACCGACCAGGAACTTGCTCTTGAAGAGGCCAAGCGCCGCCTGCGCGAGGCCGAGGCCAAGGTCGCGGCGGTCCGGCGCTGGCGTCGAGGCCGACCTGCGCCATTCCCTCGCTATTCTGGACACGAAGATCGTAGCCCTGGAGGAGTACGCGGCGCTGACCGTCCCCGACCCCGTGCCGGTCCCGCCCGCTCTCGGCATCCCGGCAGAAAATGCGCGCTCCCCTGTCGCGCCCCAGGAAGCGGTCGCGGAAAAGGAGCCGTCGTGAGCCTGAATACTGCCTGGATCGAGTTGAACAATGGAATGAAGACGTTGCGGCAGGCGTGGGAGGAGGCCCGGCAGCACTGGAAGGATGCCGTTGCCCGCGACTTCGAGGCCGTCCGCTGGGCGCCGCTGGAGGCGCAGGTGGACGCCACCCTCCGCGCCCTGGACGTGCTGGCCCCGGTCCTGGCCGCCGCCCGCCGCGAGTGCTCGTGAGCAAACCAACAGGCGAGCGGGGGGTGTGAACCCCCCGGTTCTGTACCGGGGGGCTCACACCCCCCGCTCGCCCAAACGCTAGAACGGCAGGTCAGCCCGTCATGGCCGAACCCTCCTTGATCGCCCGGCAACACGCCCTTCTGCACAACCTCGCCCGTCTCGCTGCCGACCGGGGCCAGGCGGAACCTGCGATCGAACAGGAGGCCCAGTCGAAACGGGCCGCCGAGGAAAGTGCCTTCGACGAAGACTACCAGACCATCATCATCCATTTCGCCTCCCAGAAGGAGCAGGCCGATCGCGAGGTCCGCGAAGTGCGCGAGACGATCCGCGGCCGCTTTGAGACGGAGCAAGCGGCGACAGCCCGGGAGCTGGCGCGCGATCGGCTACGTTTCGCGGAACAGTACGACGCCGAGGCGGAAGAGGCCCAGGCCGCCTTCCAGGAGGCACGCTGGACGATCGACGCCGTACACGAGGCGAGCCGGTCCAAGGCGGACAAGCAGCTCCAGGCCGGCGAGGACTGGGTCACGGCACAGAGGGACCGCCTGCTCGCGATGCACCTCGAAGCCCGCCGACTCGTCGAGCAGTGGAAGTTGTCGCCGCGCGAGCCCGAGGAAGTGCCGCCTGCGAAGAGCATGCGCCAGGTCCAGGAGTATCTGGCAGACGTCGAGACCGGCCTCGCCCGCCTGAAGGGTCTGGTGCTGCCGCGCTTCCTCAAGGGCCGGCGCCTGCTGGGGGGCTTCGTGCTGCTGGGACTGGTGCTGGTCTTCCCGCTGGGCTTCCTGGTGACGGGGTGCTTCGAGCTGGAGGACACCTTCGACGCGCTGTACGTCAGCGGGCTGGTCGCGAGCGCGGCGGTCACCCTCTTGTTGGGCACTGCCACCCACGCGCTGATCGCCTCCCTGGTGCGGTCCGAGGTGCAGCGGATCTGGGGGCCGATCTGCCAGGCCCTGGCCGGGACCGAGACGTGGCGCAAGCACATTCTGGAGAGTTACACGACCCGCCATCGACGTCAGGTGTTGGAGGCAGAGGCCGTCCATGCGCGCGATCTGAAAAAGGCAACCGATGCGTCCCGGGCGAAGGAGGAGAGCATCACCTCGCGGCGGGCCGCCGACGTTGGCGCGTCGGAGGAACGGGCCCGGCAGCAGCGCGAGGCCAGCGAGAAGCGGCAGGCCGGCGACCTGCGCGAGGCGGAGGGCCGCTACGCTGCCCGGATGGCCGAGGCCCAGCAGCAGTACGAGCGCGATGCCCGGGAAGAGCAGGAACGCCACGAACGTACGCTGAGAGAAATCGACGCGCGCCGTGACACGGAGCGGCAAGCGCTGGCGGCTCGTTGGCGCGAGGGGACGGACCAGGCCTGGGCGGAGGTCGGCGAGATCACCCGTGCCAGCGGTGCAGTCTTCCCCTTCTGGGACGATCCGTGCTGGGACGACTGGACTCCTCCGGCGATCGTGCCGGAGGCCCTGCGCTTCGGCGAATACCGGGTGCAGCTGGATCTGTTCACGAGCCCCGCGTCAGGAGCGGAGTCGTCCCGGTCCGGTCTGCCTGACTTCAACCTGCCCGCGTTGTGTCCATTTCCCGAGCAGTCGCTCCTCTTTGAGGCCGGCGAGGCAGGACGCAGCGAGGCGGTCGCTGCGTTGCAGGCCGTGATGTTCCGCCTGCTGACCGCTTTTCCTCCCGGCAAAGTCCGCTTTACGATCGTCGACCCGGTCGGCCTGGGGGAGAACTTCGCGGCCTTCATGCACCTGGCGGATTACGACGCGCAGCTGGTGGCGAGCCGGATCTGGACGGAGCAGCAGCACATCGAGCAGCGCCTCGCGGACCTGACGGCGCACATGGAGAACGTCATCCAGAAGTACCTGCGCAACCAGTATCGCACCATTGCCGAGTACAACGAGCAGGCGGGCGAGGTGGCCGAGCCGTTCCGCGGGTCTGGCGCGACGGCCGGTTCACGTGGAAGGACCCGGATTTTGGACGCTTCCCGCTGACACTGGATGCCCCGCCCGATGCCGACTTCGCCAATCGGCTGCTGCACGAGGTCGGCGAGCGGGCGCGTGTGGCCGGCCGGGTCGAGGTGCCGTTCGAGTTCATCGCCCCGCCGCCCGAGCAACGGTGGACCGGCGACAGCCGGCTCGGGCTGGATGTAGCGCTGGGACGGGCCGGCGCCACCAAGCGGCAGTACCTGCGGCTGGGACAGGGCACGTCGCAGCACGTCCTGGTCGCCGGCAAGACGGGCTCCGGCAAGTCGACGCTGTTGCACGCGCTGATCACCAACCTGGCGCTCCTGTACAGTCCCGACGAGGTTGAGCTGTACCTGGTCGACTTCAAGAAGGGCGTCGAGTTCAAGACGTATGCGGTCCACGAACTGCCTCATGCCCGCGTGGTGGCGATCGAGAGCGAGCGCGAGTTCGGGCTGAGCGTGCTCCAGCGACTGGACGCAGAGTTGCGGCTGCGCGGCGAGCGCTTCCGCGACACCCGAGCGCAGGACCTCAACGCGTACCGGCAGGCGCGGCCGGGTGAGCGCATCCCGCGCATTCTGCTGATCGTCGACGAGTTCCAGGAGTTCTTCGTCGAGGACGACCGGATGTCGCAGGAGGCCTCGCAGCTCCTGGATCGGCTCGTGAGGCAGGGCCGGGCGTTCGGCCTGCACGTCCTGCTCGGCTCGCAGACACTGGGCGGGGCGTACAGCCTGGCGCGGAGCACGATCGACCAGATGGCGGTTCGCATCGCCCTGCAGTGCAGTGAGGCAGACGCGCACCTGATCCTGAGCGAGGGGAACTCGGCGGCGCGGCTGCTGTCGCGGCCCGGCGAGGCGATCTACAACGATGCCAACGGCCGCGTCGAGGGCAACAATCCCTTCCAGGTGGTCTGGCTCCCGGACGCCCGCCGCGAGGCGTACCTGGGCCAGCTCCGCGAGATGGA
>JACOUH010000089.1 GCA_016177925.1 Planctomycetota bacterium | reverse complement strand
CGGTGGGGGCCTCGGGGGCGAGACGGGGCGGAAGTGCTCCCTGTCTTGCTACCGCAGGCCCTCTCCTTTTACAACCTCGTTGTCGCAACAACCCGATGCGCAACGACTTCCTTCAGAGCGGGCGGCCGGTTGCGCCCGTTGGAAACCTGCCCCACGTCTGGAGGAACAGGCCCGGCGGCAACTGCTCGACCTGGTCACGGGGACCGACAGCCCGGCGTACTTCCCGAAGAGCCGCACGCGCGACTACATGTCGCGCAGCGAGAAGGACAGCTTCGGCGGGAAGATCCAGGAGATCGACCGGATGGCGGTATCGGCGCCGAACGCTCCGCCGCGAGCGATGGTGCTGGTCGACGCCGAGCAACTGTACGACCCGTTGGTCGCTGAAGAAGCTGCACCGCTTGCTCATGCTCTCGGCGGTCTATCAGCAAGCCAGTTTCGATCGGCCCAAGTGCCGCCGCGTCGACACCGACAATCGCCTGCTCTGGCGCTTCAACCGCCGCCGGCTCGATCTGGAAGCGATGCGCGACGCCCTGCTCGCCGTCTCGGGCCGCCTCGACCATCGCATGCTGGGTCGTCCCGTCGACGCCGCCGGCGACCCGCGCAACGCGCGCCGCACGGTCTACGGGCTGGTCGACCGCCAGAGCCTGCCGGGACTGTATCGCTCGTTCGACTTCGCGAGCCCCGACCAGTCGGCGGAGCGCCGGCCGCGGACAACCGTGCCGCAGCAGGCGCTGTTCGGCATGAATGCGCCGTTCATGCTGGAGCAGGCCCGCTCGCTCACCGCCTGGGCCGAGGTGGCACAGCAGTCCGACCCGGCCCGCCGTGTGACCGCCCTGTACCAGCACGTCCTGTGTCGCCGGCCCGACGCCACGGAGGTACGGCTCGCGCTGGACTTCGTTGCCGCGGCGGAGAAGGGGCGGAAGCAGCCGGGAGGATCGCGGCTGGAACCGTGGCAGCAGCTCGCCCAGGTCCTGCTGCTGACGAACGAGATGATGTTTGTGGATTGAACCGAAGCAGGCAACCCGCATGACGGACCAGGAGAAACAGATTCGGCGGTTCAGGCGGGTCGCCGATCAGCGGCTGACAACCGCCGAGTTCTTGCTGGAACATGGCTTCGATCACGATGCTGTATACCGGCTCGGTGAAGCCGAAAGAGGCCCGGCAATTCGTCGGGGCCGTCAGGGCCATCCGCGATGTGTGCGCAAGGAGCTGACCATGGCGAAGAACCAAAAGCAAAAGACCGCGGAAACCAAGAAGATCGAGGCCCTTCTGCGGAAGCACTTTCCCGATTATCCAGACGACTTTCCACCGCAGTCCTACCGATACAACTCCGCGTCGATTCGTGTTCGAGTCGTGAGTAGCGAATTCGCCGGCAAAGATCGCGTGGAACGGAGCGAGTTGGTCTATCCGATCCTGGAGAAGAACCTTCCGGAAGAAACCTGGCAGGACATCACCATGATCCTGCTGCTGACGCCGGACGAAGTCGACGAGTCGCTGACAAACTTCGAGTTCGAGAAACCGACGCCGTCCTCCCTCTAGAGCGGTTCGCGGCCGGGTCGCACACTAACCCGAAGCGTCAGCGAGGGACCGGCCCTCGCTGACGCTTCGGGTTAGTGTGCAACGCAAGTGTGAACCGCTCTAGGATCGCGGAGCCATTTTCCCGGAGTAGAGCGATGCACGTTCCTTCCTTCCTCACCCGCCGTGAAATGCTTCGCCGATCGGGCACGGGCCTGGGCATGCTCGGGCTGGCCGGCCTCCTTGCCGACGCGGGCCTACTCAGGACCGCTCACGCGGCGGGCAATCCGCTCGCCCCGCGGGCGACGCACTTCCCTGCAAAGGCGAAGCACGTCGTTCACATCTACCTCAACGGCGGGCCATCTCAGGTTGACACCTTCGACCCCAAGCCGCTGTTGAAGACCTACGAGGGCAAGAAACTCCCGCAAGGCAACCTGAGCACCGAGCGGCCGACTGGCGCCGCGCTGCCGTCGCCGTTCAAGTTCAAGAAGTACGGCCGAAGCGGCATTGAGGTCAGCGAAATCTTCGCGAAGACAGCCGCTCATGTCGACGAGATGTGCTTCATCCGCTCGATGCACGCTAACACGCCCAATCACGAGCAGTCGATGCGGCTGATGAACTGCGGCGACGAGCGGCTGTCGCGGCCGTCGATGGGGGCCTGGGTCACCTACGGCATGGGCACCGACAACGCCAACTTGCCCGGCTTCATCGTGCTCTGCCCTGGCCTGCCCGTCGCCGACGTATCCAACTGGCGCTCGGCCTTCCTGCCCGGCGTTTACCAGGGCACACACATCGATACGCGCAAGCAGCGCGTCGAGGACCTGCTCGACAACATCCGCAACGCCGACGTCACGCGCACTGACCAGCGGCGACAGCTCGACCTGCTCGCCGAGCTGAACCGTCGCCACCAGCAGCCGCGCGCCGAGGACGCGGCCTTGGAGGCACGCATCCAGTCGTTCGAGCTGGCCTACCGCATGCAGACGGCGGCGACCGACGCCTTCGACATCAACAAGGAGCCGCCGCGCATCCGCGAACTGTACGGCCCTGGCGTCCACGGCCGGCAACTGCTGATCGCGCGGCGTCTGATCGAGCGTGGTGTCCGCTTCGTGCAGTGCTACCACGGCGACGTGCAGCCGTGGGACAGTCACGACAACATCGCCGGCAACCACCGCCGCCTCGCCGCCGAGTGCGACGGCCCGATCGCGGCGCTGTTGACCGACCTGAAGCAGCGCGGCCTGCTGGGTGAGACGCTGGTGATCTGCGGGGGCGAGTTCGGTCGCACGCCGGCGGTCGAGTTGGCCGGCGGCAAGCCGGCGATGGGCCGCGATCACAACCACTGGGGCTTCACCGTCTGGCTGGCCGGCGGAGGAATCCGGGGCGGCCATGTCCACGGCGCCACCGACGAGTTCGGCTACCGGGCGGTCGAGAACAAGGTTCACGTTCACGATTTGCACGCGACGATCTTGCACTTGCTCGGCTTCGATCACACGAAACTGACCTACCGCTACGCCGGCCGCGACTTCCGGCTGACCGATGTGCATGGGAACGTGGTGCGGGATATCCTTGCGTAAGGGGCTGGAACTTTAGTGCGAGCGGCGGGGCGTGCCAGTCTGAACACTTGTTAGCGCAGGTTAAGAGGGAAATCGGGAGAATCGGCCAACGTTTTCTCTTCGCCGCGTGTTCTACAAGCGGAGGCGCGAGCCTGGCTGCGTTCGCCCGCGCCGGCATCCTTGACAACGTCGTCCGGGGGGTGGTAGCCTCAAGAAATGTGGTGGGCGGACTCAGGCGCGAGCCCGGACACCAATCAGGGAAACCGTCGTGCTCCCGTCCGAGTTGGCGAGCACTTCCGAGCCGGCGCGATTTCCCGGACTTCCTCGACAGGGCAGCACCATGTCTCGTTTCGTCTATTGGTTTGCGGTCCTTGGCTTCGCCTGGGTGATCCTCCCCACGGTCCGGGCCGACGACATCTACCTCAAGGAAACGGCGACCTTCGACGAGAATAAGTTCAAGATGTGGCTGCAGGAGGAGTCCGCCACCCCGCCTACCCAGACGCAACTCGCGGAGGCGGGCAAGGGCGCCCGCACCGTCGTCTACCGCATCACGGAGCACGCCAATCACGTCAAGCCTGGGGAGATGGCTCGGGCGGTCAGCAAATGCGACTACCTGATGAAGGAGATCGTCTACTCGCCCGAGACGAAGAACGCGCTGCTTCAGCAAGCGTTCGCTGGCCAAATGCTTGAGGCCCTCACGGCGGTCCTCAAGCCCAAGGAACAGCACGCCATCACCCGCGTCAACGCGGCACGCGTCCTGGCTCGCCTGGCCGAACTGAGCGGCTCCGAGGAGACGGCGGACCTCGCCGTGAAGATCATCGATAACCCCGACCAGGTCGACGGCGCCCGCTACTGGGCCTTCCGGACGCTGAAGAACCTGTTCAGCCGCGCCACCAAGCCGGTCAGCGCCGCCCGCCGCGAGAAGGCGGTCGAGTTGCTGGTGCAGTTCATCGAGCGCCCCAACAAGGTGGGCAAGGACACACCGATCGAAGAACTCGACGGCATCCGCATGGTGCGTCGCGAAGCGATCCGCGCCCTGGGTGCGGTCCGTGACCCCGGTGTGGCGAACAAGAAAGGCGCCGAAGCGGCCTGGACGCTGGTCCGTATCCTCCGTCGCGACAAAGACGTGACGCCCGAGCCGCGCCTGGACGAACAGGTCGAGGCAGCGGTCGGGTTGTCCAATCTGCGCCCCGACCCCAAGGGGGACTACCGGCCCGCCTTCGCCATCTACCACGTCGGGCAGTTCGTCCGCGAGTTCTTTATCCGCTGGACCCGCGAGAGAGTAGCCAAGCGCGAGCCGTGGAAGATCCACGCCGCCCGGATGGAGGAAGCGCTGCAGGGACTCGCGGCTGCCGTGCCGGACGAGACGATCAAGAAGGTCGTCCCCGCGGCTGTTGTCCTCGTCCAGGGCGTCCAGAAAGGCAAGGAATCTCCAACGGCCGCTGGACTGGAGAAGTTGCTGGGGGAGCTGACCCCTCCGCCGTCCGTCTACAAGAGCAACCCCAAGGCAATCGTCAACCCGCGCGAGGACTGACGCGGGAGGGAGGGTTCCTCGCTGGCGCTTCGGGCTCCGCCGTCCCTTGCTGGGGCGTCGGGCTAATTGCCCGCGGCGCCGAGATCGCCGAGAATGGCGGCGGCCCGGTTGGCATCCTCGACGGTGTCGAAGGCGACGTAGCCGACGAACTTCTCGCCCAGCACCGACATCATCAGCCCTTGCAGGCTCAGCCCGCGCAGCGCCCATTCCTGCGTCAGGCGGTGGCCCAGGCCCGCCCGGTTGTCGCCCTCGACCCGCAGCACGACGGGGTTGTGCGCCTCCGTCAGCCCGGCGGACTTGGCCGCCCGAACCTGGAGCGGGCCGGTGATCGGAGCCACGTACAGGACGCCCGTGCCCGGCCGGTCAGGTTGCCGGCGGGTGTAGATGTATTCGAGGTTGGCGCCGGCCTGGGCGAGGAGGGCGAGTTTGCTGGCCACGGCACCGGCCTGGTCCGCCACCTCGCCCGACCAGACGTGAATGCGATCCAATTTGAAGCCCATGACAGGTTTTCCTTTTCGGGACACCGGAGCCCGGATGGGGTGAGATGCCCTCTCGCGATTATACACTCCGGCCTCTGGCGACAAGAGGGGCGCCCGGTCGCCGCGGGGCCGGAAAACTGAGGGCAGCAAGGGTTTTGTCGTTGCGGGCCGGCCCGCGGCGCGAGACAATACGGGTAATGTTTGAAGGGCGAATGATCTCTTCCCCTCCTTTTCGAGGTTCAACTTTTCACGGAGGTCGCGGGAGCATGAAACGAGGGTTGCTGGCGGTGGCCGCCCTGCTGGGTGTGGCCGTCACCCACGCCCGGGCGGATTACATTATCCTGGTGAGCCATATCGGCGAATATCAGGTCGGAAATCAGGCTCGCTTTCTTGGCGCGCAAGGCGGTCAGGCAGGGCAGCCCGGCGCGGGTGGCATGGGTGGCATGGGTGGGCTGCCCGGCGGCGGCGGCATGGGCGGGCTTCCCGGTGGCATGGGCGGCGGCGGCTTCGGGGGCGGCGGCATGGGCGGCGGCTTCGGCGGCAGCCAGCCGCCGAGCGGCTTCGGCGGCAGCCAGCCGCCGGGCGGCATGGGTGGCATGGGTGGCAATTCCAACTTCACGGGTGGCAACAGCGTCTTCGGCGGACAGAACCAGCCCAAGCTCGTCAACGTCTTGCGTGTCATGACGGTTGTCGAGGTCAACAAGAGGGTCGTCGCCTACTCGGACAAGGTCGGCCGATTCATCACCTGGCCCCCCCTTGAACACAAATGGGGCAAGTCCTACCTCTGGGGTAGGTACGTCGAGGTCGACCTCCTCCGCCAGCGCGACAAGCGTCCGTTGCCGCCTGTCGCCAGGCGCTTCGAGGCGGAGTTCGCCAGGATCGCCAAGGACGGCAAGGCCAGTCCCCAGCAGCTAACCGAACTGGCCGAGTGGGCCCTGGCGCATGGCCTGATCGACAAGTTCGAGAAGACCATGGACGAACTCGTCAAGACGGACAAGGCGGACCGCTCCGCCGTCGCTTACGAGCAGGTGAAGACCGACCTGGCCCGCAAACCCGGCGACGGGGACGCCGCCCAGTGGAGCCGTGCCCTGTTCCGCAACTACAAGATCGCCACCAGCGCCCACTACGCCCTGCTCCACAAGGCGCCCAGTGACGAGGCCGAGGACGTGCAGTCGCGGTTGAAGGCGCTCGAGGAGAACATGACCGCCTTCTACTACTGGCACGCTCTGAAGGGCAAGACGCTGCCGGTGCCGGAGAAGCGGATGTGCGCCGTCCTCGAGACGGTGCGCGATCCCAACACCAGCCCCGCCGCGGCATTCGATGGCTACAACCGGCTGTTCGGCTCGGTGCCCGTCACCGCCGACAGCTTCTACTCGCCGCGGCATAACCTGATCGTTTTCTCGGGCAGGCGACTGGACCGGCCCTACGATGCCTTGGCCCAGGTCACTCGGGCGTGGCTGGCGAAGTACGACACGGAAGCCATCATCGCCGACAGGAGGAAGTGGCACTTCCCCCCGGGCACGACGTGGTATGACATGTTTGACGCACAGTCCTTTACCCTCCTGCTCAAGGCCCTCAAGGAGGACGGCGAGAGGGCCGCCGTCACGCACAGTGGCACTCGCCAGCTGCTGGTCGCCTCCGGGCTGCTGCCGCACAACGTCGCCCTGCCGATGTGGGTGCAGTCCGGCATGGGCAGCTTCTTCCAGACGCCTTACAGTTCGCCCTGGAAGAGCTACGGTGCCCCGCACTGGCAGTATCTGTTCGCCTTCAAGGAGATGAAGGAAAAGAATCTGCTGGGCGAGCCGCACAAGCTCCTTCGCGAGATCATCACCGACAAAATCTTCCTCGACAACCCCAGGGGCCGGCTGGCGAAGAGTAACCAGACGCGGGGGCGGCCGGAGCCGTCGCTCAAGGCCCGCGCCAGCTCCTGGGCGTTGACCTACTACCTGGCCCAGAAAAAGCTGAACGGGCTGCTCAACTATTACAAGGAGCTGTCTCGCCTGCCGCGCGACATGCCGCTGGACGACGAGGCGATGCTGGACTGCTTCGCCCGTGCCTTCGGCTGCGTCGACTTGAATTTCAAGCGGAAGGACTTCGAGCTGGACAAGCTGGCGAACGAGTGGATGAAAGTGATGAACACCGAGGTGCAGCTGGACAACGAGGCCCTGCCGATTTACGAGGGGATCTACAAGTTGCAGAACGAGCTGGCCCAGGAGCTGGCCAAGCTCGGCCAGCCGGCTCGTATCTACCAAAATAGCGGCGGGGGCGGGGGCGGCGGCGGCCTTCCCGGTGGTGGCGGCGGTCTCCCTGGTGGTGGGGGCGGCCTTCCCGGTGGTGGGGGCGGTCTCCCTGGTGGTGGCGGTGGCCTCCCCGGCGGTGGCGGCGGTGGCCTCCCCGGCGGTGGCGGCGGCCTCCCCGGTGGTGGTGGTGGCGGCCTCCCCGGCGGCGGTGGCGGCCTCCCCGGCGGCGGTGGCGGCGGGGCTCAGGGACAGCCGCCCGGGGGCTAACGGGTGGCTTCAGAACCCGCAGGTCCGGCTGGGCCCAGCCGGACCGACAACAAAAAAACGCCGGCGGAGAAGAATCCCTTTCTTCTCCGCCGGCGTTTCTGTCTTTACGGGTTGTGTCGAATCGGCTCACTCTCGTCCCGACTTTCGCTTGCCCGCCCCGCGGGTGTCGGTGGGGTCCTTCCAGGAGGGGGGCACGGGACGGCGGTGACTGTTCTCCGCGAAGTGCCAGAAGTCGATGGCCTCATCGTCGACTCGCCAGGAGAAGAAGGCGCGGCGGTTGTTGACGATGGTGGGGAAGCCGACCTGCCCGGCCTCGGCGTCGACGAGGGCCACGCCCAGGCCGTCCAGTTCCGCCCGCGCTTCCTGAAGGCGGGCCTCCGCCAACTTGATCTCCTCCCCGAGTGAGTAGCGACGTCGCCTTTCCGGCCAGGCCAGGGAGAGGCGCTGCCGGTCGAGACGAGCTTTTTCCGGGCGCAGCCGTGCCAGCTGCTCGCGGTGCTGCACGATGTCGGCGAGGATGCGCCGAATCAAGGGCAGCATACTTTGCGCCGCCGCCCAGGTCAGCACGGCACCGTGATTCTTGGAGGCCTCGGACGCACCAGAGGCCTGGTGCTCGGTGAAGCCGTTCATCTCACGTCCCCCTCGGGCCAGAAGAGCCTGGTTCACGTTCCCTCTTATATCATACGTTCGGGAATCGGGCGCGCGCCGCTCCAGGGGAAAGAAAAAGAGGGCGGCGGGAGAAGGACTCCCGCCGCCCCACCGACCGCTACCAGCGAACCGGCCGCGTCCCCCGGCTTCTCCGGGAGGGCGAGGCGCCTGCCGAGCCGGAACCAGCGGCTCGACAGGCGCCTCGCCCTCCCGAGGGGACTTGAACCTTTTTGCGATATTGTTTATCCGTCACGCCACGGGACGAAGCCTTCCAGGGCGTAGAACTCGGGCAGGCCGAGTTGGTCGTAGACCTGGGCGGTGGCGCGATTGCGGTCCTCGGCGCGCTGCCAGAACTCGCGGCGGTCCGAGCCGCCGGGGAACATGGCCCGATCCTTCTGCGACTGATGGCGGAAGATCGCCATCTTCTTGCGCTCCAGGTCGGCCGGCGCGACCGGCACCACCCGCTCGACGACGTGCGGCTCCCATTCCTCCCAGGCGCCACGGTAGAGCCAGACCTCAAAGGACAGTCCCTCGCTGCGGACGCGCCGCACCGCCTGGAAGATCGCCTCGGCGCAGGTGCGGTGCGTGCCGTGCGGGTCGGACATTTCGCCAGCGACGTAGAGCTGTGCCGGCCGGACTCGCTTCAGCAGCGCGACGATATCGTCGATGTCCTGCGGGTGGATCGGGGCCTTGGCGATCGTGCCGGTGCGGTAGAAGCGGAGATCCATGAAGGACAGGTTCTCCGGCTCGATGCCGCACGCCAGGGCCGCCGCCCGCGCCTCCGTGGTACGGATCAGCGCCTTGATCTTGAGTAAATCCTCCGAGTCGGGCTGCCCCGGCTGCTTGGTCCGCAGGAAGGCCTGGACGCGCTCCTTGACGCACTCGGTGTGCTCGGAGTCGATGGCAAACAGGCGGTTGAACTCGACGACAAAATCGGTGAAGCGCCAGGCATCGTGGTCGAAGACGGCGATGTTGCCGCTGGTCATGTAGGCGACGTGGACGGGGTGGTTTTGCTCGACCAGGCGGATCAGCGTGCCGCCCATGCTGATGACGTCGTCATCGGGGTGCGGGCTGAACACCAAAATTGGAGATTTCAGATTGGAGATTTCAGATTGAGGAGCGGAAGAAGGCGCGGATAAATCTGCAATCTGAGATCTACAATCTGAAATCGGAAGGCCCGGGTGCGTGCAGATGGTCGCCATCATCTGATCGAAGACGAGGCGGCCCAGCCGCTCCGCTGGCCCGTGCTCGCGCAGCAGTTCGTACAGTTCGTGCTCGCGGAAATCGTCATCGGAGAGTTTCAAGAGCGCCTTGCCGACCTTCAGGCTCAGCCAGATGACGGCGCGGCGGATCAGCGCCGGCGTCCACTCGATCGGGCCGACGGCCCAGGGGCGGCTCAGGGCAGTCAGTGAGCCGGCGGCCGACTCGTCGAGGAGGAACGTGGCATCGGGATGCTGCTGCAAGAAGCTGGCGGCGATGGCGTCGGTCATCGTCCCCTCGACCGCCTTCTGCACAATTGGCGCCTTGTGCTCGCCAAAGGCCAACAGGACGATGCGTTTCGCCTCAAGGATGGTGCCGACACCCATGGTGAGGGCCTGGTGCGGGACGTTGTTCTCGCCGAAGAAGCCGCCGGCGGCATCGCGGCGCGTCACCGGGTCAAGGGTGACCCGCCGGGTACGACTGTTGCGCGTCGAGCCGGGCTCGTTGAAGCCGACATGGCCGGTGCGGCCGATGCCGAGCACCATCAGGTCGATGCCGCCCGCCCGGCGAATCTGCTGCTCGTAGCGAGTGCAATACTCCTCGACGTCGTCGGGCGGCACGGTGCCGTCAGGGATGTGGATGTTCTGCGGCGGGAGGTTGACGTGATCGAAGAAGGTTTCCTGCATCCAGCGCCGGTAACTGTGCGGGTCGTCCGGCTGCATGGGGAAATATTCATCGAGGTTGAAGGTGATGACGCGGGAGAAGTCGAGGCCGGCCTCCTGGTGCAGGCGGATCAGTTCGCGGTAGAGTCCGACGGGCGTTGAGCCGGTCGGCAGGCCGAGGACGGTGGGCCGGCCGGCGGAGTTGTTCTGCCGGATGAGACTCTCGATCCTGAGGGCGACATGCCGGGCTGCCTGGGCGCTGGTCGGGAAGACGAGGGTGGGAATCTTGGTGTTGGGGACGTAGTGCGAGCCCATCGCGGTGGTCGCTGCTCTCATGGTGCTGCTCCGTGGAGCGTTCCCCGCGGCGAGCGTGGAAACGTGGACGTGCCCTCGACCGTCGGCGGAGACTGTGTAGTTATAACTTAGACTGCGGTAAACGGAACGGCCACAATCGGCCGATCGGCCCGACACATACCAGCCCGAAGCGTGAGCGAGGGATGCGGATCACCCTCGCTCACGCTTCGGGCTGGTATGTGTCGGACTAAGGGGCAACGCACAACTCCCACAAAGCCATGCTCACACTCACGGTCAACGGTGAACAACGAACTCTTCCCGCCGCTCTGACGGTCGCTGACCTGCTGGAGCGGCTGGGCGTCAACCGGCGCCGCGTCGCCGTCGAGGTCAACCGGGAGGTCGTGCCCGCCGCGGAGCACGCCCGCCGCGTCCTCGCCGACCGTGACGAGATCGAGATCGTCGCGCCGGTCGGCGGCGGCTCCGGCGCCGCGCAACCGCCGGCAGACAAACCGCTCGTGGTCGGTAAGTTCTCGTTCGCCAGCCGGCTCATCACCGGCACAGGCAAGTATGCCAGTTACGAGCTGATGCGCGACTGCCTCGATGCGAGCGGCTGCGAGGTGACGACCGTCGCCATCCGCCGCGAGAGGCTGCACGATGCACAGGGGCGCAACATCCTCGATTATCTCGATCTGAAGCGTTACACGATCCTGCCCAACACGGCCGGTTGCTTCAGCGCCGAGGATGCGATCCGCCACGCCCGGCTGGCCCGCGAGTTGCTGACCAACCTTGGCAATCCCGGGGCCGGTTGGGTCAAGTTGGAGTGTCTCGGCGACAAGAAGACGCTGCTGCCCGACCCGGTCGACACGCTGAAGGCGACGGAGCAACTCGTCAAGGAAGGCTTCCAGGTACTCGTTTACACGAGCGACGACCCGATCATGGCCCGGCGTCTCAAGGAGGCCGGGGCGGCGAGTGTCATGCCGGCAGGGAGCCCCATCGGCAGCGGGCAGGGCGTTCTCAACCCGAATAATATCCGCATCATCCTCGAATATCTCAAGGACGGCGACCCGGACTACCCCGTCATCGTCGACGCTGGTGTCGGCACGGCCAGCGACGTGACGGTGGCGATGGAGTTGGGCTGCGACGGCGTTCTGCTCAACACCGGCATCGCGCATGCAAAGGACGCGCTGCGGATGGCCTGGGCGATGCGCTACGGCTGCGAGGCGGGCCGGCTGGCGTACCTGTCGGGCCGCATTCCGCGCAAGCTGTACGCGCAGGCGTCGAGCCCGATGGAAGGCCGCATCGCGCCGGCGAAGGGCTGAGCCGGCCGAATCGTGGTGGGGCGGCCATGGATACTGAAGACGCTTTCGAGCGTGCCATTCTGGACTATCCTTTTGACGAGGGCTGCTGTCTCATTAAGAGCAAGTCCAAACTGGAACTGTTGTCAACAATCATCTGCGGGGGGGCGTTAAAATCTAACCCTGTCCACACCCTTGCTCGGGAAATGAAACCAGCCTCCACATCGGGGGCTGGTTTCATGGTCATCGGACGGACTGACGGTCAGCGAGGGTTCTTGTCCTTTTTAGAACGCCGCTTCTTCTTCGGCTTCCCCCCCAAGACTTGTTTCATCACGCTCTCGGCCGTCTCCTCGTCCACCGCCTTCATGACCCAGCGGATAGTTTTCAATTCGATGATTTTATCCCGGTTCTGGACGAGGCGAAGAATCACCCAGAGAGCGAAAACACTGCTGGGGACGAGAATCGCCAGGACCACAACGGGCTCCATTCCGAACGCCAGCATCAGCGAGATGGACAGGGCCAGGAGACTCGCGAGGCCAGAGATCACAGCGAGCGTCACGAGCAGCTTCTCATGCTGCCGCCCCTCGGCCAGCCTCTCGCGCAGGATGCTCTTTGCTTCTTCCAGGCTGATCGGGTCCTGATGCGGAGCAGGCTCCTGAGGTTCAGGAGGAGCAACATTTGGCCTGAAGAGACTGGCGAACGCAACAAGCGGCCGGAAGTACTCCCGGAGCGCGAACGAGGCCGTCTCTGCGGTCCGACTGAGGAACCGTTTGGATTCAGCCATGATTTGTCTTCCTCCGCCACAGCTCGTTCATGAAGCGCCACGCCATGTTCACCATGAAGCTGACGTACAGGACCGCGTCGAGAACGGCAATCGTGTACTTCGTCCAGGTCAGCAACTCCAGGAGGAACTCACTGGCTCCCGAGGACGTCTTCAGCCACTTGACGGTCAGGTCGAGGCCGACCGCCGGGGCGAAGATGATCGCGAACAGCGCGGATCCTACCCACACCTCAACGACCAGATCCCACACCGGCTTCCACCACCACCAGCGGGGAGTTGGCTGCCCAGAGGTCGTCTCCATGCCACAGGCCCATCGCCCCAGGAGTAAGTCCGACCTTCTTTGTAGGATACCACTGAGAGCCCTGCCTTCCTAGCCAAGCGGGACGTTATTCTGGAAATCGTTGCGAGGGCCTTGCCTCACCCCGAAGGGCATTAGGCCACGCATGACGGCCGAGGCTGGCTGGACCGGGTGCTGACCTTCGAGGTTGCTTTGTCCCGTCTCAGCGGCTATCAAAAAGAGATGAGCCTCTCCCTTCATCAACGCTGATTGACCTGCCAGGCGCGCACACCGGACGGGAAGGCGATTGTGGTGCGGGCCACAGCGCAACGCAATGCAACGAAACTTCTGTCCACTATAGCGGTTCAGACTCAACGGCGTCAAGGTAGACGAACGCCTGACCGCAGAACGCTCCGGAAGGTTGGACGAACATGGATACGTCACACAAGGACCCGGGCAGCCCCAGGGACAAGAATAGCGCCGATGGCGCCCCGTCGCGCCATTTCATTCAGCAGATCATCGACGAGGACAACCGTACCGGCAAGTTCCAGGGCCGCGTCCACACGCGCTTCCCACCCGAGCCCAACGGCTACCTGCACATCGGCCACGCCAAGTCGATCTGCCTCAACTTCGGCCTGGCCCAGGAGTACGGCGGCAAGTGCAACCTCCGCTTCGACGACACCAACCCCACCAAGGAGGAACAGGAGTACGTCGACTCGATCCTGGACGACGTGCGCTGGGTCGGCTGGCAGTGGGACGGCCTGTTCTACGCCTCGGACTACTTCGATCAGCTCTACGAATGGGCCGAACAACTCGTCAAGGCCGGCAAGGCCTACGTCGATGACCTGTCTGCCGACGAGGTGACCGCCCACCGCGGCGCCCTCGATCCGAAAACGGCGAAGCCGAGCCTACCCGACCTACGACTGGGCGCACGGACAGTCCGACTCGATCGAGCGCATCACGCACTCCATCTGCACGCTGGAGTTCGAGAACCACCGTCCGCTGTACGACTGGTGCATCCAGGCGCTGGGCATCTACGCCCCGCAGCAGATCGAGTTCGCGCGGCTGAACTTGACGTACACGGTGATGAGCAAGCGGAAGTTCCTGGAGTTGGTCAAGGGCGGGCACGTGCGTGGCTGGGACGACCCGCGCATGCCGACCCTCGCCGGCATCCGTCGCCGCGGCTACACGGCCGAGGCGATCCGGGCCTTCGCGGCGAAAATCGGCGTCTCGAAGTACGAGGGCACCATCGACATCGCCGTCCTGGAGAACTGCGTCCGCGACGACCTCAACAAGCGAGCCCTGCGGGCGATGGGTGTGCTGCGCCCGCTCAAGGTCGTCCTGACCAACCTCCCGGAGGGGAAGTCGGAAGAGGTCGAGGCGGTCAATAATCCGGAGGATGCGTCGGCGGGGACGCGCAAGGTGCCGCTGTCGCGTCTGCTCTACATCGAGCAGGACGACTTCCGCGAGACCCCGCCCAAGGATTACCACCGCCTCGCTCCCGGCCGTGAGGTGCGACTGCGTTACGCGTTCATCATCAAGTGCGAGAAGGCCGTCAAGGACGACAAGACCGGCGAGGTGGTCGAACTGCACTGCACCTACGACCCCGACACGCGCACCGGCGGGCCATCGGCCAACCGCAAGGTGAAGGGGACGATTCACTGGGTATCGGCGGAGCACGCGGTCGCGGCCGAGGTGCGACTGTACGATCACCTCTTCAGCAAGTCCGACCCGGGCGACGTCGAGGAGGGCAGCAACTACCTGTCGAACTTGAACCCGAACTCGCTCGTCGTCCTGACCGGCTGTCGCCTGGAGCCGAGCCTGGCATCCGCCGCCGTCGGAAGCCGCTACCAGTTCGAGCGACAGGGTTACTTCTGCGTCGACAAGGACTCGGCACCCGGCAAGCTGGTCTTCAACCGGACGGTGTCGCTGCGCGACACCTGGGCGAAAATCGAGAAGTCGCAGCAGAAAAAGACGTGAATCCTTGGGGAGGACAACCGCGATGGCCCTCGAATTGACGAGCAGCGCTTTTCAAGAGGGACAGCCCATCCCCCGGCAGTACACCGGCGACGGCAAGGACGCCTCTCCCGCCCTGAAGTGGACCGACCCCCCGGCGGGGACGAAGAGCTTAGCCCTGATCTGTGACGACCCGGACGCCCCGCGCAAGACGTGGGTCCATTGGGTCCTGTTCAACGTCCCGGCGGAGTCGCGCGAACTGAACGAAGGAGTCCCCGCGCAGGAAACCCTGCCGGGCGGCGCCCGGCAGGGCAAAAATGACTTCGGCAAGATCGGCTACGGCGGGCCCGCACCGCCGCGCGGCAAGCCGCACCGCTACTTCTTCCGGCTCTACGCGCTTGACACCATGCTCGACCTGTCCGCGGGGGCGAGCAAGGCCGACCTGGTGAAGGCGATCGAGGGGCACGTCCTCGCCGAGGCCCCGCTGATGGGGACCTACGCGCGCTGAGGACGGTAGTCAAAGCGGGGAGAGTTGACACAAGCCCCAAGCGCCAGCGCGGGGGCCTCGGGCCCCCGCGCTGGCGCTTGGGGCTTGTGTCAGACCGTCCCGCGCGGAGGACTACCTTGGCCTACCAGCCGAGGACCACCTCGAGGCGGATCAGTCGATCGGTCGCACCCTTGCGGACGTAGAGGTTGGCAACTCCGCCTGAATCCCGGAGGGCCGCCGTCAGGTCGCGGTTGGTCCGCACGCGCTGATTGTCAACCTTGATGATGATATCGCCGCGCTCGAGACCGAGCGCCTCAGCGGGCGTGCTGACCGGCACGTTGGTGATGCGCACGCCGTCGGTCGCCGGCTCGCACCAGAGACCGAGCGGATTGTTGATCAGTTCGGCCTGCAGGCGGACCGGCACGCCGGCCGGTGCCTTGCGAAGCGCCAGCGTGATGAACCCTCCCGATCGGTTCAGAGCCGTGTCCAGGTCCTGCTGAGTGCGGATCGCGCGGTTGTCGATCGAGACGATGAGGTCGCCCGGCGAAAGCCCGATGCGCTCGGCCGGAGTGGCGGGGGCGACGATGCGAATGCGCATCCCCTGCGGGCCGAAGTCGCCGATGACGCCTAGCTCGTAGACGCGCAGATCGACATTAAGCCGCGTGAGGCGGCCGCCCTTCTTGCGGACATCGAGGACCACCTCGCCGCCGGAGTTGTACAGGACGGTGAACAGTTGGCGCTGGGTGCGGATCGCTTCGTTGTTGATGCGCACGATGACGTCGTCCGGCTGCAGCCCGATCCGGGACGCGGGGGTGCCGGCGCCCACCGTCTGGATCAGCATGCCCTCGAGCCGATACTGTCCCATCACGCCGAGCAGGTAGGGCGCCTTCACGCCGACGCCGGGACGCACTCCGAGCGCCAGGTTCAGTTCGACGCGCGTCAGCTTGCCTGTCAGTGCCTTGCGAACGCTCAGCACCACCGAACCGCCCGACGAGTTGATCACCTGGACAAAGTCGGCCTGGCTGGTGATCGTTGCGCCATCGATCTTGACGATCAGGTCGCCGCGCTGCAGGCCGGCCCGGGCCGCCTCGGAGCCGTTCTGCACGACCTGGACGAGCATTCCCTGCGGGGTGAACTTCCCGAGGACGCCGACTGGGTAGCGCAGGTCCTGGGCCCTGGCGGACGGGACGGCTCCCAATAGTCCCAGCGCCAGCACGGCGAGCAGGCCCATCCCGACCCGTGGATTCGATTGCTTCATGGCTCTCTTCCTCTCGGAGGTTACGACCGCCAGAAGGGCAGGGCTCTCGCCCAGCCCAGGACGCACGGCGCAGCGGGAGCCTCGCCCTGCGGGTATGGCGTGCTACCCCCTATTATGCGCGTAGAACGTCCGGGAGAGGAAGAATTGCGCTGAAAAGTTACCAATCCAGAAGGAGGCTGACGCCGACCCAGTTTTCATTCCGGTGGATGAAGCCGCCGAAGGGGTTGCGGCCGTCGTAATACTCCAGCGCCAGGCGGACCGCCCGGCGCGTCCGCGGGTCCGCCCATCGCGTGCCCACCTGAATCGTCCGGTTGGTGACGTAGTTCTGCTCGGGGCGGAAGTCCAGATCGAGGGCGACGAACGGCTGCACGGGAAAATGCGCAAAGAGCGGGTAGCTCCATTCCAGGCCGACGTCGTAGCGCTCGTCGCCGCCGGGCGGCCGGCGCTTGCCGAAGGCGTAGCCGACCTGGCCGTAGACTCGGAACTGGTCCCAGAAGCGGTACGCCAGGGCGGTGACGATTTCGTCGCGTGTGAACGACCGCCGGGGGAAGTCGGGGTTGTGGTCGATGAACTTATCCCCGTAGTGCGCGCTAGTGTGCTCGTAGCCGACCTTCGCCTCCCAGCCGTCCTTCGCGTAGGTCAACGGCGCGCCGACGCGATAGTCGTCGGCCATCAGGGCGCCGTTGTCGAAGCGCGTGAAGACCGCCGCGAACATGTCTACCTGAACCCCCTCATGTGGTTTGTCGGCGGCGAGGCGGAAGATCCCCCACTCGGCGCCGATATCAGTGTCGATGGTCGTCGAGTGGCGGAGGGCGTTGTTGAACTTGGTGTACATGCGCGGCTCGCGCTGGTTAGCCCACGGCACTTCCCAGAGCAGGCTGTCCGGCACCCACACCAAGCAGAGCTTCTCGTCCCAGAACAGTTTCGACTTCGAGGTATCGCGGTTGGCCTGGCCAGACTCCAGGGCGAGGTTTACCAGTGGCGGCACCTCGCCGGCGAGTTCCGGGGGAACAGGAACCTCCTGATGCGGGGCGGGGATCGGCTCCTGCTTCACCTCCGCTGGTGCCGGGAGCATGTCTTCACGGGCGGGAGTTGCTGAGACAGCGTCGGATGTCGTGGAAGCGGAGACAGGGGCGGGCTCCTCGGCGTCGGTCAACCCAGGGAAGAGCGGAAGGAAATAGCAGATCAGGACGAGCAGGCAGGCCCGGCAGGAGCCACCGGCCAAGGGTGCGAGGGGAACACGGTCCATGATCTTTTCCCCGGTCAGACGGACGATTCCGCTCGGCGAGAAGGGACGGAGAAAGGATCAGGCCGCGCCCCCCCAACAGCGGACAACAGAGAACCTTCTTGTTATCGGCATTCCGTCTGCATCGTGTGTAACAAATCCATCGACTTTTCCAAAGAAAGCGGATGAAGGGGAAATAGGGAAGAAGTGGGCGCTGTGCGAGGAGTCGCTATTGGGGACGGCCGGCGTAAAGGTCGCGGCCCTGAACCAGCGCGCGCATCTTGCGGTCCGCGACGGAGCGGGGCAGCATCCAGAAGCCGCAGTCGGGATGGACCCAGCGGACCCGCTCCGGTCCGAGCACCCGCACCGCCTGCTCGATGCGGCGGGCAATCTCGTCGACCGCCTCGATCTCGTTGTCCTTGATGTCGATGACGCCGACGCCCAGCGCGATGCCAGGCTTCAGATCGCGGAAGACCGGCAGCTCGCCGTAGCCGCGCCGGGCAAACTCCAGGACGAGATGGTCGCAGGCCAGGGCGTTGAAGAACGGCAGCAGTTCACGAAAGAAGCCTTTCTGGATCGTCTGTCCGCCATAATTGCCGAAGCAGAGATGAACCGCCTTTCGTCCGCGGGCTCCGCTGAGGACATGGTTGATCGCCTCCGCCGCCCACGGCCCGTCGGCCGGCGAGCCGGGCAGGTTGGCCTCATCGACCTGGAGCACCGCCGCGTCGACGCCTTCGACCTGCCGCCGCAGCACTTCGGCGAGGTCCATCGTCAGCGCTCGTTGGTCGCGGTAGTGCAGGTCGAGGAGCGTGCGGGCGAGCATGTACGGACTGGTGACCGTGAACTTGAGCGAGCGATCGGTCAGTCCCTTGACGGCGTCGAAGGACGCCGGCAGATCGAGCGTTCCTTCCCCGAGCTTGCCGTGGACGACACCGGCGGGCCGGGCACGGAAGCCCATGTGCGGCTGTCGCCGGAACTCCTCGAGTTCGGGCCGCGTCAGGGTGGTCCGCACGCCGTCGAGAGGGCACACAAAGTAGTCGATCATGCCGTTGGTTTCGGGGTGGCCGACATCGAAGCGCGACAGTTCGCCGTCGGCGACGACGTCGATGCCGGCCAGCTCCTGCGTCTTGAGGACGACGAGGAGAGCATCGCGCAGGTTCAGCGCCGAGGGCAGCGCAGCGAGCCACGACGGGATCGGGTAGCTGCCGACAACGGTGGTGAGGATGCCTTCGGCGTTCATGGTTGCTCCCCATGCACAAGATCTCTCCCTAGTCACCGAGATCCCAGACGCGGACCGAGCCGTCGCGGCAGACCGTAGCCGCCCGCCGTCCGTCTGGAGAGAACACAATATCTTCCGGCGTCCGCCAGACGGTCACCAGCAAGAAGTAGCGGTGATTCAAGGGGCGACGGAGGAGTTTTCCACTCTCCGCGTCCCAGAGGGTCACCCTCCCGGAATCCCCCACAGCGAGCAGTCGCTCTCCGTCGGGGGAGAAGGCCGCGTGCCCTCCCCGCCGTCTTCTTCCCAGCCATCGAAAATTGTCCCAGCGCGGCACGTCCCACACCACCAGGGAGCCGCCGATATGGCGGGCAGCCAGGCCTCGGCGTCCGTCTGTGGATAGGGTCACCTGGTCGAAGAAATCCTCCAGCTCGGGTGACACGAAAAGCTCGCGGGGAACCCCCTTCTTCCCCAGGTCCCAGAGGCGGATGGTTTTGTCTCGGCAGCTGAGGACGGCCAGCCGCCTGTCCGCGTCCCAGGCCACGGCCCACACTGGCGGAACCCCGGGCAGAGGAACGATCACCTCCCCGCCAGCCACGAAGTCGAGCACCCGCAGCCACTTCTCTCCTGGCATGGCGTACAGGGCCGAGCCGCCGTCGGCTGCCAGCGCCACCCTCGGCCGCCACACGTCGTTATCAATTTGCTCAGGCGGGATGACCTTGAACATCTGCACTTCGCGCAGGAGGGCTCCGTTTCGCACGTCCCACTGTTGGGCCAAGTCGCGCGTCAGCGTCACGCAAAGCGGAGTGCCGTCGGCCGAGTAGCCGACTGCCGCGATGTGTCCCTTGTCCATGGGAAAGGAGGCGAGCAACCGACCAGTGTCCGCGTCCCAGAGTTCAAGGCCGGTGTGGTGGGAGGCAAGGACTTGTTGTCCGTCTGGTGAGAAGACCACGCGGTCCACCGCCCCTCGGGGGTTGTAGAAATCCCCTCTTGCGGGGCCGCACCGGAGCGTCGCCGGCCAGAACCTGTTGCGGACGGAGACGAGGCCCACAGCAGCGAGGACAACCAGACAGGCGATCCCCAGACGAACCCGCGCGAGTAGACGTCCGTTGCTGCGCCGCCACCAGAGGAGAGTGCTGCCGAGTAGGCCGAGCAACACCCCGAACAACCCAGCCGGGTCAGGGTGGCCCATCATGAGTCCGGCGGACGACACCGCCCCGAACAACAGCAGCCCGATCAGGGCGCCGGCCTTCGCTTGCCCCCGGCTCCTCCCAAGCCCGGCGCCCAGGGCAGCACCCCACAGGGTTAGCCCCACAGCCAGCCCGGGCGGCCAGGGCCACTCCCACCAGAAAGCGCCGACGAACGCTGCCGTTCCGGTCCCCACGATCGCACCGCCCACGAGCATCAACAGCCCTTGCCGCCAGCGCTGAGCGCCGGCCAACGGCAAACCGAGTCCACCCGCCAGGCCCCCTGCAATCAGTAGCAACTCGAAGGCCTGTCTCTTCTCGGACGGTCGCAGGTTCAGGTCGGTCGCGCCGGCGTTCGCGCCAACGACTCCGCCGACCTCGATCCCCACCCAGGCGAGCAGAAAGTTACGCAGGACCACCGCCCACCAGGAAGGGACCAGCGTAACCGCACCGCGTACGTCGCGAGGCGGCTCTGCCGAGGGCCCGTCGCGCACCTCGCCGGACGGGACCGTCGAAAGTCCGTCGACCGCATTTGCGACAGGTTTCCCTCGATCGCCGTCCTCTGCAATGAGCCTTTGCTCGCTCACAGCGAACCTCCCCCGTGTCCGGCAATATCACTTCCGGCGCGCGTCGGCTCGCGGCACGATCAGACCGGGGACACTCAGGTTCTTTGCCGTCTGATTCACCTTTGCCACCTCGCGGCCCAGTAGCTGCTCCCATTCCTTCTCGTACTCCGCGAACAGGCGCGACTGCTCGGCGTACTGCTCGCGCACCCCGTGCGACGGCGCCCCGTCGCCCTCCTTCAAGGCCTCGAGCAACCACGACAGTTGCGAGTAGAGCTTGGCCCCGCCGCGCTGCGCCAGGATATCGTAGGTCACTTCCGCCCGCGGGTTATGCAGCTTCTCCTCCAGCGCTTCGAGGCGCTCGAGCAGCACCTTGTCCTCCTTCAGCAGCGTTCCCGCCGCGTCGTTCTCCTTCAACAGTTCGTCGCGCGCCGTGATCTGCTGCCGCAGCGAACGCAGTTGCGTCACGACCTTCGCCAGTCGCGTGATGTCGTCGCGGACCTTCAGGGCCAGCGTCAACTGCTCCACCAGCGATTCGCCAGGGTCATGCACACGCAGGTCCGTCCGCACCTCGACCACGCGGCTGACCGCCTTGCCCTCGAAGGTCAACTTCAGCGTGTACTTGCCCGGCAGGACGAGCGGCCCCACCTCAGGCAAGCCGGCATCGAGCCGGGCGTTCTTGATCAGCTCGGCGCCCACGTGACGCAGGTCCCACACGACACGGTGCAGTCCCGGCTCCGCCGACAACTTCACCGGCTTGGGTCGCTCTTTCGCGTAATTGCCCTCATCGGGGACGACCCGTTTCGGCGGGTCCTCTTCCTTGCTCGATAGCGTCCGCACCTTCTCGCCCTTCTCGTCGAAGACCTCCAGCAGCACCTCACGCTTTGTCCCGCGCTTCAGGGAGTAATGGACGATCGCTCCCGGCGGCGGGTTCTCGAAGCCCTTGCCGAAGAATTTCGTGTCCAGTTTCTCACTCAGCCGCCAGCCGATCACCGGCTGCACCGGGAACAGGTGGACGTCCTCGCGCGTGACTTCGTCCGACATCTCGCGCATGAGAGTCAGGTCGTCGAGCACCCAGATGCTGCGACCGTTGGTCCCCAGCACCAGATCGTTGCCCTTGACCTTCAAATCACTGATCGCCACCGTCGGCAGGTTCAGCTTCAGCGCCCGCCAGGTCTTGCCGTCGTCGGTCGAGTAGCGGACGCCCTTCTCGGTGCCCAGGTAAAGCATCCCCTTCTTCTTCGGATCGACGCGGACGACGTGTAGAAAGACGTCCTTGGGCAGGTCGGCCGTCAGGCTTGTCCAGGTCTCGCCGAAGTCGACCGTCTTGTACAGGTAGGGCTTTGGGTCATCGAGGCGGTGAGCGTCGACGACGAGGTACGCCGTGCCGGCCTCGATCGGCGACGGCTCGATGCAGCGGACCGTCGCCCACTTCGGGATGCCTTTGACGTGCTCGGTCACATTCATCCACTGCTTGCCCCCGTCGCGCGTGACGTGGACGAGGCCATCGTCGCTGCCGGCCCAGAGCAGGCCCTTCTGCACCGGGGACTCAGCAATGGCGAAGATTGTGCAGTAGACCTCGGCACCCGTGTTGTCGCCGGTGATCGGCCCGCCGGACCACTCCTGCTTGCTCTTGTCGTCGCGCGTCAGGTCGTGGCTAATCGCGGCCCACGTCTTTCCGCCATCCGGAGATCGGAAAAGGACGTTGCCGGCATGGTAGACGACTTTTGAGTCGTGCGGTGAGATGAGAATGGGGGCGGTCCACTGGAAGCGGTACTTGACGTCCTTGGCAGCGAAGCCGGACGGGTTGAACGGGTAGACGGAGACATTGCGAGACTGGCCGGTGCGGTTGTCGTAGCGCGACAGGTAGCCGCCGTACTCCCCGGCGTAGACGATGTTCGGGTCGCTGGGGTCGGCGACCACATGGCCGGCCTCGCCGCCGCCGATGACGAACCAGTCGCTCAGGCGGATGCCGCTCATGTTCAGGCTATTGCTCGGCCCGCTGCCGGTTCCGATGTCCTGCATGCTGCCCATCACCCGGTAGGGAGCGCTGTTATCGACGTCGATATGGTAGAACTGCGCGATGGGCAGGGGCGGGGCGAACCACGTTTTGCCGCCGTCGAGCGAGATGTCGACGCCGCCGTCGTTGCTGTCGATGACGCGCTTGGGGTCCTTGGGGTCGATCCAGACATCGTGATGGTCGCCGTGGTGCGTCTGGTTCGCCTTGCCGTCGCCGGCCCGGTGGAAGGTGTCGCCGGCGTCGATGCTCTTCAGGAGCGGCACCTGCGGACACCAGATGACGTCCGGGTTGGTCGGGTCGACGGTGATGGTCGAGTAGTACCAGGCCCGCTGTCGCAGGGCGTGGTGATCGTTGACGTGTTTCCAGGTCTCGCCGCCATCGTCGCTGAGGAAGAGACCTCCCTTGTCGGCCTCGATCATGGCGTAGACGCGGCGGCCATCCGAGGGGGCAACTGCCACGCCAACCTTGCCCCACTCGCCGCGCGGCAGGCCCTTGCAGTATTTCTTGCCGGGCGGCGCCGGACGGCTGGCATCGTCGGAGTCGGGCGGCGGCGGCGAGACGAGTTCTGTCCAGGTGTCGCCGCCGTCGCGCGAGGTGAACAGACCGCTGCCGGGCCCGCCACTGGTCAGGCTCCAGGGCGTGCGTCGTGCCTGCCACATGCCGGCAAACAGCACCTTGGGCGCCTTCAGGTCGAGGCTGACGTCGGAGGCGCCGCTGTCCTTGTCGCGGAAGAGGACGCGCTTCCAGGTCTTTCCGCCATCGGTGGTGCGGTAGACGCCGCGCTCCTCGTTGGGCCCGAACGCCTTACCGAAGACCGCGGCGTAGGCGATGTTCGGGTCTTTCGGATGGACGATCATCGTGCCGATCTGGCCTTCCTGCTTCCAGACGTGCTTCCAGGTCTTGCCGGCATCCTCGGACTTGTAGATGCCGTTGCCGGCGGCGACGTTGCCGCGGATGTTGGCCTCGCCGGAGCCGACGTAGATCACGTTGGGGTCGGACGGGGCCACGGCGATCGAGCCGCACGACGAGACGGGCTGGTCGTCGAAGATCGGCTTCCAGGTGTGTCCGCCGTCGCTGGACTTCCAGACGCCGCCCATCGAGCAGGCGGCGTAGTAAGTGCGCGGATTGCCGGGCACGCCGCAGGCGCGACAGACGCGACCGCCGACCGCCGGGCCGATCGAGCGATACTTGAGTCGCTTGAAGACGTCGGGACCTTCCTTCGCCTCGTCGGCGACGGCCGGCCCCGCCGACACGAGGCCGGCCAGGATAACGGTCAAAAGAGAGTGGGAAAGCATTCTGCCGGTCATGGCGCTCCCTCTTTCGGGTAGAGGGCGACAGGGCTCTTCTGGGAGATTGTAAGAACCTGGCGAGCGGCGCCACTCGAAGGTGGCGGACTGTCCGGGGCTCTCCTCGACCTCGACGCGGAGGGCGTCGGGGCGGAAGCGGTACTCGCGCTCGAAGACGTCGAGCAGGCGCTGGCCGAGGTAGCGGGCGAGCAGTTCGGCGGTGGTGTTCTCGATCGGCAGCAGGATGCAGTCATCGGCAGGGAAGAGCCACTCGCGGTCGCGGTAGTGGACGTGGACTCCACGCGGCGTCGGCTCGACACGGATCAGGGCGTTGCGCGTCGGCAGCATCA
>JACOUH010000088.1 GCA_016177925.1 Planctomycetota bacterium | reverse complement strand
CCCCGCTCGCCTGGCTGTGTCACGTCAGGGCAAGGGAAAGAGGTGCCCCCAGCAGAGCAGGTGGGCATCCCTGGGCAGCGGGTCGACAACAGGGCGAGCAAGAGCACGGGCCAGCGGCTGGAATTCTGTCTCATGGCGGTTATGCTAACCGGGGCATCGGGGCAATCGCAAGCGCCGATTCGAGAGGAGACCATGTCCGACCTGCATCGAGGCTGGATCTGGTCCTGTGCCTGCCCCAAACGGCCGCCGCTCAGGGACGCGAGCGGGCTCGCCTCAAGCACACTGGCGAGGTGCTGTGTGTGGCAATCTCTCCCGACGGCAGGACGCTCGCGGCGGGGAGCTGGGACCGGACGGTCAAGGTGTGGGATTTGTCAACGGAGAAACAGCGATGAACGACGCGGACCGTGTGCCGAGCCGCCGCGGCATCCTTGCGAGAGAACAGTGCTTTTGTGTATGTTGATCGTACCGGGTGGAGCGTTCGGTCGGGGGGCGGAACATGCGGATCATGTACCACTTCACCGATACGAAGGGTTACAATGGCATCCGCGCCTCCTGCCCGTGGCGTTTTCGAGCTTCCCAACCGCCAGGCGACCATCCCGTCGGGGCGTACTTCACGACGCTCCCGCCGGGAACTCCGAACCTGGCAAAGAGACTGGGAATCCCAAAGAGTAAGCTGGAGTACGTGTTCGCCTTCACGGATGCGGGGGACCTGACCCCTTTGCCCGGTGGGCGCGGCGAATTTATCTTTTACTACCCCGAGGATTACCCCGTCGAAGAGGCGCGGCAGATCTACCACGGGAAATCGGAGGACTACTCATGATTGGGGGGACAGACCTCATCTGCCCGGTGCGAAGCGACATCCCCATTTCCGACGTGATCTTTCGCGTGGTCCGTCGGCATTGGCCCCGCTACGTCTTCCAAAATGCCGACGAGAGCGGGCCGTTCACACCGCACGCGGGCCCCTGGCTCCCTCGCCCTTCGGGGCGAGAGTTCTTCGTTTACCGCGATGAAGAGTCCGCACGCAGCTGGGAGGAGCATGGAGCGATCCCGGAAATCCTCGGCACCATGCTCTATGTGATCCTCCCCGCGGAACGATCCCTTCTTGTCCCGGTCGCCACGTCGGTCACCTTGGTATGCGGCGAGTTGACCGGAGAGACGGGGGAGGTAGTCCAAGAAATCCAGGGTACGTTCCGGGATTCGATTGAGAGCCTGAGTTCCTGCTTCGTGCCATTCCCCTTGGAGGCAGCATGAGCGATCCGGCGAGACGAACGCTCCTGACAAAGGCCCTCGAGGAGACGGGCAGTGGCTGGTTGCTTGGATACTGGGGTACGAACGCCGAGCGGATGCTCGACCGCGTCCTCGCGGATCTCGACGCGTTTGCGGCCGAGTACGAGCGCCGCTTCCGGGAAAAACCGGAGCCGTTCCGTCTCCTGTCCGACGACCCGTACAAGGCCAAGGCCTTCTTTCAGGCCGACACGTTGCAGCTATCGGTAGATATGAGAATAATGGTCTGGCGGATCCTCCTCGGGTGCGAGATCCAGGAAATCGCTTTTCACTATCGGCAAGGGCAGGAGATGGACCTCAGCATCTTGCTGCGGACGCCGTACGGCGAAGGGGAGGGGCCCTACCGAGGGAAGCAAGCCGCCGACTTCCGCGTGTTGCGCCACTTTGGCGCCGTGGAGAGCAACGAGCGGCTAGTCCTTCAGGGCTACTACGCCCTGAAGTAACGTGAGGCCAATCGCCACGCTTCGGTCGCACTCGGGCGAGACGTGGGCGATCGCTTTCACCCCGGACGGCAAGACCCTGGCGACGGGGGGCGGCGATTGGAATCAGCCGGGCGAGGTCCGGCTGTGGGACACGTCGACATGGCGCGAGCGGGCTCGCCTAAAGCACACCGGCGAGGTGCTGTGTGTGGCGATCTCTCCCGACGGCAAGACGCTCGCAGCAGGGAGCTGGGACCGGACGGTCAAGGTGTGGGATTTGTCAACGGAGAAGCAGCGATGAACGACTCCGAGCGTGCGCCGAGCCGCCGCGACTTCCTCACGGGGACGGGCGGATTGGCGGCGACCGCCTTGCTGATGCCGTCGGCGCGCGGGCAGCTGGTCGCTCCGCCCGCGTCACCGAAGAAGGTCGCCGCCATCGTCACCACCTATTTCCGCTACAGTCACGCCGACAACATCGTCACGCGCTTCATGGAAGGCTACAGCATTGCCGGCAAGAGCTACCCGCCGCCGTGCAAGGTCGCGTCGCTGTTCATCGAGCAGGTGAACGACCTCGACATCGGCCAGCCGCTCGCCCGCCGCTGGAAGGTCCCGCTGTTCAAGAGCGTCGCCGAGGCACTGACGCTCGGCGGCGACAAACTCGCGGTCGATGGCGTCGTGCTCGTTGCCGAACACGGTGCCTATCCCGTCAACGACAAGGGACAGATCCTCTACCCGCGGCGGCGCCTGT
>JACOUH010000087.1 GCA_016177925.1 Planctomycetota bacterium | reverse complement strand
CCCCTCACCCCCAACCCCTCTCCCCCGAGGGGAGAGGGGAGAAAGAGGGGACACTTCCTCATGACCTTTCCCCGCCGGTTTCTCACCTCGTTCGGGCCGAAGGACACGCCCCATCTGTTCACCGACATCCTGGTCATCGGTGCCGGCATCGCCGGCGTCCGGGCCGCCCTCGAGGTATCGCCGGACCTGCGTGTGCTGCTGGTCACCAAGGGCCGCCTCGAGCAGAGCAACAGCGCCTGGGCCCAGGGCGGCATCGCCGGTGTCCTCGCTCCGGAGGACCGCTTCGAGAACCACATCGAGGACACCCAGGCCGCCGGCGCTGGCCTGTGCAACCACGAGGTCGTCGACCGTGTCGTCCGCGAGGGGCCCAAGCAGATCAACGACCTGATCCGCTTCGGCACGCGCTTCGACATGGAAAACGGTCAACTCGCCCTGACGCGCGAGGGTGGCCACAGTCATCGCCGCATCGTCCACGCTCTCGGCGACGCCACGGGCGCCGAGGTCATGCGCGCCCTGATCGACTATGCGAGCAAGCAGCCGAACATCACCCTCTGGGATCGCCGTTTCACGATCGACCTGCTGACACACGAGGACCGCTGCGTCGGGGCGCTGATCAACCGGCCCCGGCGCGGTCAGCTCTCGGTGTGGGCCAAGCAGACGATCCTGGCGTCGGGGGGAGCCGGCCTGGTCTTCCGCGAGACGACCAACCCGCCGGTCGCCACCGGCGACGGCATCGCCGCCGCCTACCGGGCGGGCGCGCGGTTGCACGACATGGAATTTATGCAGTTTCACCCGACGGTCCTGTACCTGGCTGGCTCGGCCCGTCACCTGATCAGCGAGGCGGTCCGCGGCGAGGGGGCATACCTGCGCGACAAGCACGGTAACCGCTTCATGTTTCAAGACCTACCCGAGGAGTATCGGGCGCTGTGTGCCGCCACCGAGGAGGAGGGTCGGCGCTTCGTGCAGGGCGACGCGACGGCGCGGCGTCCGCCGGAGCTGTCGCCGCGCGACGTGGTGGCGCGGGCGATCGTCCGCTGCATGGACCGGACGCAGCACCCGAGCGTCTACCTCGACCTGTCGCACTTGCCGGCGGAGCGGGTGATGCAGCGCTTTCCCGGTATCGCCAAGGTCTGTCGCGGCTTCGGGCTGGACATCACGCGCGACTCGATCCCGGTGCGGCCGGGGGCGCACTACATGGTCGGCGGCGTCATGGTCGACGCGGAGGGGCGCACCAGCCTGCCGGGGTTGTGGGCCGCCGGCGAGGTGACGTCGAGCGGACTGCACGGGGCGAACCGGCTGGCGTCGAACAGCCTGCTGGAAGGCCTCGTCTACGGAGCCTCGTGCGGTCGCGGCGCCGCCGCCTGTGCGGAGGCCCTGCCCGACCGCTTCGTCGTCCCGCCTATCGTCCGCGATCGCGCCGGCCTGGTGGAGGCGGAGCGAACGGTCAGCTTCTGGGGCCGCTACGCCCTGGGCCGCGAATTCGACACGCGCGCCGGCTGGGAACTGCAGAACCTGCTGACGATCGCCCGGCTGATGATCTGGTCGGCGCTGCAGCGGACCGAATCGCGCGGCACGCACTACCGGAGCGACTTTCCTGAGCGGGACGACACGAACTGGCACAAGCACGTCGAATGCCCGGCCGAGCTTCCCGAGACGCCCGTCCCGCCACCGTGAGGTATACTGTGGTAGATTGACCCTGCTGAGCCCCCGTAGGACGGATTTCCAATCCGTCCATGAAACACGGACGGATTGGAAATCCGTCCTACGGGAGCAAGTGGGAAGGATGTACCGACACGGAAAGGGAGGCATCATGCGCAAGGCACACGGGGGGCTAGCGGCCCTGGCGGGGGCGATCGTTCTGACTTTGAGCTGGACAGGGCCGGCTCGTTCGCAGCGGCCGGTCGTCCTCGACCCCCTGCCAAAGGACATCGCAAAACGGGCAGAGGTCGACGAGGCGGACGTCGCCAAGGTGCTGAACGCCTTGGGGCCGGCGGTCGCCCGTCAGATTGCGGCGGGCCGTGAGGTGGCGGTGCCCGGACTGGGGACGTTTCGCGTGGTCCGTATTCCGGAGAACAAGGACCTGGTCGGTGGCCGGCCGGCGACGGTCCCGCCACGGAACTACGTCGAGTTCTTGCCCGACGAGGGTGTGGTGCAGGCATCGAACAGCCCGGACGCGAAGCCGGGGGTGACGGTGCCGCCGTTCCAGTACACGCCATTGCCGGGGCAGACGCCCAGTCAGAAGGTGCCGAGCGGCCGCACGCCCTCGACGCGCATCCGCTAAGGATCGATTTTGCCGCTTGCGGCTTCGCGGAGGATGCGAAGCCGCCAGCGGCAGAACATGCCCTTTCCCAAGCCCGTCACCTCGATTCGCTTCCACCTCTCCGCACGACGTATCCCCGCTCAAAAAATCGCTTCCCGAGCGTCGTGGGGACTTCTTGCTTCCCTTTCCGCAGACACGCGATACAGTGATGGTCTGAGTGAGGAACCTGCGCAACACCCTGTCGGGGAGATACTTTCATGCGAACTGTTGCCGTGCTGCTGATAGTGCTGGGCGGCGCCGTGGCCGCGCTGTGTGTGAGCCTGCGAGCGGGTGAATCGAAAAAAGACGAGCCGCAACGGCGGGCCTTCGGCATCGACAAACGCGTGCCGTGGACGACCTCGCGCGTCAAGGGCTCGCCCGAACCGCCGGCGCCCTACCGCTCCGAGGTCGCCTTTCCGAAGCTGAAGTTCTTCGAGCCGCTCGACATGGCCCGGGCCGCCGGTAGCGACCGCCTGTTCGTTGCCGAGCGACCGGGTCGCATTTACTCCTTCCCCAACGACCGTCGCGCCGACAAGGCCGACCTGCTCCTTGACCTGAAGAAGACCGTTTACGCCATCACCTTGCACCCGCAGTTCGCGAAGAATGGCTACCTGTTTGTCACCTACATCCTCGATCCGAAAAAGGACGAACCGGAGGGCACACGGCTATCGCGGTTCAAGGTCACGGGCGATCCGCCACGGGCCGACCCGGCGTCGGAGAAAATCATCCTGACCTGGCCGTCCGGCGGCCATAACGGCGGTTGTCTCAAGTTCGGCCTCGACGGCTTCCTGTACATTGGCACGGGCGACGGCAGCGGCATCGCCGACGAGTTGCACACCGGCCAGAACCCCGGCGACCTGCTCGCCTCCATGCTGCGCATCGACGTGGACAATCCCGACCCGGGCAAGAACTACGGCATCCCCAAGGACAATCCCTTTGTCGGCATGAAGGGAGCGCGGCCCGAGGTGTGGGCGTATGGCCTGCGCCAGCCGTGGCGGTACAGCTTCGACCGCAAGACCGGCGATCTGTGGGTCGGCGAGGTTGGCCAGGACCTGTGGGAGTCGGTCATCAAGGTGGAGAAGGGCGGCAATTACGGCTGGAGCGTCATGGAGGGGACGCACCCGTTCCGGCCCGAACGGAAGCGCGGCCCGACGCCGATCCTGAAGCCGATCGTCGAGCACCCGCACTCGGACTTCCGCTCGCTGACCGGCGGCTACGTCTATCACGGCAAGCGTCTTAAAGACCTCGTCGGCGCCTACATCTACGGTGACTTCGACACCGGCCGGATCTGGGCCCTTCGCCACGACGGCAAAAAGGTCACCTGGCATCAGGAATTGGTCACCACGTCCCGTCGCATTGTCAGCTGGGGCGAGGACAACGCGGGCGAACTGTATTTCCTCGACTGGATGGGCGGGCAGGTCCACCGCCTCGTGCCGGCGCCCAAGACGACCGTCGTCAACAACTTCCCGCGCAAGTTGAGCGAAACAGGACTCTTCGCCTCCGTCAAGGACCACAAACCGGCCCCGGGATTGATTCCCTACTCGGTGAACGCGCAGCTCTGGTCCGACGGTGCTCACAAGGAGCGGTTCCTTGCCCTCCCCGGCACGTCGAAGATCGAGTTCGAGACGGTAACGTACCCGCAGCCGGCCCCCGGCGCCCCGCCAGGCTGGCGCTTCCCGGACGGAACCGTCGTGGTAAAGACCTTCTTCTTGGACATGGAGAACGGCAACCCGAAGAGTCGGCGTAGATTGGAGACGCGAATTCTCCACTTCGAGCAACTGAGCGGGACGGAGGAGGTCGGCGACCAGTACTGGCACGGCTACACCTACGTCTGGAACGACGAGCAGACCGAGGCCGAACTGCTCGACGCCAAGGGGCTCGACCGCACCTTCACGATCAAGGACGCGAAAGCGCCCGGCGGAGAGCGCAAACAGACGTATCACTTCCCCAGCCGGGCCGAGTGTACGCTCTGCCACACCATGCCGGCGAAGTTCGCCCTGGGTGTCAACACGTTGCAGATGAACAAGGACCACGACTATGGCGGGGTGGTCGCCAACCAGCTGGCGACGCTGGAGCACCTCGGCATCTTCACGAAGCCGTTGCCGAAGCCGCCGGAGAAGTTGCCGCGGCTGTACGATCCCGACGACGAGCGCGTCGACCTCGACAAGCGGGCCCGGTCCTACCTGCACGCCAACTGCGCGCACTGTCACATGAAGTGGGGAGGAGGCAACGCCGAGTTCCAGCTGCTGGCGACGATGCCTCTGAATGAACTGGGCATTGTCGGCACGCGAGCGGCACACGGCGCCTTCGAGATCACCGACGCGCGGGTGCTGTCGCCGGGACACCCGGAGCGCTCGCTGATCGCCTACCGCATGAACAAGCTGGGCTTAGGACGGATGCCACACGTCGCCTCGTCGGTGGTCGACGAGAAAGCGGTCCAGCTGGTCCGGTCCTGGATCAAGCAACTGCCGGAAGAAGGAAAACGCCGGGAATAGAAGTTTATTCGTTGTCTTCGACCCCTGCCGCACAAGGCGGCAGGGGTCGAAGAAACAAGAGCCGTAGCCGCATTGACCAGAATGCGAGCATCGCGGACCCACATTCTGGCGAATGCGGCTACGGGGGCGCCCCGAGCAGCAAGTCGAGGACCCAGCAACCGCGCGTGTGCAGCCCTGGACCGCGGCAGTGTGACAGGATCTCGTCATTGGCGCAGCCGCCCTCCTCGAGAGCGTCGCCCAGCAGAGGAACGTCGCCGAAGTCCCGGCCCTCGTAAATCGCTCGCGCCATCTTGACGGCCGTGCCGTCGCTCCACGCCAGACACGCAGGATCGGCTGCCGTGTTCCGGAACGGATTGCCGAACACGTCACGAAGGAGGGTCGCCTGGACCGCTGTTTCGGCCCGGACAAGCCGCTCCCAGGCGCGCTCCGGAATCTGCTTCTGTCGCGACAGGGATGCAGCGTGAGCGATTGCGGTGCCGGCACAGAGGGCGATACTCAGGAGGTCACGGCGATTGAACTCGACTCGGCCGTCTCCCTCGCGCTGCGCCGCGGCGAGGCACAGGGCGGCAGTGTCCCAGACTGCCCGCAAGTGCGCCGTGTGGACGTGCTTGCGGAGTCCCGGGGCCAGGGTGCGGTAGCCGACGTCGAGGGCCTCTCGGGCGGCGTCACGAGCGTCGTACAACTCCTCCCCCGTGGCCTTGCCGTCGGCGAAGCGTTCGGCCGCCTCGACCGTGTTGCGGCTGCGCTCGTCAAGCAGGTGCCCGATGCGCCGGCAGCAGGCGACGGCGAACAGCTGCACCTGACGGTCGGTCGCGCGCTCCCAGACCGGCGCCGGGAACGCCCGCAGGTCGCCGCATTCCCGCCATTGACTCTCGGTCATGATCGAGCCCCCGGTAGCCCGGGACAAAACCTCCTGCCGGTTGTTACAACCTTGTTACTGAGACCAATCGGCCCCCCTGGGTATAGTACCATCCGAGAAACTACAGGCGCAGATCGAGCAGACGCAGGACGCGGAGAAGAAGCAGTCGCAGGAGTACGAGGACTACCTGGCCGGCCTTACGGTCGAGTAGTCATCCCCCGTCGTACGCCTCCCTCCGGCCCCGGGCGCATGCGCCCGGGGCCGACTGTTGCGCGGTAAGGTAAATCACTATTTCCTGTCTCTTTGCTGTAATGGCCCGACCCGGGTAATGTCCTGGGGGGCAGGCGACCCCGTGCTGATGCATCCAGGCTGGGAGGATCTCGATGTCGTCAACCACGCCACCCGGCCCGTACCGCAAACGGTGCAAGCGTTACGACGGACCCGGCCACGCGCATGTCCTGACGTTCTCCTGTTTTCAGCGGCGGAAATTCCTCGCGCGGGAACGGTCTTGTAAGTGGTTCATCGATGCGCTTCGCGAGGCGAAGGAGAAGCACGCCTTTGACCTGTGGGCCTACGTGCTGATGCCCGAGCACGTCCACCTGCTGCTCTGGCCGCGCCGATTCCCCTACCACATCAGTCGAATCCTCAGCAGTCTGAAGTGGCCAGTCACGCAGAAGGCCGCGGCCTACGTGCGCCGCTTCGCCCCGGAGTTTCTCCCGCAGATGACCGACCGCCAAGGAAAGAAGCCGGTGGTGCGCTTCTGGCAGCGCGGCGGCGGCTTCGACCGCAATCTATGGGAGCCGGCGGTCATCTGGCAGGAAATCGACTACATCCACGCCAACCCCGTCCGGCGCGGCCTGTGCGCGAAGCCGGAAGACTGGCCGTGGTCCAGCGCCGCCGACTACCTCGGGCTCGGTACGTCGCCGCTGCCGCTCGACAGGCACTCGCTGCCCCCCGACCCGCGCGGGAGTTGACGGGGAAGAATCGAAAGCCGGAGAAAGACATGCCCACGCCCAGCAACGGTTGGGACAGTCCGCCTTGCGATGGAAGGGCGTGGGCATGGCACGCATTCGGGGTGGAAGACTCTCGGCGCGGGGAGCATGCCCACGCCCAGCAACGGTTGGGACAGTCCGCCTTGCGATGGAAGGGCGTGGGCATGGCACGCGCCTGAATCGCCTCGTCAACGAGTGGATGTATGGAGAGGCTCTTCCTGCCGCGCGTGCCATGCCCACGCCTGTCAGACGTAAAGGGGATTCCCCGAACCGTTGTGGGCGTGGGCATGGCTTCCCCCCTCATCTCCGAGGGGACCTGAAAGTTGCTCTTCCGCGATCCCGGCCGCTCTGCTACATATCCGCCCCCTGCGCCCGGAACCGTGCGCTCGCCGCCGGGTCAGGACCACTCGTAAGGAGTCTCTATGACTAAGACCAGGGCATCGGGCGGGGCAGCCGCGCCAGCGGGTCGTGGGAACTGGCGCTGGCGCGCCGGTCTAGCCGTCTGCCTGCCCACCCTCCTGTCGCTGCCGCTCTTGCTCCCCGCCCAGGAGATGTCCTTCCTTCAGCAGGGTTTCGAGGGCCGCGAGCCGCTCTGGACACCTGGCGCCGCCGATGCGTCGTACAAGGAGACGGGCCATCGTCTGACCGAGGAGACCGCCCACGAGGGACACCGCTCGGAGTACATCGAGGTGCAGGCCCAGCAGGGCAGCTACGTCTACTACACCTATCCGGTCGGCCGCGCCCCCGTCGGCGAGGAATTGCTCACCGGCCTGTGGGTCAAGGCGAACCGTCCCGGCGTGCAGCTGGTGGCCCGCCTTGTCCTGCCGCACGAGCGCGACCCCCGCAATGCCGACCGGCCGCTGACCACCCTGCTCCGCGGCGACACCTACCAAACCACGGGCCGCTGGCAGCACCTCGAGCTGCGCCAGCCTGTCCGCCTGACGCGCGAACAGCAGCAGCTGCTTCGCGCCGAACTGCGTCGCGACGTGACCATCGCCGACGCCTACGTCGACCTCGTGTTGCTCAACGTCTACGGCGGGCCGGGGCTGACGCGCGTCTGGGTCGACGACCTCGAAGTGGGCCCCATTCTGGAGCCGAAAAAGAGTCAAGGCGGCGCACCGGCGGCGGACCCGCTGCGCGGGTGCCCCCAGCCCGCCGCTCCCGGGAGCCCCGCCGGCCGCGAGGGGCCCTTGGCGACGCCGGCTCGCCACGCTGCGGAAGTGAAGGTCCAGGGCGAGAAACTGGTTGTCGGCGGGCACAACTTCTTCCTGCGCGGCATCCGCCACAGCGGTACCCCGCTGAAGACGCTGCGCGATGCCGGATTCAATACGATCTGGGTCGAGGAAGGCGCTGATCCGGAAACCGTCGACCAGGCGGTCAATCTTGGCTTTTGGCTGGTGCCCATGCTGGCGGCCAGTGGGCCGGCTCGCCCGCCGGTGGCGCGGGGCCAGGCACCGGGGCAGCTGACCTCCAACCAGCTCGTCGGCCGTCGCATGGCCCCGTTTCTGCTGCAGGACGCCGTCCTGTGCTGGGACCTGGGCGGCGGCCTGGCGACGGAGCAGTACGTCTCGGTGACACGCACGGCCTCGGCGGTCCGCACCGTCGATCCGTCGCGGCCGCTAGCGGCCGACCTCTGGGACGGCTTCCGCAGTTACTCCAGCGGCATCGATCAGGTCCTGCTCGGCATCCACCGCTATCCGCTGATGACGAGCCTTGAACTGACGCAATATCGCGAGTGGCTGGCGTCGCGGCGTACCCTGGCCCAGAGTGCCCAGGGCGGCACCTTCTGCTGGACCTGGGTACAGACGCACTTGCCCGACTGGTTCACCGCCCTGGCCTATGAGAAGCCGGCCGGTCTTGGCTTCAGCGAGCCGGTCGGCCCGCAGCCGGAGCAAATCCGCCTCTTGACCTACACGGCCCTGACGGCGGGCTACCGCGGCCTGGGCTTCTGGTCCGACCGCTTCCTCGCCGACAGTCACGCCGGCCGCGACCGTTTGCTGCAAATGGCGCTGCTCAACCTCGAGCTGCAGATGCTCGAGCCGCTGCTGGTCAGCGCCCGCACGCCCCTGTGGGTCAACACGTCGTCGCCGGACGTCAAGGCGGCGGTCATGCGCACTGACTACGGTGTGCTCTGTCTGCCCGTGTGGGTCGGCAAGGGTTCGCAGTTCGTCCCCGGCCAGGCGGCCGCGGGCAACCTCAGCATCGTCGTGCCGCAGGTCCCGTCGGGCACGCAGCCCTGGCTGGTCTCGCCCGGCGAGGTCCGCACCTTGCGCAGCGAGCGCGTCGTCGGCGGGACGAAGATCACCATCCCCGAGTTCGGCCTGACCGCCGCGGTTGTCTTCACCGGCGACCTGAGCCCGACCGGGCTGGTGGTGCGCTTCCAGGATCAGACCCGCACCCTCGGGCGCCTCGCCGCCCAGTGGGCCCTCGACCTCGCCGAGGAGGAGTATGCCAAGGTGGCGAAGGTGGAGGGGGACCTCGAGGAAGAAAACCAGCGCCTGCCCGACGGCGGGGCGCTGCTCGAGGACGCCCGGCGCCGCATTCAGCTGAGCGCCAACCACCGCCGCAACGGCAACATGGTCGAGGCCTATGCCGAGGCCCAGCGGGCCGTGCGACCGCTGCGCATCCTGATGCGGGCCCAGTGGGAGGAGGCGACCAAGGAACTGGACACCCCAGTCGCCAGCCCGTACGCGGTGAGCTTCTACACGCTGCCGCGACACTGGCGCTTCCGCGACGAGCTGACGCGCTCACGAGCGGCAGCCAACGTCCTGCCGGACGGCGACTTCGAGTTGCCGCCGGTGCAGGGCTGGCGCGGCTGGCAGGTTTCGGACGAGCCGCCGCTGGACGACGTGACCTTGTCCGCTCGCCGCATCCCCGAGTTGGCGCACGAGGGCAAGCAGGTCCTTCGGTTAGAGATCAAGCCAAACGAGCCGAAGCAGGCGCCGGTGGCGCTGGAGCGCACCTTCCTGGCGGTACACAGCGCGGCAGTACGCCTGCCGGCGGGGACGTTGGTGCGGGTCAGCGGCTGGGTGCGTATCCCGGACGCAATCACCGCGTCGGCCGATGGCGCCCTGCTGTACGACAGCGCCGGCGGCGAGCCGCTGGCGGTGCGTCTGCTGGGGCCGGTGCAGAAGTGGAAGAAGTTTACACTCTATCGGCGTGTTCCTGCCTCGGGCAGCATCCATGTGACGCTGGCACTGACGGGCCTGGGGAAAGTCGACTTCGACGACGTCCGCATCGAGCCGCTGGTGCCGCGACCGGGCGTGAGCCCCCTGATTAAAGTTATCAGGGGGCTCACGCCCCCCGCTCGCACAGTGAGGGCTTGCGAGGCGCGCACAGCCGGGGTAAGCTGAACCTCATCGCTCGAGCTGCCACATCCCGGCCGTCATCTTTGCGAAGTCCGCTTCCGGCCGACACTGCTGACCGAGAGGATACGTCATGAGCACGGGCAACGAGGGGATCGATCGCCAGCAGCAGAAGGTGACCGAGTTCCTGCGGCTGCTGCCACTGACCCTGGAAATCGCCGGGCTGCCGAAGGGGGAGCCGGGCCGTCACTTCAACGAGGGGCAGATGGAGGTGCGCGTCAACACGCTCAAGGCCGCCTACCGTCTCGCCCGCCAACTCCTGATCGACATCGCCAGCAAATGATCCCCGCCTTCCGGTCCGGGCTTGACCTTTCTTCCGTCATTATCGCCCCGGCCGAATCGCCGACTCCACGGAGTAAAGAAGGCGTTCCCCTCGGGCTCCGCAGCCGCCGGCCGCGCTGACGATAAGGAGAGGGAGCTGATCGGAGCGCGCTCGCACGGTGTTGCGCCAGGGACGGTGCAGGTACTCGCGTCGTGCGGCTCCGCAAGACCCAAGGATGGGGCCGACATGCCGACGATCCATTTCCACGTCCCCCGTGTTCCGTTTGCGCTCTTCTCGGGGATTCTGCTGCTTCTGCCGTCTGTTGCGGTGGCGCAGGCGACGCCCGCTCAGCCGTCCATCCCTGACCTGGTGAAGCGGATTCAGCAACTTGAGGAAACTGTCCGCCGCTTGGAGGCGGAGCGAGCCCAGCGTCCCCATCCAGAGCCACTCCCGCCGCCGTTGCAAGCGACGCCGACAAGCCAGCCGGCGGAGCCCCAGCCCGACGCACCCAGAGAGGAGGGCGGCAACGCGGATGGGATCGGGACGTCGCCCGCCCCCGGTGGCTCGGCGACAGGCGGTCAGGCGGGGGAGCGGTCCTCTTCCGGAGGGAGCGAGCGCGGGCGGGGCTCGCCCCTGGCCGGCTGGGACGACAAACGCGGCTTCTACCTGCGCTCCTCGGACAACAAGTTCAACCTCCGCCTGACCGGCCAGATCCAGGGCGACTACCGCGCCTTCCTCGACGGCGACGACCGCACCGACATCGACACCTTCCTGGTGCGTCGTGCCCGCCTGGGTATCGAGGCGACCGTCTTCAATGCCTACGAGTTCCGCCTGCTGCCCGACTTCAGCAATGCTCAGACGCCGGGCGGCCCCGCCCAGACGCGCATCCAGGATGCCTACCTCAACGTCCACTACTGGGATGCCTTCCAATTCGAGATCGGCAAGTTCAAGCAGCCATTCAGTTACGAGCAGCTCATCCAGGACCGCTTTGTGCCCACCTTAGAGCGGTCGATGATCGATCAACTCGTCCCGGCCCGCGACGAGGGCGTGATGGTCCACGGCCAGAAACTCTTCGGCGACCGGCTGGACTACGCGCTCTCCGTCTCCAACGGCGAGATCAACGCCGACTTCGACTCCGAGAAGCGCAAGGACCTGAACGCTCGGCTCGCCGTCCGCCCGCTGAACGATCCCGAATTCTGGCCGGTGGTGCGTGGGCTCCAGCTCGGCGTTGCCGGCACGATCGGCATCGAGCAGGAGCCGGTCAGCCCGACGACGCTGCGGACGCCGGGGACGGTGCCCTGGTTCCAGTTCAACTCGACCGTGCGGGCCGACGGGCTCCGCCGCCGACTCAGCCCCGAGCTGGTCTACTTCTACAAGGGGCTGGGCTTCGCCGCGCAATACTTCTACCAGGAGCAGCGGTTGCGGCCGACCTTCTCCGGCGCGGGCTCGCAGTTCGTTCTGGACGTGCCGTTCCGGGGCTTCTACGTTCTGTCCACCCTGCTGCTGACCGGCGAGGAGCGGACGACCTACAGCCAGGCGATCATGCCGCTGCGGCCGTTCGACCCCTGCCACCCGCTGACGTGCCCCGGTGCCTGGGAGCTGGTGGCGCGGACGTCGCGGCTGACGATCAGCGATGAGGTCTTCGAGCCGCTGCCGCCGGGACGGACGACCTTCCTCAACCTGGCCGATCCGACGCGCTACTCCAACGGGGCGACCGAGTTGACGCTGGGCTTCAACTGGTATCTCAACGCCTGGGTGCGCATGCAGTTCAACTGGGAACACGCCTGGTTCGACGACCCGGTGCGTCTGGGGCCGGGCCCGGGCGGGCTGCTCCGTCACCAGGATTCGCTGCTGAGCCGGCTGCAGGTCATCTTCTGAGCGCCCGCTTTTTCTGCCAGCTCTTCATCTGAACCCTCGTGTACGCTTGATCGCTTGAGTGCGGTGCGGGTTGCGCCTACACCGTTGGGGTTCGCCCGTCGCGTCGCGCTTCACCACCAAGCCCCAGGACGCCGGCACCTTGGGCAAGCGCACCGCCCCTCTGTGGAGCTTCACGGCCGTCGCTCCTCTTCAAAACCGTGCCGGCCAGGATTGACAGGAGGGGTCATGCGGATCGCAACCGGCGGCATCTCCCACGAGACCAGCACCTTCGCCCGCACGCCAACCACCCTGCGCGACTTCGAGACGGGGCTGGGCCTGTTCCGGGGCGGGACCATCGTCGAACACTTCCGGGGCACCAACACCTGCACGGGGGGCTTCATCGACGGCGCCAGCAAGCAGGGCTTCGAGCTGGCGCCACTGCTATGGACCTTCGCCCATCCCGGCGGACTGATTCCGCAGGCCGACTACACGGCGCTGAAGGACGAGTTTCTCGACCGCCTGATCCAGGCAAGGAAGGAGGGCCCCGTCGACGGGATTCTGCTCGATCTGCACGGCGCCATGGTGGTCGAGGGGATCGACGACGGCGACGGCGACTTCATCGAGGCGGTGCGGCGAATCGTGGGGGCGAACTGCCCCCTCGTCGTTACCTTCGATCTGCACAGCAACCACACCCAGAAGCGGGTCGATGCGGCGACGGCGGCCGTCGGCTTCGACACCTATCCTCACGTCGATATGGCCGAGCGGGGACGTGAGGCGGCCGACCTGATCGTGCGCGTCCTCCGCGGCGAGATCCGTCCGGTGATGGCCCTGCATCCGCTGCCGCTGTTCTGGAGTGCCGCCTGCCAGGTGACCGCTCATCCTCCCATCAACGAGGCCTTTCGCCTGATCCACGAGGCCGAAGCCCGGCCGGGCATTCTCTCCATCACGCTGGCGACCGGCTTCCAGTGGGCAGACGTCCCGCACATGGGCGCCTCGGTGATCGTCGTCGCCGACCGGGACGAGAAGCTGGCGCGGACGACGGCGGACGAGATCGGGGACTGGGTCTGGGCTCGACGCGAGCGGTGGTATCGGCCGCCGTTGTCAGTGCGCGAGGCGCTGGCCCTGGGCGAGCGCGCGGGCCGCTACCCGATCCTGCTGGCCGACCAGGCCGACAACACCGGCGGCGGGGCCCCCGGCGACTCCACCGAGGTGCTGCGGACCTTCCTCGAGTTGAAGATGCAGGATGCCCTTCTCCTCTACCTCGTCGATCCGCAGTCCGTGCAGCAGGCGCATGCAGCGGGAGTCGGCAGCCGGATCGCCGTGAAGCTCGGCGGCAAGTCCGATCCCATCCAGGGACCGCCGGTCGAGTTGGAGGTCGAGGTGGTGGCCCTCTCGGACGGGCGTTTCCCCTACGATGGCCCGATGTACGCTGGACTGACGGGAGACCTGGGACCGTCGGCCTGGCTGCGGCACGCGGGAGTCAACGTGGTGGCCGTCAGCGCCCGCATGCAGCCCCTGGACCAGGCGTTTGCCCGCTCTCTCGGCATCGACTGTGCCGCCCTGCGCTATATCGCTCTGAAGTCGGCCGCCCACTTCCGCTCAGGCTTCGAGCGCATCGCCGGCTCGATTTACAACGTCAACGCCCAGGCCATCCACACGCACGACTTCGCCCAGCTACCGTATCGCCGCCGCCCGCGCCCGATGTTTCCTCTCGAGTTGGCGTGTGAGGAAAAACAGTCGGCAAGTGCAACGATTTAGGACGTTTTGCAGTCGGCCGTAGCACAGGCGTCTCGCCTGTGCCGAACCGCGACAGCGCACAGGCGAGACGCCTGTGCTACGAGCAAATGCAAACCGCCGGCCGTAGCACAGGCGTCTCGCCTGTGCCGAACCGCGACAGCGCACAGGCGAGACGCCTGTGCTACGA
>JACOUH010000030.1 GCA_016177925.1 Planctomycetota bacterium | reverse complement strand
ACCTGAAGGCCCTGGAGGACGGCGCCCCTCCCGCCTCGGTTCACTACAACCTGGCGCTGGTTCATCTGGCGCGGGACGACGTCCCTGCCGCCCTGGCCAGCGCTCTGCGGGCCCTCGACCACGACCAGACGCACGCCGGGGCGAGCGCGCTGGCCAGCCGCCTTCGCGCTCGGCTGGCCGCGTCCCCGGCCCCCCGAACGAGAACGACGAACGACGAACGTTGAACGTCCAACATCCAACGAACCGCTGGCGTTGGACGTTGGACGTTGGGTGTTCGACGTTCGACGTTCGACGTTTTCAGAAGCGCAGTTCCAACCCGAGGTTGATTCCCTGGGCCCAGAAGTCGGTGTCGCGAATGGTAGGAGGCGGGAGGGCGGGGCCGATGCGCTGCCCGAACGTGTTCACGTTGGTGGGGACCTGTGTGGCGTTCAGCCGCAGGTCGACCTCCTCACCGGGGCGGACGACCCGGCTCCAGTACAGGAACGTGTAGCCCACCGAGGCGCGCACGTGGTCCGTGACCTGGTAGCCGACGTTGACGCCGACTTCAGGCACGCAGGCAAACGCGTGGCGGTTGCGGCTCCCGCTGTTGCTGGGCAGGGCGAGCAGACCGCCCGGAGCCACCGTGGTGGCTCCTCCGGGAGGGGTGATGCGCGTCGAGCCCTCGACGGTGACCGACTCGTCGGTCGACCCGAGGGCCACTTTCCCAACCGCTTCGAGGGTCAACCGGTCGCGCCGAAATTCGGCGCGGGCCCCGAGTTGCCCGCCGTAGAATTCGCTGCGAGTCGCAAAGCGATCACTCACCAGCAGACTATTGCCGGCGAAGAAGTTGCTGGCAGGGGACACCTGGGAACTCTCCGTCACGGTCAGGTCCTCGTCCAGCCGCAGGTAGCGGAAGCCGCCAAGCAATTCGACGCGCCAGGTGCAGCCGCGGAGGGCCGAGTAAACAGCGTTTGCTTCCGCCCCTTGAAGCCCGCTGGAGGAGGACACGTCGATACGTCCGGCCGCCAGCCCCGGGAAGGCCACGACCTCCGCGTCTTCGGCCCCGGTGGCCAGGTTGAAGAACGGACGGGCGATCACCGAGGTCCCCGTCGAGCCGACGCCGAAATGATTGCTGCGCGAGCCGAGGAAGAAGTAGCCCGCCTCGACCCCAAGCGTCTGGCATTCGTTCAGCCACAGCCCGAGGGTGAACCGGCCTCCCAAATATGTCCCCCGCGTCAGGTCGCTGCCGTCGTCCAGGATTCGAGTGTTCCTCTGGCCAAAGGCACCTGTCGGGACGTCGGCGGGTGATCCGGTCGTCACCAGGGGCGGCGCGTGGCCGTCCTTGATCCACCACAGCAGGTATTCCGCTCGCGCCCAGACCCGGCCGTCGTACCCATCCCCTTCCTTGCACCCAGACAACTCGTCCCCACACGAACCCCCGGCGCAGGGGGCCGGGGCCCCCTCGCCTGCCGCAGGACCGTAGACGCCCCAGACGTCCGGCGAGGTGGGTGCCGGAACCGGGCCCGTCCCCCTCGGGGACGGGGCCTGGGCGAAGGATTGTTCTCCGGCAAGTAGGAGTGTCACCCCCACAAGAATCCGTTTCATACGCGTCGTCTCCTTCCGTGCATCCCTACAGGGCAATTATTGATAGTTCGGGGGGTGCTGATGGTTTCGCCTGTCATAGCGTGTTTCGGCGAGGGAGGTCGGCCTTCCGCAACGGTTCTCTGAGGACAGGAGCCGTTCGGAGCGAACACAGACCTACGATACCGCGTGGGTAATCCGTGAGGGTCAGATAAGAAGCGGTTTCAAAACGTGGGGCAGGCAGCTTGCCTGCCTTGGTCTGGCAGGCAAGCTGCCTGCCCCACAGGGGTTTTGAAACCACTTCTAAGTCGGGTGGAGCCCCCTTGTCGTTGCCGGTCGGTTCTCCGCGGCGCGGGGGAGTTGACACAGCGGACCGTCAGTAGCGGACCTCGACGCCGAGCCCGGGGCCGTCCGCAGTGAACGGCGTGAGCGTGACGGCCCGCTCTTCCTGCGTCCGGTCGACCGAGGACACCGACAGGTACGCGATCCACCAGCCCAGCGCCACTTGCGAGAAATAATGCCGGTCGTCGTGGATGCGCGACCATCCCGTCAGGAAAGAACCAAGGACGAGCGGGACCTTGTACATCGGCTCCTCAATCATCTGCGCCGCCGTTAGGAACGGGACCGCTCCGAGGAAGGTGTGACCGCTGACACCGTGGAAGTCCTGGAAAGGGTGCCAGCGCGAGTCATTGGCGCTGGGCCGCGAGGCGCCGAGCAACCCGTACAGGGCCAGCACCGGCGGATAGCCGGTCGCCACTGCTCGCAGCGAACGGTTGCCCCACTCGTACAGCCCCCCGTCGAGGTAGTAGTCCTCGCCGGCCTTGCCCTGCAGGGCCCTGAACTCCATCCACAGCGGCCAGGCCATCCACGCCTGACCGCCAATCGACGCGACCGTCGACACCGGATTCAGCCATTCGCGCTTGATCCGCTCTTGATACCAGCGACGGATCGTCCGGTCGGCGGACGTATTCGCCAGCGGCGCGGCAGCGCCGATGCCCAGCCCCAGTTCGCCGAGGACCGTGGGCGAGTAGAATTGGCGGAAATCGTCTCGGGCCAGGTCCACGTCGACGCCCAACCGATCCCAGAAGCCTGGCGTTCGCTCCTCGAGTGCCTCCGGGGTCGGCACGCGGAGAACGTTAGCACCCTGTTGAGGAGCAGCAGAGGGTTGACGCTCACCGCTCGGCAGGACTGCGGGGTGTGGCGGAGCGGGGACCGACTCGTCGGTCTGCGAGCGAAACGGCACAAACTGCGAAGGGACGCAAGCCGGCAGAGACAGGGCAAGGACCGCCGCACAGGGAACCCATGCCAGTCGACAAGCAGCGCCCGCCATTCGCTCAGCCCTCCCGACAGCCCAACCCCGCGCAGGCAGCAGAAAAGTGGCGGCCGCGCGCATGAGTTAACTATCGACCGCCCCGCTCATGGATTGAACCCCTTTTTCCGGCCCGGTTCGTCCTCGATCTCCCTCCCCTGGAGCGACGAGGAAGTCGTGCTGATCCAGCCAGCGGGCGATCTCGCGTGTCAGCTCGCCGCTGTTGTCCATGCGCGGCAACTTGTGCTGGCCGCCGAGCTTCCTACGCGAGCGCATCCACTCGGAGAAGCCGCCGCGCCGCACGCAACAGACCTCGGGGGCGAGTAGGGTCAAGTCACCAGCGCGATGCGCCTGGTAATCCTCGTTGAGGCGGCACAGGACCGCGTCCAGCTCACGGGCGAACCGGCCCATGTCGCCCGGCGGGTCGGCGAACTCGACCAGGTAACGATGCCGCCCCGGCGTGCCCGCTGTTTCGGGGAAGATCGGGCCGACGTGGAAGTCGACGACCGTGGCCCCGGCGGACGCTGCGGCCTCCGCGACCGCCCGCTCGACCTCCTCGCTGATCAGGTGCTCGCCGAACGCGGACAGGAAATACTTCGTCCGCCCCGTGAAACGCAGCAGCGGCGGATCGCGCCGCTCGAAGCAGACCGTGTCGCCCAGGACGTAACTCCACAGCCCGGCACAGGTCGACAGAACTACCGCGTACTGCACGCCCGGCTCGATCTCGGCGACCGTGTGCCGCGCCGGGCGGCCGGCATCCAACTCGTCGACCGGCACAAACTCGAAGAAGACGCCATGATCGGGGATCAGCCGCAGCAAGCCGTGCCGCGGGTCCTCGGTGGCGACGAAGCCCTCCGAGGCGGGATACGTCTCGCCGAAGTGGACGCGGTCGTTGCCGGCGAGGCGGCGGAACAGGTCGCGATAGGGGTCGAACTTCGTTCCGCCGTGGACCACCAGACGCAGGCTCGGCCAGACGGCGGCGAGGGACTGTTTGCCCGTGAATTGCAGGATTCGCTCGAACAGTACCAGCAGGTTTAGGGACGCAGCACGGACGGCACCTCGCGCGCAGCGATGCCCGACAGATCGCCGCCGAGTACGCGGTCCCCCGAGCCCAGCGTCAGGTTCTGCAAGTCGGTGCTGCCGCCGAGGAAGAACATCCGCCCGTGGAACAGTCCCAGGTCGGGGTAAAGAGCCTGGTAGAACGCCAGCGTCGTCAGGGCGGCGCGGCGGTTGGAGGCGAGCATCTCGCGCGAGACGGGGACATATTTGGTGCTGCCGCTGGTGGTGCCCGACGAGAGGGCAAAGTACGGGATGGGCCCCGGCCAGGTGGCGCCGTCGAGGCGGGGGAACGCAGGGCTCCAGAACTCGTTCCAGAACGTTTCGTAGTCACGCAGCGGTACGCGTCGCTGGTAGTCGGCGACGCTGCGGATGCGAGCGAAGTCGTGTAACCGGCCGAAGGACGTGTGCTCCGCCCGGCGCACTAGCTCGAGCAGGGTTCGGTGTTGGACGCGGGCCGCCGGGCAGTGGTCGAGCCGGGCAACGCGACGCAGTGCGCGGCGGGTAAGGACAGCATCGGCAGCACGGCGCACCAGGGGGCGTCCCGCCAGCCGCTGGAGGACGGAGAACGTCGGCATGGTTTCCTCAACCTCCGTAGGACGGTTTTTCAAACCGTCCCGGCTTCATGCCCGGACGGTTTGAAAAACCGTCCGACGCTCTTGTGAGCCACTCAGAGGATCGTGTTCGGGTTGGACAGCAGCAGCTGCGACAGACGCGGGCGTGGCGACGGCCGCTCGCTGGTCAGGAAGTGCAGCACCAGGCGGTTGACCAGCCACGGCTTCTCCATCTGCGGAGCGTGACCGCACTGCGGGATCTCGAGATACTGTCCCTTCGGCAGCAGCCGGGCGGCCGTGGCCGAGTGTGCCGGGTCGACGATGCGGTCCTGCGCCCCGCTGACCAGCAGCGTCGGCAGAGTCACGTCCCGCAGACGATCACGGACGCAGTGATCCATCGTGCCGCGGATGGTGCGCAGCAGACCGCTGCGCCAGCGCCGGTTCGCGAACTGACGGCGGTAGTAGTCGAGCAGGCGGACGTCGACCCGCGCGGGGTTGTGGAAGACGCTGTCGACCAGCGCTTTGAGGTCACTGCGACGCACTCCCTCGACGATCGGCAGCCGCTCCTCGTCGCCCATGCCCGATGGGCACAGCAACACCAATCGCGACACCTGCTCGGGGTAGCGGGCAGCATACTCGACCGCGACCTTGCCGCCGAGACTGGCGGCGACAAAGTGGTACGGCGGTGTCTGGACGAACGCCTCCAGGTACAAATGGAGCTGTTCGACCAGGTAGTCGACCGAGACGGGCTCGCCGGCATCGATGCGTTGGTGCAGAGCTGGACCGTCGTAGGCCAGGACGTTCGGGGTATGGACATCGAAGTAGCGGCGCCAGAACGGCAGGTTGCGGAACCAGCTCTCGGCCTGTTCGGCGAGGCCGTTGATCAGAATCACGGGTTGTCGCCGGGCGTAGTGACCGCGGCGGAAAACCTGGAGCCAGGCACGCCAGTTGAACATGGAAAAAGTCCCCCAGGGCTTCGGCTTGTCGCCCCTCTCCTTCGCCGGGGCACGCTCAGCCCGTTGGACGTCACGCAGGCGCGGAAGGTTACAGCCCGCGTGCTTCTTTAAGGATGCCTGGGGGGTGTGATGTCGACGTGAGGCGACGGTGCGGAGCTTGTAAGGTTTTGGGAAAGGTTCGGTGAAGGCCGGCGATCTGAGGGGAAGTTGTAGGACGGATTTTCAATCCGTCCCGGCTTCATGCCCGGACGGATTGAAAATCCGTCCTACAACCTTCTCTGGTCGGGGACGTGGTCACTGATCGTCGGAACCCTTCTTTTTCTCCGCCTTGTCGATCAGGCTGAAGAAGCGGATCACCGGCCCCTTCAGACCGGCGCGCAGCTGCAGGGCCTTCCCGCCAGTGAGCGTCAGGTAGACCTTGTCATCGTCCTTGTCCTTGCCAAACGCCTTGCGGGCGGCGTCGGGGGCCGCCTTCTGAGTGTGGCCGATCAGTGTCGCCAGGCGCGACAGCGACATTTCCACGTTGACCAGCGGCACTGTCTTCGGCTTCACCTTGACGGCGCCATGCAACGCCTTCAAGCCGTTCTCGCCCATTGCCAGGAACAGCGCGTCGTCGCGCACTGCGACGTAGATCGGGTTCTCACCCAGCAGTTCCTTGGCCTTGGGGTCGAACTGCTTGCTGACATCGAGGCGATGGATCTTCACGTTGCCCACGCTTTCGGCGTCGAGTTTGACCTTCTCGCGCTCCTTCTCGGGCAGCTTCTCGACGCTGGCGCGGATGGCCCGGTCGAGGTCCGGCGTGTTCTTGAGACGAACGGCCATGACGGCCGTGTAAAGCTTGTCGTCGGAGGAGCCGCGCAGGTCGGCGGCCACGTCGAGCGTCCCATCCTTGATGGTCGGCACCAGCGCCTTGGCGTAGCGCTCGGCCAGCTCGCGTGCCGTGGCGTCCTTCGCCTGGGCGAGCATCGTCTTGACGGCCTCGTCGACCGTCGGGCCCATCGCCGTGCGGACGGCGTCGGGCAGAGCGACCGTCAGGTGGGCACCCATCGCCGACTCCGAGCCGATCAGCCCCGCCACGGCACTCTCCGTGTCGGCCAGGGCCTTGATCTTCTTCGCCAGCGTCGTGCCGGGCCGGCCGGCGAGGCTCCCCGACAGCGACAGGTCGTTGGCTTGTTGATCGATCCTCAGCTGCACCGTCACGCTGCCCCCGTCCTCGAGCAGCGACTTGAGCGTGCCGGAAACCTCGTCGATGGTCTTCACGCGCAGGGCGTGCTGGGCCTCGGTTTCCCGGCCCTTCTTCTCCTTGAGGTCCCCGAGGCGCAGCTCGAACTGGCCGACGATGAGGTCGCGCAGTTCCTTGGGGAAGCTCTCGAGGTTGAGCGTCGCCGAGGCAGTACCGACCTCTTTGGCAGGCAGGACGACGGCCGGGGTCAGCAGCCGTTTCTCTTCGAGGACGTCCTTGTCGCGGACGGTGACGTAGACGTACTTGTTGGCGAAGCGGAAGTAAGCGGGGATGTTCGGCCTGGGAAGCTGGACCGAGTAGATTCCATCCTTGTCCTTGTCGGGGTTGAGGTTGAGGCGCTTGAGGAGGGCGACGAACGTCTGCTCGTCGGCGACGGGCAGCAGGACCACGGCCTGGGTATCAATGAGGTTGCCGGCGAGGTAGCCGTACAGGCCCATCGGCTGCTTGGTGTCGAGGCCCTCGATGCCCTTCTCGCCGGTAAACTGCTTGAGGAAGGCCTCGGCCTGCTTGGCCTCTTCCTCGCGGCCGGCCAGGGTGGCGAGGTAGCGGGCATCGGCAATGAGGCCATCGAGCGACTGGACGCGGACGATGAGGGTCGGCGTCTTGGTCTTGTCGTCAGCGGACCGCACCGGCGCGGCCAAGACGGTCAGAGCAAGCAAAGCAACGAAGAGAACGCAACGTGCGCGCATCAGCAAACTCCTTATCCCAGGGCATACGGGGGCGCGGGCTGTCCGCTTGATCCCTCTTTCCGAATCCTCTAACACTACCCCGACCGCTCGAATTGAGTGTCACCGCCGCGGCGGAATGTGGCCCGCTGCGGGGGCTGTTGCCATTGTAAGAGGCTGCCCCAGCATGGACGGTCGGGAGCGGTCTGGGTTAGCCTGTGAGAAGCGGCCTTATCGGGGTTCGACGCAATTGGCCGCTCGCTGTTGGTCGGTTACGGCCGGACGGCGGCGATGCGAAAGCCGATGTGGTCCGATCGCCGCTCGGGCTCGAACCGCAGCCGGAAGGCCGACCGGCAGGGCCAACCCTCGTCGGCCCAACACCCGCCCCGGCGCACCCGCGACACGCTGCCATTCCGATTCACCAACGCCGAGGTCTTCGCGGATGACAAGTCGGGATCCACACCGCCCGGCAGCTTCGCGTGGTGCCAGTCTCGGCACCTTCCGCCTTACCTCGTTTCCGAGCCCTACTGGGAACGAGGAGGGCAGAGCGAGCCGTTACTTCTCCTTCCACTCGGGCAGACGACCCGGCGTTGGCGGGATGCCGGCCTCGTCCAGCGTCTTCTCCAGCGCCTTCAGATCGATCTCGACCAGCTCCCATAGCCGCGGCAGCTGCTCGGCGAACTCCTCGGCGGCACAAGAGCGCAGAGCTTGTGCGCCTGGCCACATACCGTGTTCGTTCAAGCCCTCCGCCGAGGCAATCGTTTGATCGTGACCTTGCCACCGGCACGTACCTGCGCGTTCAACTCGTACTCCTCCAAAAGGGCCATGCCGACCAGCGGGGTGGTGTCCGCCTGGTCCACCGGAATGCGCCGTTTGCGCCTGTCCCAGACGACCGTGGCCTCGTAGATATCGAAGACGCTCGCACTCCCGTCCGCCAACACCGCGCGGCCGCGACGGCGCCAGGGGAGCCCCAGTCGAGCGATGAGGGCAGGCGGCAAGCTGAGCCAGCCATCGAAGCCCGTGTCGATCACGGCTTCTACCCGCCGCTCCTGCCCGGCAGGGCCGCGCACCGTCAGGCGGATGATCGCCTCACGGTCAATGGTGACGATGCCTGTGATCATGGGGGCCCCGGTCACCCGCGCCCGCCGAAGCGGCGGGCGTAGCGGGAGCCCACCCGTCGAAGCCAGACCTGCGCGGTCGGGACGCGGGCGAACAAACGATCGGATGCCGCCAATTCGTCCGCATCGACCTCATAGGCACCGGTTTCGATGTCGATGGCCACGAACCGGCCCTCGTTGCCTGTTTCGACAACCGGACGAATGTCGCGTTCGTAAATGGCGTCGCCGCGCTGGGCGAACTCCTCTTTGCTGTAGCGGGGTTGGGTTGCGGGCACGCCCTTTTTCCGGTTCTGTTTCATGGGAATGTCACCCCCTCCTCTCTTGGGTTGTAGCCAGTATCCGTCCCCATTGCCTCAAACGCTAGGCCGGGCGGGGCACAAGGGCACGTCCTGGGTTATTTGCACTCCTTCTACTCCAGGCAGCCGTCACTTCTCCTTCCACTCCGGCAGACGACCCGGCGTCCACGGGATGCCCGCTTCGTCCAGCGTCTTCTCCAACTCCTTCAGATCAACCTGGACCAGCTTCCTCAGCCGCGGCAGCTGCTCGGCAAACTCGTCGGCGGCGATGCGATACGACTCGCGCTGCGTCTGCGTTGGTCCCGACAGCGACAAGCGGGCGGCACTCAGAGCGTGGCGGACGCGCTCCTGGATCGACATCGGCGTGTTCTCGTTGCGAACCCGCAGGGACGTGTCGCCGCGCAGCGCCCGCAGGATGTCGCGGTCCTGCTTCTCCAGCGACCGCGCCGCCTGCTTCCACTTCTCCTCCGCCGAGGCCGCGTGGTCCAGCGCTCGCTTGATCTGCTCCAGGCGCGACGCCGTCTCGCTGGCGACACTCAGCGCGGCGCTAACTGCTTTCTCCAGCCGGCCGACCTTCTGCTCGAACTCGAGCAGGGCCTTGCGCTCCGCAACCGAGTCGCTGTCCTTGGCGTCCGGTCCCCAGGCGACGACCTTGAACGTCTGCGAGACGCCGAGCGGCGTCGTCACGCCGTCGACGCGCTTGGCCAGCGACACCTTGTAAGTCCCGGGCAGGCCCAGCGGCCCGCCGCCCGGGGCGACAAACAGCTCTTCGTCATCGTCTTCACTGCTGCGGCGCGGCCGGGGCAGCGTTGGCGACGGCAGGCGCAGGTCCCAGCTCATCCGATGGATGCCTTCGGTCGCCGGGCCGGTGATCGTGCGCAGCGGCTTGCCGTCCTCGCCTTGGATGGTCAGCAGAAGGGCGGGAGCTTCCTCCTCCGCCTCGGCCCGCAGCTGCGCCGGCGTCGGGTACGGCGGCGTCTGTCCCTTCCGCCGCGCTGCCCTCTCCGCATCGCGCCGCTTCTGCTTCTTTGTCTTGATCGGCTCTTTCAGATGATAGGTGAAGGTGGAACCGAAGGGTGGGTTGTCGGCCGTGTAGAAGGCGGCGCCGAGGAACGCCTTGCCCTGGCCCCCGTATTGCCGTGTTGGGATGTACTGCAGGGCATCTCGCACGGGGAACAGGCTGCACTCGCTCTTGAGCGTCTCTGCCTTGATGCCGCGGAGAGGAGTGTAGTTGTCGAGGACATAGATGCCGCGGCCGAAGGTGCCGACGATGAGATCGTTTTCCTGTTTCTGGATCGCCAGGTCGCGCACGGCGATGGTCGGCAGCCCTGCCCGGAGACGCACCCACTTCTTGCCGCCGTCAGCGCTAAAGAACAGGCCGAACTCCGTACCGGCGAAGAGGAGGTTCGGGGCCTTGTGATCCTCGGCGAGGGCCAGGACGGACCCGCGCTCAGGCAGGTCGCCCTTGACGTCCTTCCACGTCCGGCCCGCGTCGGTGCTCTTGAGCAAGTACGGCGCGAAATCACCCATCTTGTGGTTGTCGAAGGCGGCGTAGACCGTCTCGCCATCGTGCTGCGAGGCGAGGACACGGCTGACGTAGCTGCGCTCGGGCACGCCGGGGAACTTGTCGATCTGGCGCCAGTTCGTGCCGCCGTCCTCGGTCACCTGAAGGAGGCCGTCGTCGGTGCCGGCGTAGAGCAGGCCCTCCTTCTTCGGCGACTCGGCCAGGGCGACAATGTTGCCGTAATACGAGGTCGAAAGGTGCTTGGCGACCGTGTCGGGCCCCCAGACCTTGCCCATGACGGCCAGCGTGTTGCGGTCGAGCTGCCGCGTCAGGTCGCCGCTGATCGGCTTCCAGGAGTTGCCGCGATCGTCGCTGCGGAAGACCCGGTTGGCGGCGAAGTAGAGGCGCGTGTGGGCGTGCGGACTGATCAGCAGCGGTGAGTCCCAATTCCAGCGCAAGGGCGGCTCGCCCTTGCCTGGCTGCGGCTGGATGTCGATCTTCTGCCCGGTGCGGCGATCGAAGCGGACCAGCCCGGCGTACTGTGACTCGGCATAGACGATATTCGGGTCCTTTGGGTCGACGCGGCAGTGGAAGCCATCGCCGCCCTGGACGACGAACCAGTCGCTGTTGGCGATGCCGTGGACACTGGTCGTCTTTGCCGGCCCGCCCAAGGTGAAATTGTCCTGCGTCCCGCCGTAGACGTGATAGAACGGCCCGTTGTCGTCGACGGTGATGTCGTAGAACTGCGTCACCGGCAGGTTGGCGACGAACTTCCAGCTGCGGGCGCGGTCGAAGCTCTCGTACAGTCCGCCATCGCATCCAACGAGATAGTAATTGGTGTTCTTCGGATCGATGTAGATGCAGTGGTTGTCGACGTGCTTCCAGCGCTCGCCGAGGTTACGCAGGCTCTTACCACCGTCATCGGACACCTGGATCAGGACATTCATGACGTAGATGCGATCCTTGTCCTTCGGGTCGACGACGAGGTGGGCGTAGTACTGGGCCTGCTGGTCGAAGCCGTTCCTCTTCTCCCAGGTTTCGCCGCGGTCGGCCGAGCGGAAGATGCCACCATTGCCGTCGATGGACTCGACGATGGCGTAGACGAGGTCGGGGTCGGAGGGAGCGGCAGCGAGGCCGATGCGGCCGAGGTCGGTCCGAGGCAGTCCGCTACTCACCTTCTTCCAGTGAGCGCCGGCGTCGGTCGACTTGTACAGCGCACTTTCGGGACCGCCATTGATGAGCGTCCAGACGTGGCGGCGGCGCTGGTAGGCGGCGGCGAGGAGGACGTCGGGATCGCGGGGGTCCATGACGACATCGGTGACACCGGTGTTTTCGCTGATGTCGAGGACCTTTTTCCAGAACTTGCCGCCGTCGGTGGTCTTGTAGAGGCCGCGGTCGCCGCCGGGCGCCCAGAGGGGGCCCTGCGCCGCGACGTAGACGACATCGTTGTTGCGCGGGTCGACGACGATCTTGCCGATGTGCTCGGACTTGGCGAGGCCGGCGTTCTTCCACGACTTGCCGCCGTCGTCGGAGCGGTAGACGCCATCGCCGTAGCCGACGCTGCGCTGACTGTTGTTCTCGCCGGTGCCGACCCAGACGGTATCGGGATTCTTCGGGTCGAGGGTGATCGCACCGATGGAGTAGGAACCTTCACCGTCGAAGATCGGGTTCCAGGTGGTGCCGGCGTTGGTGGTCTTCCAAACGCCTCCCGACGCAACGGCGACGTACCAGGTGGCGCGGTCCTTCGGGTGGACGGCGAGCGCCGCGATGCGGCCCGAGGTGACGGCCGGTCCGATCGAGCGCAATCGGAGACCGCTGAAGGTGGAGGAGTTGAAGGAGTCCTGCCCGGCCGACTGGGCCGGCAGCGGACCGACGAGGAACAGCGACAGGGCGAGGACGAGCAGCGTGGCGCGAACGCGAGACACCGAAGACCTCTCTTTCGACGACGAGCCATCCGGGGAGCCAGTCCAGAATTGAGGCCGGTGCAACGTCCGGGAAGAGGTCCTTCTCCTGGGTCGTGATTCCCAGGGAGCTTATCACGTCCTCCAGGGTAAACTCGCTGAAGTCATGGCACCGATGTCAGACTCGGGACTGCCAGTGCCGCGGATCGCGGCGACTGTGCTGCACAGCGATCACCTCAACGCGGTCGGCCTGAACCCGGTAGTAGACCCCGTAAGGGAACCGCCGCGGCAACGCCCGGCGCACCCCTCGGTAGATTACCTGGTGGGCTTGCGGTGTCTGCCGCAGCCGCGCGAACACATTTTCGATGGCGGCCAGGAAGTCATCGCCCAGACCGGCCTGTTGCTGATCGTACCAGCGATATGCCTCGTCCACCTCCCCCTGGACATCGGGGTGGAACACCAACGGCAGGCTCATTGCCCACCCCGGACGCGCGACTTGATCTCCTCCCAGGTGAGGACGTTGTTCGGGTTGGCGTCCAGATCAGCAAGCCGCCGGTCGAGGAGCTGTTTCTCGGCCTCGGTCAGCGGGACGTGCTCGGGGGTAGCAGCAATGCTGTCCCAGATCTCCTGGACGAGGGCGATTCGGTCCTCAACGCTCAATCGATCGATGCCCAGAGCGCTCATGAGGGACGACATTGACGATCCTCCTTTGCATCGGGCCGGGCGACTTCCAGCGAAGGCGCCCGGCCCGATGCAAATTCTCCCGCGTGGGGGAAGCTTACAGCAATTCGCTGATCGGCGTCGGGTCGTCGAGGACCGACACCGGCCGGCCGCTCGGGTCGAGCAGCTGCAGTTTCGGGTCGACACCCAGCACGTTGTAGATCGTCGCATGGATGTTCGACGGCGTCAGCGGCCGCGTGTGCGGACGTGTGCCCAGCTTGTCGGTCGAGCCGACCACCTGGCCGCCCTTGACGCCGCCGCCGCCCATCAGGCAGAACATTGAGTTGCCCCAGTGATCGCGGCCGGGCGTGCCCATGCTCATCGGTGCCCCGCCGTTGCCACCGTCATTCATCTTCGGCGTCCGGCTGAACTCGCCGCACAGCACCACCAGGGTCGTCTCCAGCAGGCCGCGCTCATCCAGGTCGCGAAACAGTGCCGAGACGGCGCTGTCGACCATCGGCAGGTAGTTCTGCATCCCTGCCTT
>JACOUH010000086.1 GCA_016177925.1 Planctomycetota bacterium | reverse complement strand
GCGGAACCCCGCCGCGCATCTCCCCCTCCACAAGCTCGACGTCCTGCCGCGCGACGTGCTTTCCGAGAGAGAGGCCGAGGCGGTGATGAACGCCCCCGAGGCAAGGGGGCCCGGGGGCCGGCGCGACCGCGCGATCCTCGAGACGCTCTACGGGACGGCGATCCGTCGCTCTGAGTGCGCGCGGCTCGACCTTGAGGACCTCGACCTCAAGGAGGGCACGCTCCTGGTGCGGGACGGGAAGGGGAAGAAGGACCGCCTCGTGCCCGTCGCCGGCCGCGCCGCGATCGCCCTCGACGTCTACTTGAGGGAGGTCCGTCCGCACTTGGTCCGCGATCCCAAGGAGCGCGCGCTCTTCCTCGGCCGCCTCGGGACGCGCCTCTCCAAGGTGACGATTGGGCTGCTCGTGCGCGAGCACGGCCGCGCCGCGGGGGTGAAGCTCTCCCCCCACGGCTTGCGCCACGCGTGCGCGACGCACCTCGTGAGGCGCGGCGCCGACGTGCGCCACGTGCAGCGCCTCTTGGGCCACAGCACGATTGAGACGACGGCGCGCTACACCAGGGTGGCGATCAAGGACCTGCGCGAGGTCTTCGAGCGCTCGCACCCGAGGGACGGCGATCGGCTGAGGAGAAGGAGGGGCAAGGTAGAATAGCCCTCGTGGCGAAGGGGAAGCCGACGGCAAGGCCCGCGGGGCGCGGGAAAGAGGCCCCCTTGGGGACGCGTCACTTTCGCTGCATTTTCGCTCAGGACATTTCCAAAACCACGACGGGCAAGATTGGGACCATCACGCTCCCGAGGCTCAACAGCATCACCTACGGCTACGACGCCCTGGACCGCCTGACCTCCATCCGGGACGCGCTCGGCAACACCGTCAACTACACCTACGACAGCTCCGGCCAGCGCACCAAGGAGGAGATCAAGGACGCGGGTGGGGTGCTCCAGAAGACCGTGTCCTTCCAGTACGATGTCTTGAACCGGCTCGCGCAGGTCGTGAATCCCGACAGCACGTTCACGGCCTACGGCTACGACGCGGCGGGGAACCAGACGAGTGTCACGAACCCGCGGACCTACGCGACCAGCTCGGTCTACGACGCGCTCAACCGGCTCGTCCGCACGACCCAACCGGGAAGCGTGGCGACCGCGTATGGCTACGACGGCCAGGACCACCTCACTTCGGTCACCGACGCCAACAACCACGCCACCACATACGTCTACGACGACCAGGGCCGGGTCTACCGTGAGGTCTCGCCGGACACGGGGACGACCACCTACACCTACGACCCAGCCGGGAACCGGACCAGCAAGACCGACGCCCGGAACATCACGGTCAGCTACAGCTACGACGCGCTCAACCGGCTGACCAAGGTCGACTTCCCCACCGACACCGACATCACCTACAGCTACGACACCTGCACGGACGGGAAGGGGAGGCTCTGCGGGGTGGTGGACCAGGCGGGGACCACGAACTACGCGTACAGCGCCAAGGGCCAGCTCACGCAGGAGACGAAGGTCATCCAGGGCGTCACGTACGTTACGGGCTACGGCTATGACAGCAACGGCAACCTCGCCTCGATCACGTACCCGAGCGGGCGCCTCGTCAACTACTCCTACGACCTAGCCGACCGCGTCAGCAGCGTCACGACGACGCCTCCGGGCGGCGTGGCGCAGACCGTGGCCACGACCATCGCCCATAAGCCCTCGGGCGGGATCGCTTGGCTCACCTACGGCAACGGGCTCACGCGCACGGTCACCTACGACCAGCAGTACCGGATCACGGCCATCAAGACCCCGGGCATCCAGGACCTCGGCTACACTCTCGACGCCAACGGCAACATAACGGCCATCGCGAACAACCTGGATGCGACCAAGAACAAGGGGTTCGGCTACGACGGCTTGGACCGGCTCACGGGCGCGACCGGGCCGTGGGGAAGCCTCGGCTGGACGTACGATGGGGCGGGCAATCGGCTCACACAGACCGCGCCAGAGGGTAGCAGCACTTACACCTACCAGAGCGGGAACAACCGGCTCGCGTCCGTCTCAGGGTCGCAGCCGAAGACGTTCGACTACGACGCCAACGGGAACACCATCCTCGAGAACTCCAGGACGTACACCTACAGCCAGAACAACCGGCGGATCCAGGCGGCCGAAGGATCGATCCTCGGGGAGTACGCCTACAACGGCAAGGAACAGCGGCTCACGAAGACGGTCGGCGGCCAAGTCACGATCTTCCACCACGATCAGGCAGGGCAGATCCTCGCGGAGTCGCAGGCGAGCGGCGTCACCACGACCGAATACATCTACATGAACGGCGAGCCGATCGCGAAGGCAGAAGGAGCGACGCTCAGCTTCATCCACACGGACCACCTCGGGACACCTCTCGCGATGACCGACGCGGCGGGAGCGAAGGTGTGGGAGATCGTGACACGGCCCTTCGGGGACGGGGCCACGATTACGGGCACGGCCTCGCTCAACCTGCGTTTCCCGGGGCAGTACGTCGAGGCGGAAACCGGGGTCCACCAGAATTGGCACCGTGACTACGGCCCGACGCTAGGCCGCTACCTTGAGGCGGATCCGCTCGGGTCTAGCGGGGCAATCTTGTTCCACGGAGCTGCCTACGATGCTCTTGATGTGGCCCGGTTCCTCATAGAAGATGGGACCGTGCCCTCTCTGTACAGCTACGCCGACAATCGCCCTCTGCTTGCCACTGACCCGATGGGGCTCTGTACTCTGTCTCCAAAGATGGAGTGTTGCCTGGAAGACATTTTTGGAAAACCCGTGAAGGGGGTCCGCCTGGTCTCCAAGCCGAAGAAGAATCCCAAGTGGGCGGCGAAAACCCGCAAGAACAAGATCACCATTTACGTGTCCTGTGATGACTTCTGGGGCAGCCCGCAGCTTGTCCTTGAAGAATACTTCCATGTTCTGGAGCAGTGGAACACAGGGCGCTTGACCAAGCTGAAGTACTTTATCGACTGGATCAAACGCGGCTACGAAGAAAACAAGTTCGAGGTAGAAGCCCGAGGGTTCGCCGAACGGCGCTACAAGGAGCTCGAAGCGTGTCTCGCAGAGCCTTGATCCAAGGAGTGGCTCTGCTAGCTTTGTCGCTGGCTTGCGCGGGTGGCTGCGCCTTTTTCAATGCAACGGCGGAAGGTTTCGTGAAAGTCAGGGGCACGGTATCGCTCGCTCAGGCCGACACAGTTCCGCGATGCACGTTAGAGCTGTTTAGGCCGAACGGAGGCAAACCTCCGAGGGCAGTTAGAAGATTCGAGATCGGGCCAACCTTCGAGAAAGGCTTCACAGTCGCGCCCGGCTTCCAGAAGTACTATTTCGTGGTCGCATGTGACGGCTGGGGAGCTGTCAAGACAGGGACGTACGAACTGGGCGGGACTCGCCATCTCAGTACCCCACTGGAACTTGGCACTATTGTCTTGCGACAAGAACGTGGCAAGTGACGCTTTCCCACCATGGTGTGTTCACGTGGCCTCCTCCGTCCGGAGCGCCGAGAGCGGTTCTCGTGCCAGTCCCGCGGTCGCGCGTGCCACACCTTGAGAAGGTAGACGCCGCGTCACGCCGCGCGCATCCATCGCCCACGACCGGTGGCGCGCGTCGCGCCACGGCGCGTCTTCGTTTAGGGGCCCGGCCGGCCGATCCCGCGCGCCTTGGCCTGGGCCTGTCACTCGGGCCGCGCGCCGAACCCTGACGAAAAAGAGGTGGCGCCGCGTCACGCCACGCGCATCCTGGCTCACGAATGGCAGCGCGTGTCGCGCCGCGGCGCGTCTTCGTTTAGGGGCCGACGGCGGCTCTGGCTGTGGCGGCCGGACGCTTCTGCTGCGGTGTGGGCACGGTGGAGTCCGCGCTGTCGCGCCCGATAACGTGCCTTACGCAAAGCTGGTCCTGATCCGTCGCGGTGCGTGCAGGGTCGGCCCGGATGGTGGCACGCACCGCGCCGGGGCCCAGCTTCAAGCTCGTCGCGCTGAGGAGGGCCGCTCCGCTGTCGCTCCGCGGCCATCGTCATCAAGGCTCCTCATACGTAAGGCACGTTGATCGGCCCCACCGTGCCCAGGCTTCACTGCGGTGCGTCCGGCCCTGGCCTGTGGCGCCGCCGTCGGCCCAAACGGACAGCAGGAGCGCCGAGGCCCTGGCGAGGACGAGGCCTCGGCGATCTTCGTCGAGCGCTCGCTGCGAGGCCAGGCGCGCGCCACGCGCGCCGGCTGGGATGCCGCGCGTGTCACACG
>JACOUH010000085.1 GCA_016177925.1 Planctomycetota bacterium | reverse complement strand
GGTGCTAAGCCGCAAGCGGCGCGTCTCCCTTGGTCATTCTGGATTGAACCATGTTCAACCTTGCCTCAAAAGCCCGGCCTTACTTCGGCGCCCTGGTCCTGCTTGCTGCCCTGCTAACCGCCGGCGGCATCTACAGCGTCACGCGCATGCCCAGCGGCGTCTACCCGGAGATCACCTTTCCACGGATCGCCGTCGTTGCCAAGAAGCCGGGCCTCGACCTGCGCAACACGGAACTGCAGGTCACCGTGCCGCTGGAGCAGGCCGTCAGCACCGTTATCGGCGTCGAGCGCGTCCGCTCCAAGACCATCCGTGGCGGCTGCGACCTGTCCATCGACTTCAGTCCCGGCACCGACATGAAGCGAGCCGAGCAGCTCACCTGGAACCGCATCGGCGCCGCCCACTCGCAGCTGCCGGCCGGCGTCGAGTTCACCGTCGAGCAAATGACGCCGTCGGTCTTCCCCATCCTTTCCGTCGTCCTGACCGGCGACAACGCAGCGAAGTTGCGCGACTACGCCTACTACCAACTCGCTCCGCAGATCAAGAACATCCCCGATGTCCTCTACTGCAACGTGGCCGGCGGCGGCCTGCGCGAGATCGTCGTCGAGGCCCGGCCCGACGACCTGCTCGCCGCCGGCCTGTCTGCCGCCGACCTCGCCGACCAGATCGGCAAGCTGCACCGCCTCCAGCCGGTCGGCCGCATCGAGGAGCCGCCCTTCGCCTTCCAGCTCATCGTCAACACGCAGGGCGAGACGGCCTATCAGATCGAGGAGTTGGTGATCGCGACCCGGAACAACCAACCGCTGCGCGTGCGCGACCTGGCTGACGTCCGGGTGTCGCACCAGGACCGGGCCCAGTCGGTCGGCTTCGAGGGCAAGGACGCCGTCGTGCTGACGGTCTTCCGCCGCCTGGGCGGTAACACCGTCAACATTTCGCGCGACATCCGCGAATTGCTCGCTCGCCAGCCGCCGCCGCGGAACATCCGGGCGACGATGGCCTACGATCAGTCGCGCTTCATCAGCACGGCCGTGGCCAATGTCCGCGACGCCATCCTCGTGGGCGGTCTGTTCAGCGTGTTGATCCTGCTGGCCTTCCTGCGGAGCTGGCGGGCGACGCTGATCTCCGCCCTGGCCATCCCGGTCACGCTGGCGATTACCTTCCTGTTCTTGCACTGGAGCGGTGAGACACTGAACCTGATGTCACTGGGCGGCCTGGCCGTGGCCATCGGCCTGATCATCGACGACACCGTGGTGGTCATCGAGAACATCGCCCGTCACTTGTCGGCAACGACGAGCGGGGTTCCGGCGAGCGGGGTCAGTAATGACCCCGGTACAAAACCGGGGTCATTACTGACCCCGCTCGCCGGTGCCGATCCAGTGGCTGCTGCATCGGGAGAGATCACCGGGGCAGTGGTCGGCTCGACGCTGACGACGGTGCTGGTCTTCGTTCCGTTGGTATTCATCGTCGGCGTCTACGGCCAGTTCTTCGCCTCACTGGGCTGGTCGCTATGCATCGCCGTGCTGGTGTCGATGGTCATCAGCCTGACGCTCGTGCCGGTGTTCGCATCCCGGTTCCTCGCCGGCCGTCCCATGCCGGCGCCGGGTCCGGTCTATCGCGCCGTCGCCCGCGCCTACGACGCAGCACTGGGAGTCGCCCTGCGCTTTCCGTGGCTGACCCTGGGCCTGTCCGTCGCCGCGGTTGGTGTTGGCATCCTGCTCTACACCGGCGTCCCCGACCCCCGACCCTTGCCGCCGGGAGGAAAGCCCCGTGAACCGTTCGTCCGGGGCCTGGAGACAGGGCTGATGCCTGCGATGGACGAGGGGGCCTTCGTCCTCGACTACTTCGCTCCCACCGGCACGCCCCTGAAGCGCACCGAGGAAATCGCCCACAAGCTGGAGGAGGTCCTCTCGGAAAACCCAGACGTCCAGGTCTACGTCCGCCGCACCGGTACTCAGCTCGGCCTGTTCGCCACCAAGACCAACCGCGGCGACATCCAGGTGCTCCTGCGTCGCGCCGAGGACGACCCCGTCACCCTCCTCACCAAATCGGTCCGCCCTGAGCTGAGCAAGCTCCGTGAGGAATTGAAAAGAGATGGCAAGGAGGCGGTTTGTCGCAAGTATCGCCGCCGGCAGCTGCGGGATGTCATGGCCGAGGTCGAGGACGCGATCAAGGAGCAGTTCTCCGAGCATCAGCTGAAAGTCGAGTTGATCCAGATCATGGAGGACGAGTTGAACGACCTGTCGGGGGCGAACCGGCCGATCGAGGTCAAGCTGTTCGGTCCCGACTACGCCACCCTGCGACGGCTGGCCGAGACGGTCAGCGATCGGTTGAAGAAGGAGGGCAAGGGCCGCGGGATCAAGGAGGTCAACAGCAATGTCTTCGCCGGCAACCCCGACTTGCTCATTGAGGTGGACGGCACCCAGGCAAGCCGGGCCGGTCTGACCGCGGAGGAGGTCGAGCGCCAGGTGCGGGCCATGTCCCTGGGGCAGGTCGCGACCCAGGTGCGCGAGTCTGCCCTCCGCATCACGGACGTGCGTGTCCGCTACCCCGACGCGGTTCGTTTCGGCTCCGGCCGCTTCGACCCCAGCCTGGTCGGGGAGCAGTGGCTGCTGCCCCACGGCGCGGGCGGTACACCTGTCGGCGGTGGCGAAGGTACGTCCCACGCGCACGCCCGACGAGCAGTCGCGCGAGAACCAGCAGCCGGCCGTCATCGTCACTGCCGCGCTGGCCGAGAGCGAGGCGGGCCTGGGGTCGGTGGTTGCCGACATCCGCCGCTGGATGAGCGAGCTGGCGCAGGAGGGCAAAATCCCGCCCGGCTACCGCTGGGAGGTGGGCGGCCACTACGTCCGCCAGCAGGAGGCGTTCCGCAGCCTGGCCGTGGTCATGGCCGTGGCCGTGCTGCTGGTGTTCATCATGCTCGCCTTCCAGTTCCGCTCGGTCGCCCTGCCGCTCTTGATCTTCCTGACCCAGCCGCTGTCGCTGGTGAGCGGCCTGTTCGCCCTGTGGCTGACGCGGACACCGCTGAACGTGTCCAGCTACATGGGAGCCATCCTGCTGATCGGCCTGGACATGAAGAACGGGATTCTGCTGGTCGAGTACATTCAGCAGCTGCGCCGAGAAGGCATGGAGCTACGGCCGGCGCTGCTGCTGGCGGGCCGCACGCGTTTCCGGCCGATCCTGATGACCAGCCTGGCTGCTATCCTGGGCCTGTTCCCCCTGGCGCTGGGCATCGGCCCGGGGGCGCAGATGCAGCAGCCACTGGCGATCATGGTGATCGGCGGACTGACGGCCAACATGCTCTTCACGCGCCTGGTCATCCCGGCAGGCTACCTGGTAATGGACCGGGCCCGGTGAGTCGCGGGGGGATGGCGTCACCCGATTCTAAAGCCGATTTAATCCATCCGAGGTTTACACGGACTGCTCGCTCCAGAACAATAAACCGAGGCGGACCGGGCCGGCGCGCACGCTGAGAGGAGCTGGCTGAGGAGGACCATTCCGCATCGGGAGGGGCCGTGCGACTGAGCATCCGCTGGCGCCTGACGCTGTGGAACACGTTGGCCGTGGCCCTGGTACTGCTGGTGTTCGGCGGATTGCAGTATGCCCTCTTGCGCCGCGCTCTCTACCAGCGGATCGACCGCGCGCTGCAGGAGCAGTACGACGCCCTGGAGGCCGGCCGCAAGGAGCGGCTGGAGCACTGGGTCGAGGAGTACTGGGAGCACGAGAAGACCTTTTGCGTCGTCTACCGGCCTGATGGCACGGTCCGCGCCAAGACAGATGTCCTCAACGAACAGGCCCTGCCGCCGCCGGGACAAACGGAGACGGTACGCTTCGACGACCTGGACCTGCCCATCATTCGCCGCCACCGAGTCCTGGTGCCCATGGAGCAGCTGCGCCGCGCGACCGAGGAAGTGACTGCCGACCGCCTGGACCGCCGGCTTCCGGTTGCCAACCCGGGAGACGAACTGGGCCGCATGGCTCGCACCATCAACGAGATGATCGGGCGGCTGGAGAAGTCCTTTGCCGAGGTCCGCCGCTTTACCGCCGACGCCTCGCACGAGCTACGCACGCCGCTGACGGCCATCCGCACCGAGGCCGAGGTTGCCCTGGGCCGGCCGTCCCTCCCGCCGGAGCAGCAGCACTTGCTCGGCAGCATCCTGGAGGAGTGCGAGCGGCTGACCCGCCTGACGGATCAACTGCTGGCCCTGTCCCGCGAGGACGCCGGGGTCGTGCCCGTGTCTCGCGAGGAACTGGACCTGGCCTCGCTGGTCGAAGGAGTCGTGGAAACTATGCGGCCCCTGGCCGAGGCCAAGGGACTGAGGTTGCGCACGGCTGTCTCCGGCGGTGTCCGGGTTCGCGCAGATGGGGCACGCCTGCGGCAGGTCTTCTACAACCTTCTTGATAATGCCATCAAGTACACGCCCGAAGGGGGAGACATCGAGGCACGGGTCGAGGGCCGGGAGGGGGAGGCCGTCGCTACCATCCGGGACACGGGGGTGGGAATCCCCGCGGAGCACCTGCCGCGCGTCTTCGATCGCTTCTACCGGGTGGACAGGGCCCGCAGCCGGGAGCAGGGTGGCACCGGGCTGGGCCTGAGCATCACCCGGAGCATCGTCCACGCCCACGGGGGACGGGTCGAGCTGGATAGTGCCCCAGGCAGGGGGACCACCTGCACGGTCACGCTGCCGCTGGCACCCGCCCCGTGAGAGCCCCTGTTCGGGGGCAGTTCGCGGATACGCCCTGGTGAAGGAGGCAATGCGATGACGAAGAAGATGCTTCTTGCCGCCGCCCTGCTCGTGGCCCTGCTGGCCTGGGCGGGCCTGGCCCTGACGACGCACGCCGACCGGCAGGACAACGCGCCCCACAAGCTCGACGCCGACAAGATCGGCGCCGCCGCAGGGACCAAGGCAACCGTGAAAGACGGCGTGGCGCGCATCGCCTGGGCACGGACCGACGTCAAGGTAGAGGTGGACGGGATGCCGCTCAAGCCGTTCGCCGGCCTGGGCTCATGGGCGGCGTTCACGCCGGCCGGGGCACCCGCGCGAGCGGGTCGCGGGGCGATGGTCATGGGCGACACGGTCGTCTTCCAGGACGAGGTCAGCCCCGCGATGGACGCCGCATTCGAGCACGGCCTGGCGGTGACCGCCCTGCACAATCACTTCTTCTACGACAAGCCGAAGGTGTACTTCATGCACATTGGCGGTAGCGGCGACCCGGAGAAGCTGGCCGCAGGCGTCAAGGCAGTCTGGGACGCCATCAAGAAGGTGCGGGCGGACAGGCCGAAGCCGGCGACGCGCTTCCCGGGCGAAGCGCCGACGGAGGGCAAGATCGACGCCGAAGCGATCGAGAAGGCCCTTGGACACAAGGGCGAGACGCAGGGCGGTGTCGTGAAGGTGACGATCGGCCGCGAGGGGACGATGCACGGGGTCAAGGTGGGCGGGTCGATGGGGCTGACGACGTGGGCTGCCTTCTCCGGCAGCGACGACCACGCCGCCGTCGACGGCGACTTCATTATGACGGCGGGCGAGGTGCAGCCGGTGCTGCGGGCGCTGCGCAAGGCGGGCCTCCACGTTGTCGCCCTGCACAACCACATGATCGGCGAGCACCCTGCCTTCTACTTCACGCACTTCTGGGGCAAGGGCAAGGCCGAGGAACTCGCCCGGGGGATCAAAGCTGCTCTCGACGCCCAGAAAGGCGCAACGACAGGGACCACGGGCCATTGAGCGGCGGGAGCCCCCCCCCTGGCAGGCGGGAAGAGGGTAGGAGTCACATGACTACCGACCCGAGGGCAGCGGAAACGAAAGCCTCGCTGCGGTGTGCGCTGGGGCAGACCTGCGCCGTGCCACTGCCCTCATCTTGATGTCGGCAGGTCGCGGTCGGAAGAGGGGACAAGAGCGACCCCTGCGCGCAGAATCCCTTCCTGGGCTCTCATCTTTCTTTCACAGACGCACCGCGACCGGAAATCTAACGTTCCACCTCCGGTGCTCCCGTTTTTTCGCGATTCTTTCAGCCCCTGGGGGGGCTCAATCCTGAAAGAGAGTGAAAGAGAAAGTCCCGCGCAGCGAAAGAAAGGTGAGGGTCGTTCGTCTTTCGGAGTCGGGACGCTGGCATCGACATACTCATGAATTTTCATCCGTGCCCATGAATCCGCCCGGCGTCTCGACCGCTCTTTCCTGGGGAGAGTGTCGCGTTCTGCGGGAGGGCTGAGTCCATGGCCAACGGAGCGTTCGCCGACGTCCTGCGCCGGCTCCGCCGTCTGGCCGGAGCCGCGCCCGCGGACGGGACCGACAGCCATCTGCTCACCCGCTTCGTCGACCACCGCGACGAGGAGGCCTTTGCCGCCCTGCTGATTCGCCATGGCCCGCTGGTGCGCGGCGTCTGCCGGCAGATCCTGCGCGACGCCCACGAGGCCGATGATGCCTTCCAGGCGACCTTCCTTGTGCTCGCTCGCAAGGCTCGCTCCATCCGCCAGGGACAGTGCCTTGCCGCCTGGCTCTACCGTGTCGCTTACCACATCGCCGTGCAGGCTGTCGCGAGTCTCGCCCGCCGCCGCGGAGCCGAACCCAGTCGCACGCTGCCGCACGGTCCGGGCCCCGAGGACGAGATCCTTGTCCGCGAGTTGTACGCCGTCTTGCACGAGGAGGTCGACCGTCTCCCCCCTCGCTACCGCCTGCCGGTCGTCCTCTCCTACTTCGAGGGGCGCACCAACGAGGAAACCGCCCGCGAACTCGGGTGGCCGGTCGGCACCGTCAAGACACGTCTCAACCGCGCTCGCGAACTGCTCCGCGTTCGCCTGGTGCAGCGCGGCCTGTCGGTGTCCGCAGGCGTCCTCATGGCAGCGCTCGCCCCGGCCGCGCTGACTGCTCCCGTCTCCGCCCCGCTGCATGGGGCAGCCCTGAATGCCGCCCGTCTGGTTGCCACAGGCCGGCCGCTCGCTGCCAACGGAGTGTCAGCGGCCGTCCTGTCCTTCGCCGACGCAGCGCTGAAGACCGCCGGCCTCGGCAAGGTCGTATTGGTCGTGGCGCTGCTGGTCCTCGGCGCGTTGGCCGCCGGCGTTGGCCGCTGGCCGTCGCGGCTGAACGATGAGCCACCCGTGCCCGCCTCGGCGGGCGAGGCTCCCGCCGAGCCGGCTCGGCAGGGGCCTCGCCCTCCCGGAAGGACGGCACAGCAAGAGCATCCTCGCGTCGATCCGTTCGGCGACTCGCTGCCCGCCGGAGCCCTGGCCCGCCTCGGGACGCTGCGCTTGCGGCACGGGGCCGCCGTCGACATCCTCGCCTTCGCGCCCGACGGCCGACTCCTTGCGGGGGGTAGCCGCGACGGCGCCCTGAGCCTGTGGGACACCGCCAGCGGCAAGGAAGTGCGCCGCCTCAGCGGCGAATATCATCAGATAACCTCCCTCGCTTTCTCTCCAGATGGCCGGCTGCTCGCCTGTGCCGAGGCCGGCCGGCCCGCGGTGCGCGTCTGGGATGTGGAGGCGGGTAGCGAACGGCCGGCGCTGCGCGGCCGGGGCACCCGCGCCAGCGGGTCGGGCAGCGTGCGCAAAGTCGGGTTCGGCTCCGGGAATACGCTCGTCTCGGCCGGAAGCGACGGCACCTTGCGGCTGTGGGACGTGCGAACGGGCCGGGAGGTCCGTCAGCTTAGCGTGCTCGGCCACGAGACGGGGACGTTTGCCCTCGCGCCGGACGGCAGGACGCTGGCCTGGTGCGGGCCCTCGGGAGACGTGCGGCTGTGGGACATGCAACGTGGCATTCTCCTCCGCCGCCTCGCCGAGCCTCCGGGTCACGTCGATCACCTGGACTTTTCCTCCGACGGCACCAGGCTGGCGGCTCGCGACGCGCGGGGAACGGGGTGCTGCTGGGAGGTGCGGACCGGCCTGCTGTTGAGTCGCCGCAGTGCCGATGCTTCGGCGCGGGTCCCGCTCGCCTCCGACGGGCCCTTCGTCCTCGCCCTGCACCCCGACGGCCGCCTGGGACTGACCGACTGCCTGGCAAATAAGGATCTCTGTACTCTGCAAGGGCAGGTCAACGGGCTGTCCTCGTTCGCCGTCTCCGCCGACCGGCAGACGGTGGCGCTGGGCAGCCTGGAAGGGGCGATCACGCTGTGGGACGTCGCCAGCGGCGTCGAGGTGATGCCGCTGGAGGGGCACCAGGGCCGCGTGTCGCTGGTCGGCTTCACGCCCGACGGCCAGCAGTTAATCACCGCGGGCACCGACCACTGTCTGCGCCTGTGGGACCCGGCGACCGGACTGCCGTTGGGACGCATCGACGACGTGGACGGCCCCTTCGCCCTGTCCGCGGACGCCCGCACCCTGGCCGCGGGCGGCGACAACCAGGTGCGCCTGTGGGACATGACGACGGCACGGTTGGCGGCCCTCTGCGAGCGCCAGCCCGGCATGCGCGGGGTGACAGGGCTGGCGTTCTCGCCCAACGGCCGCGTGGTGGCGGCGGCCCTGGCGGCCAACCCGTTCGGCCGCGAGGGCGACCCGTCGGTCTGCCTGTGGAAGGCGGCGACCGGCGGGGCCCTCACTGTGTTGCCGTGGCGGCCCGGCCTGGGCCGCACCAGCGTCACCTTCGCCCCCGACGGCAAGGGGCTGGTCACTGCCGACGGCGATGCCGTGCGCCTGTGGGACCCGGGCGACGGCGTCGAGTGCTGGTCGCTACGGAACTTCTCCGGCTGTGGCGGCAGCGTCGCCTTCGCCCCCGACGGCACGCTGCTGGCCGTCGCCGATCATGGTCACAACACCGTGCGCCTGTGTCGGCCCCTGACCGGCGAGGTGGCTGCCCAGCTCGAGTTCCCCGCCGAGTCCGCCAGCGGCGTCCTGGCCCTGGCGTTCTCCCCCGATGGCAAACTGCTGGCCGCCTCGGGTGCCGACGGCACGGTCCGCGTCTGGGAAACTGCGACGCTGCGACCGCGTGGCTGCTACCGCGGCCACCGCGCCCCGGCCGAAACCCTGGCCTTCTCCCCCGACAGCCGCCTGCTCGTCTCCGGCAGCCGAGACACGACCGTACTGGTCTGGGCTGTCCGCCCGCTGCCGGCGCCGCCCTCCGGGAAACCCGGCCGCGTCCCGCCCCGCCCGCGCGGCAATTGACGAAACCGAACGACCCCTGCCAACCCTCCCCCTCAACCCATCAACACAAGGAACGAGCCCATGCGTATCCTTTTCGTAGCGGAACAAGCGCTGGCCGAGGCGATGCTGCCGGTATTCGAGGAAGACGGCTTCGTTGCCGACGTGGCCGACTCGTCTGAGTTAGCCGAGGCCGCCGTGCAGGCCGTGGAGTATGGCGTAGTCCTGCTCGATCAGGGCGTGCTGAATTCCCAGTGCAACGAGTACCTGCTGCGCTGGCGGCGCGACGGGCTGCGGGCGCACGTGCTGGTGCTGCTACCGCGCGACAGCAGCAGCATCGAGCGAGCCCACTGCCTCGACGCCGGCGCCGACGCCTACTTGCTGCGTCCGCTGTCGGTTGAAGAATTGCGCGCCCACCTGCGCGTGCTGCGGCGGCGTGACCGGGTGGTCAGCGCCATCCGCCGCGTCCACGACCTGGAGATCAACACCGCCATCCGCACGGTCAAGCGAGCCGGCCAGTCGATCCATCTGACGCCGCGTGAGTTCGAGTTGTTGCAGTTCCTTGCCCACCACCAGGGACGGGTCGTCAGCCGCTCAATGATCCGCGAGCACCTTTACAACGATCGCGGCAGCAACCTCTCCAACGTCGTCGACGTCTACGTCCGTTACCTCCGGAACAAGATCGACAAGGGCTTCGAGACGCCACTGATCCTGACGCGCTGGGGCCAGGGCTACCTGCTCCGCGGCGAAAACGTCTGACCTTCTCAGCCAGGCGAGCGGGGCGTGTACACGCCCCGGTACAGACCGGGGCGTGTACACGCCCCGCTCGCCAAGTTCTATCATCTCCGCTCGGCGGGCTGCGCCTCGCCCCGCGCCGGCGTGGCGCCGGTGCGGGCAAGGAAGCGAACCACCTCGGCGTAGAACTCCGGCCCGGCGCCATCGTTGTGGTCGTGTCCGACCAGCGGCAAGAATGCCTTTGGCTCCGGCGCCGCGGCGAACAGTCGCTCGCCCATCGAGTACGGAATGAAGCGGTCGGCGGTGCCGTGCGCGAGGAAGACACGCCCCTGGGTGCGGCCGATTTTGTCAAGGCTCTCGAAGCGATTGCGGATGAAACGCCGTGTCGGCAACCAGGGATAGAGCTGAGCGGCCATGTCGGGGATCGACGTAAACGCGCTGACCACAACGAGGGCGCGGTAGGGCCGCCGCGTCGCCAACTCGATCATCACAGCGCCGCCCAGCGATCCGCCGTACAGAACGACCGACTCCGGGGCGATGTGCTGCTCGCGGAGGAGCCAGTCGTAGCCGGCGTCGGCCGCAGCGTAGCAGCCGGCCTCGTTCGGCTTGCCGCTACTCCGTCCGTAACCGGGGTAGTCGAAGATCAGCACCCCCATCCCGGTATGCTCCTGCCACATCCGGACGGGCTCGGCACGATAGCTGAGGTTGCCGGCGTTGCCGTGGGCGTAGAGGATGGCTCCCTTCGAGGGCCTCCAACCCTCCGCCGGACACCACCAGGCGTGGATGCGGGCCCCGTCCTCGAGGGACAGCCAGACGTCCTCGGCGTGGAGGGCCGGCGGCGGGTCGATCCAGTCGGCGGGATAGGTGGTGGGGTGGAAGATCAGCCACCGCTCGAGGGCGAGAAGCACGAGAAAGACCCCCAGGTACAGGCTCCCCAGTAGCAGGACCACGCGACGAAGACGTCGCGTCCAGGTCCGCTGCCTGGGGACATCAGTTCCGCCAGGGACGGTCGACACAGGTGCCTCCGCGCTTGTCGCGCCCCGGGTCCACCGTTCCCGTGGGGCAGGCATCTTGCCTGCCGGGCAGAGGCAGGCTGGAAGCCTGCCCCACGGCAGAGGCAGGCTTCCAGCCTGCCAGGGCAGAGGCAGGCTGGAAGCCTGCCCCACGGGGAGGCGGGCAGACTTTCAACCTACTCGGTTCTTCGTCGAGCCGGAAGCCCAAAGCCGACCGGCCGGAGAAGCCCTCGCCAAGGGCAAAGCAGCACGCTCGATCCAACCCCTATTGACCTAACGCCAAGTCCCTTTTACCGTTAAAGCGGTGACAATTGGTCTGGCCCCGTGGCAACGCCGTGACGTACAATCCTTCCACCATTATCCATTCTCTCAGAAAAGTCAGGATCGCAGAGAGCATGGTGGGCCTCTCGGGGAGGGGCCGGGAACTCGTATGACCGTCCAGCGTGAACCAGTCCCGGCGCCTCCGGCCCCCACCGCGGCGGGGTCCACTCCGCACGCGCCGGGCGCGACTCCGATCGCTAACGCTCCCGGTTCGCCGTCGCGCTGGCCGGCCTGGCGACTGCTGGCGCTGACGGTGCTCCTGCTGGCCCTGATCCATCCGCTCTCCTGGCCGGGCGGCCCTGACCCACTCTGGTTCCCCTCTGCCGGGCTCGGCCTGGTCCTGATCGCCTGGTTCGGCCAGCGTGCCGCTCTTCTGATTCTGCTCGCGGCGCCCTTCGCCGCGGTCCGGGCCGCCCTGTGGCCGTCCCTCCAGGGGACGGAGCACTGGGCCGAACTGCTCGGGAAAACGGTCTGCGAGGGGGCCTTCCAGGCGGCGATGCTGGCGGCGGCCTGGTGGGCCTACCGCCGGGCCGGCGGGCAGCCCGACCTGCACGATCCCCGGTCCGCCGTCCTGTTCCTGCTCGTCCCAGGAACGGTCGCGGCGGGGTTCGCTGTGCTGCGCACGCTCCCCGTCTGGCTGGCGACCGCGTTCGGGTTCTCGCTGCCCCGCGTGGCCGGCGCCTGGTGGGTCAGTCAGGAGCTGGGGATCATGGCCCTGGCCCCGCCCCTTCTGGTCCTCGCGACTGGGAATTTGGAATTGGGAATTTGGCATTGGAAGAAAGCCGGATCTTCTTCCAATGCCAAATTACAAATTCCAAAAGCCAAAGGCGACTGGGTCGAGGTGGCGGGCCTGGCCCTGGGGACCACCCTGCTGAGCGTGCTCATCATCGTGCGTAACCCCCAGGAGCCGGGCGGCTGGCAGCTGTGGGGCGCGCCCCTGCTGATGGTCGTCTGGGCAGGGATGCGTCAGGGACTGGCCGGGGCAACGCTGACGACTGCCGCCGGCACGGTCGTCTCCCTGGAGGTGCTGGCCCGGCTGCAACCCGCGCTGTCGCTGCCGCTGCTGGTCCAGGGCAACCTGCTCGCCCAGTGCGGCACGGCGGTCCTGGTGGCCGCCTCCGCCAGCTGGGTCCGTCACAGCGAGCTGCGCTATCGCCAAGTCGTCGGGCAGATCCCCGTCGTGTTGTACAGCACACGGCTGCTGGCGCCATTGCGCCCCGGGCTGCCGCCGAAGGCCGAGGTCCTGTTCGTTAGCCCGCCCAGTGTCGACGTGCTCAGCTGTCCGCCCGAAGCCCTCCTTGGAGACTACACGCGCTGGCTGCAGCGCGTCCACGCCGACGACCGCGAGGTGCTGCTGGCGGCGGTGGCGCAGCTGGGGCGGCAGAATCAGCCGGTCGTGTGCGAGTACCGTCTGGCGCCGCGGCCGGGCGAGGAGCCTCCTCCGTCGGACCCGGCCCGCTCGCCGGGGCCGGGCAAGCAGCGCTGGTTGCGCGATACCCTCGTCCCGCACCTCGACGCGGACAGCCGGCTGACCGGCTGGGAGGGGATCGTCAGCGACATCACCGAGCAGCGCGTCCTGGCCGATGACCTGCGTCGCACAACGAGCATGTTTCACGCCCTGGTGGCGAACATGCCTGCCGGCGTCTTCTTCGTCTCCGCCAAAAGTGGCCGGCCGATCCTGGTCAATCAGCGGGCACGGCAGCTGCTGGGGCAGCGCGAGGACTTCTCGGCCAGTCTGGAGCACCTCAGCACGGTTTACCGCTTGCACCGTCCCGATGGTTCGCTGTACCCGGTCGAGGACCTGCCAGTCTGTCAAGCCCTGCGTGGCGGCATCGTCAGCATGCGCGACGACATCGTAGTCCATCGTCCCGACGGCCGCCGTATCCCGCTGATCACCTGGGCGGCGCCGCTGGAACTGAGTCATTCGGGACGGACCGACGCCGTCGTCTGGGTCCTGGAAGACCTGACCGCCCTGCGCCAGGCAGAGGCGGCCCGCTACGAAACCGAGGGGCGTCTGCGTACCGTCATCGAATCCCTGGCCGAGGGACTGCTCGTTCAGGATCGGCACGGTGCCGTAGTGGACTGCAACACCGCGGCCCTCACCCTCCTCCCAGGGGTCAGGGGACAGGGGTCAGGGGTCAGGGAGGAAGACGTGCCAGGCTCTTTGCTGACCCCTGACCCCTGTTCCCTGACCTCTGGGATTCTCTGGCTGCGCGAGGACGGCTCGCCCTTGCCGCCCGAGGAGCACCCCATTCGCCGCGTCCTGCGGACCGGGATACCGACGCGAAACGTCGTGCTGGGAATAACACCGATTTCAGATCGCATATTTGAGATTGCAGATTTGAAGACAGCCCACCCGGACTCCTCTTCCAATCTGCAATCTGAAATCGTAAATATGCAATCTACAAGGGTGCGATGGGTCCTGGTCAACTCACTGCCGTTGGCACCGCGACCGGGCTCCTCGCCGGCTGGCGTCGTGACGACCCTCGCCGACATCACCGACCACATCCACGCCCAGCAGCTACTGCGCGCTTCCGAGGAGCGATACCGCGGCCTGATGGACTCGCTACCGCTCATGGTCGTCCAGTTCGACCGCGAGTTGCGCATCACGTTCCTCAACCCCGCCACGCAGGCCACGACCGGCTACACCCTGGAAGAGGGAGGCGGCTGCGCACCCGTGACCTGGCAGCAGCTCGCGCACCCCGAGGACCTGCCGGCATTCCTCGACGCCCTGCACGACGCCCTGGGCGGCAAGAGCGGACGAAGCGAAGGCCGCTACCGCGCCAAGGACGGTCAGGAACACTTCGCCTACTGCCTGCTGCAACCCCTTTGGGATTTCAGATTGCAGATTTCAGATTGCAGATTGGAAGAGAGGGGAAATCGCCCGCTGTCTTCCAATCTGCAATCTGAAATCTCAACTCTGCAATCCCCCGTGGGTGTGACGGTGCTGATCCTCGACATGACGCGCGAACGCCGGTTGGAGATGGAACTGCAGCGGGCGCAGCGGCTGGAACTGGTCGGCCGGCTGTCAAGCGGGATCGCCCACGATTTCAACAACCTGCTGACCGTCCTGCTCGGGATGAGCGAACTGGCCAACCCGTCGAGGTCAACCGGGCTATCGTCCGGGCCCTGAACATCCTCCGCACGCTGCTGCCCCGGACCGTCGAGGCGGAAATGCACCTCGCCGAGGGCAAACTGTTCATCCAGGCGGATGAGATGCAGCTGCAGCAGGTGCTGATAAACCTCTGCCTCAACGCGCGCGACGCCATGCCCCAGGGCGGGCGGCTTGAGATCAAGACCCGTCGGGAAGAACGTCGAACATCGAACGTCGAACGTCGAACTTCCAACCAGGAAAGTTCGACGTTCGATGTTCAAAGTTCGACGTTCGACGTTCCGAAGGGCTGGCTCTGCCTGTCCATCGAGGACAACGGACAGGGCATGACCGAGGAAGTGCGCTGTCGCATCTTCGAGCCGTTCTTCTCGACGCGCGAGCGCGGCACGGGGCTGGGGCTGGCCATCGTCCACCAGATCATCACCAGCTTCGGCGGTCACATCGAGGTCCAGAGCGAACCCGGCCGTGGGACCTGCTTCGACGTGTGGCTCCCCCTGTCCGAAGAGCAGGAATAGACCGCGGATGAACGCGGATTGCGCGGATCAGCGCGGATCAAGACATAATAGAGAGTGTTTTTATCCGCGCTAATCCGCGTTCATCCGCGGCCTATTCCGGAGAGCTAACACAGGTTCGTCATTTGGACGGGCGCACCAGGCGCAGACTGCGGGCGATGCCCTCGACCTCGCGCTGCAGGACGGCCGCGTCCGAAGGCTTCAGCCGGGCGGCGACCGTGACGCCGCCGGCCGCCTGGCGGGCGACATAGTAGACCATTACGAACCGCTGCCCCCCCATCTCCGCCTCCAGGGCGAAATACTCCAGCGCCGCCGGCGCCGCCTGCACCGTCGCAGGAGGGACGCTCCGCAGGATGCGGCCCTTCTGCTTCTCCAACCAGCCGCGCGACTCGTTGAGGAACTGCGCCCCCGTCGGCACACGCTCGAGCGGGTCGACCGTCAGCAGCAGGCCGCTGCCGTCGGCGCTGTCCACCGTCACCTGCTGCCCCTGCACTCCCGACACCCGCCAGCGCCTGGGATAGAGAAAGCTCAGCCCCAGGTCGGCGTTGTCATACAGTAAGCGCGTATTCTCCGCCGTCGGGTCCAGCGTGACACCACGCAGCCCCTGGTCGCTCAGCTCCGCGGGGCGAGACGCGGCCTGTCGCGTCAGGACGAAGCGTCCTTCCACCCGCCCCGCTTCCTTCCCCTCCGGATCGAGCAGGAAGTGCCGGCCGCGCAGCAGCAGGTAGCTCAGATGGTTCGACTCGAGGTCGAACAGGAAGTATCCCTCCAGCTCCTGCCGCGTCGGACCATCCTCGTTGGTGCCGCGCACCGTCCCCGACAGCGACACGCGAGCCTGACGGCGGCGGGGCTCCTGTCGCTGCATAATGCTCCCGGCTTGCTCGACCCGCTCCAGGCGACAGGCCAGCGTTCCTCCATCGATCTTCTCCAGGTCGGTCAACTCCTGCACCGACAGGGTCGAAGCCTGCCATCGCTCGCCGACATGAACCGCGCCATCGGGCAACAGACCCACCAGGGCTGGCGTGAAGACGTCGGTGCGCAAAAGGTCGATCTCGCCCCAGGTCAGCGGACCGTCCGGCGAGAAGGGCACCTCGCGATTGTTCAAGCGCAGCATGACCACGCGCCGCACGCCCTGCCGCAGCCCCGTCTTCTGCGTCGTGTCGCCGAGTTGACGCTCGACGTCGATGCGGCGGAAGACGCGGACCGTCTTGCCGACTCGCCCGTCGCGGTCCAGCGCTAGCACGCGCTCGTCGTAGTCGATGGCACTCTCCCCCGTGATCGACACCGGCTTCGGCGCCAGCTTGCCCTTTTCGCCCGGGACAGCGAGAGACCCTGACAACTGGACGCGCGTGCGCACCTGATATTGATAACCGACGGGGAATCGCTCGCTCAGACGGACCACCTCGTCCGCCCGTGCCGGAAAAACCACAACCGCCGGCAGAAACATTGCCCAGAAGGCTGTGTGCCAACAGGAGGAGACGGGCATAGCTCTCGTTCTCGTGAGACGGGAAAGGTCGGGGCATTCCGACACCACGAGAATTCTAACCGCAAGCGTCCCCTGAGAACGGAAACCCGGATGCGCCCGCCCCCTCCTCGCTTCCCCGCCCCGGCAGACTCTGCCGCCTGCGCCGGATGGAGGGGGGCTGCGGAACCGATCGCGTCTCCGCGTTTCTGAACATCTTCAGAAACACGGATTGCAATTTTGAACAACGCAACTGTAATTTTGGATAGGATGCCGGGAAACCAGGCAAACGGGGAACCCGGCGAGAGGGGGAGAGGTTGCGCGGCGACTCGGCGCAAGTTCTTGTTGGCACAGTCGTTGGATTTCAGGATCAGGGGGTGCGTGAGGGGGTGGGAGGCGTCTGATCCTGGATTGGCATGGTCGTTGCAACTATTTAGGCGTCGCTGCCACAATTAGCAACAATAACACAAACCACTCGGGTTGGACAGCGAAAAACAGGACAGGCGGACAGACGGGGAGGCAACCTGTCAGCTCTCCGGCGTGTGCGAAAACGGAACAGCGGCCACGCCGAGGAGCGGAAAAGCGGTCAGTCCCCCTTTTTCGACCGAACCCGCCCCCCCCGGTGGGGCATCCAACAGGTGGATTCGTTTTCATCGGCAGAAAACGGAGGCGCGTTGAATTTTTCCGTTAACAGACCAGGTAGAGGAGCGTAGCTACTAAGGGGCGATGAACCCCAGCGGCACAGGGGAAGCAAGCGGGCAAGGAACAGCAGCCAGAACGTCGGGGCGAACCATTGCGACCGGACGTCTGTCCTACGCGGGCTGGGCAAGCGGGCCCGCGAGGAAAGGAGCGGTAGCCGTGACAGGCTTCAAGAACCCGGCCCTGAAGCAGTTGACCGATCAGCAGGTGCGGTTCGCCCCGCCGGCCCGCTGCCTGGAGCAGAAGGCCCGTGCCGAGAAACTGCTGGCCGAGGTCGACCGGGAGAAGCTGTATCCCTACCAGTTCGTCTGTTACCGGATCACCGAGTTCCGCCCCGACGCCTACCCCGACCTGCTGATCAAGGGATCGGACCTGGCCCACGACCTGGGCCTGATGATCGCCGCGCTCGGTGTGTCGCAGGAAAAGGCCGAGGCCCGCACCCTGCGTGCGGAGGAAGTCTCGGAGCCCTACCTGACCCTAGACCAAATCAGCAAGCAGCTAAACGTCTCCACCAAGACCATCCGCCGCTGGCGCGACCGGGGGCTGGTGGGACGGAGGATTCTCCTGAAAGGCCGGCTGCAGATCGGGTTCTTGAAGTCGGTGGTCGATCGGTTCCTCCAGGAGAACAAGGAGCACGTGGAACGAGGGAGTCGTTTCTCGCAGCTGACGGACGAGGAGAAGGAAGAAATCCTGCGGCGGGCGCGACGCCTGTCGCGGGTCAGCGGTGGGACGCTCACGGAAGTCAGCCGGCGGATCGCCCGCCGCCTGGGACGGTCGGTCGAGACGGTCCGCTACACGATCAAGAACCACGACCGGGAACATCCCGAGATGGCCCTGTTCCCGACCGTGACCGGGCCGCTGGACGCCGTCATCAAGCAGACGATCTATAACTCTTACCGACGAGGGATAACCGTGGATACGCTCGCCAAACGCTTCAACCGCACCCGGACGTCCATGTACCGGGTCATCAACGAGGTGCGTGCTCAGCGTCTCCTGGAGCAGCCCCTCGATTACATCTACCACGTTTCCTTCGACGACCCCGCCATGGAGCCGGTGATCCTTGCTGCCATGCCGGACGAAGAGGAATACGAGGCCAAGCAGCGCCAGATGAAGGCGCCCAAGGACGTTCCGCCGGAGTTGGCACCGATGTACGAGGTGCCGCTGTTGAACAAGGATCAGGAACAGCACCTGTTCCGCAAAATGAACTACCTCAAGCACAAGGCGAGTGTGCTGCGTCGCCGGCTGCTGAAGGACGGCGAGGGTGAGTTCATCGAGGTCGACCCGACCCGCGTCCGCATCCAGGACCTGAAGAAGATCGAGGACCTGCAAGGGCTGGCCAACGAGATCAAGGAGCGGCTGAACAGCGCCAACATGCGACTGGTGGCCAACATCGCCAAGAAGCACGCCGCCCAGACCGACAACTTCTGGGAGCTGATGTCCGACGGCAACATGTCGCTGATCCGTGCGGTCGAGAAGTTCGACTTCGGCCGCGGCTTCAAATTCTCGACGTACGCGAGCTGGGCGATCATGAAGAACTTCGCCCGCAGCATCCCCGAGGAAAAGCACCGCCGCGAGCGGTTCGTGACGGGTCACGAGGACCTCTTCGACGCGGCGCCGGACATTCGCAGCGACGAGCACGAGGCCCTGGCGACAACGGAGCGGGCGACGCACTGTGTCAACCGGCTGCTGGAGTATCTGGAGCCGCGCGAGCGGGCGATCATCCGCATGAGGGCGGGCCTGGACGATCACGCCAAGGGCATGACGCTGGAGGAGATCGGCCAGCAGTTCGGTATCACGAAGGAGCGCGTGCGTCAGCTCAACGCTCGGGCGATGAAGAAGCTGCGGGACATCGTGCAGGAGCAGCACCTCGACATGCCCTAACCCCCGTAGAGCGGGCGTCTCGCCTGCTCCTGCTGGGGAGCAGGCGAGACGCCCGCTCTACGGAATGACAAACGACGGCGGGAAGACCTTGCGATCTTCCCGCCGTTTCTTTTTTCGGGGACTTGCGTCGGCGCCGAAGCGTGGCATGATGGGGCGAGACCGTGGGGCAGGCTTCCAGCCTGCCGCCCTTGGCAGGCTGGAAGCCTGCCCCACGGCCCCCCACTGGAGCTGCACGCCATGAGACGCATCCTGTTCGCTGCCGTGTTTTTCCTCCTGCCGTTGTCCGCTCGCGCCGCCGCTCCGACGGGGCTTGCCTCGCTGAGTGAAAAAGAGATCGCCGAAGGCTGGATTCTGCTCTTCGACGGCAAGACGACGTTCGGCTGGACATCGCCCAACGGCTCACAGTGGAGTATCGTCAACGGGATGCTGGCCCCGCAGGCGGGGAAGCCGGGCCTGCTGGTGACGACAACCGTTTGGAGTGACTACGACCTGTCGCTGGAGTATCGCGCCAGCAACCCCGATACGTTCCGTGTGCGGCTGAGCACCGACGCCGAGGGCAGACAGAGCGAACGGAGCCAAGTAATCTCCGGGCTTCTTGCGGGAGAAACAGGAAAGTGGCGGATGCGCCTCAGTTGCCGGGGTGGTCGCCTTCATTCGCACAGGGAGGAGGAAGTCTCGGGGATCTTCGGCGGGATAGCGGGCGCCAAAAAAACGGTAGACAGGCCGAGCGAGACCACCCCGGTGCGGGGCCACATTGCCCTATCCGGCAACGGCTTCATCGTCCGCAACATCAAGCTGCGGCCGCTGAACACGAAGCCGCTGTTCAACGGCAAGAACCTCGACGGCTGGAAGAAGTACGAGGGCGACAAGGCCCGGTCGAAGTCAACGTTCGACGTGACGAAGGAGGGCTGGCTGAGTCTGAAGAACGGCCCCGGCGACCTGCTGACCGAAGGACAGTGGGCCGACTTCGTCCTGCAACTGGAGTGCAAGACCAACGGCGACCGGCTCAACAGCGGTGTGTTCTTCCGCTGTCTGCCGGGAGAGTATCAGATGGGCTACGAGGCCCAGATCCACAACGGCTTCAGCGATCCGCCCGGCAAGGAGTACACGCTGGAGGTCTACGACCCCCAGACGCACAAGCTCAAGGAGAAACGCAAGGAGCGGTTTACCGCGCTGGACTACGGTACCGGCGCCATCTACCGACGCCAGCCGGCGCGATTTCAAATGGCGAAAGATCGCGAATGGTTCGCGATGACGGTGGCGGCGCAGGGGCGGCACCTGGCGACCTGGGTCAACGGCGTGCAGGTCGTCGACTGGACCGACCACCGTCCGCTCGCCGCCAATGCCCGGGAGGGCTGTTACCTGAAGAAGGGGTCGCTCAGCCTCCAGGGCCACGACCCCACCACCGACCTTGTCTTCCGCAACATCCGACTTGCCGAACTGCCGCTCGCCGAGAAAAAGTGAAACACGGCGAGCGGATGCCCGGTGCCGAGGAATCAACTGTCGGCCTTCTTCTTGTTGCCGTCTGGCTTGCCCTTGCCCTTCTTCTTGCCGAGGATCTTCACGTCCTCGAGGGCGCCGTCCTTGACCGTCAGACGAACGTGCTCGCCCTTGTGAACGGCGGCGAAGGTCACGGTCGTCACCTGCCTCTCGCCCTTCTTGCCGCTGACCTTCTCGAACTTCGTCGCGCTGGTGACCTTGAAGGTCTTCTCCTGGGCCGCAACGGCGGCCGTGCCCTTCTTCTTGTGCGCATGCACCTTGATCGTGAGGGTGCCCTCGTCCTTGTCCTTGTCCTTCTTGACCTCGACGACCGTCCCCAAGGTGTGCTCGCCCTTCTTCTTTTTTCCCTTGCCCTTCTTGCCAGCCCCGTCCTCGGCCTGCGCGGCGAACGCGAGAGACAGGGCGACCGCAACGGCCAGGACACTTCGCATCGGACGCATGAGATCGGCCTCCTTCTGTGAGCGAATTCCGCTGGGTGGGGCGAAAAAGAAGGAGTGATCAGGACGGCGTCCGTGACCACTCCCCCGGCAGCGATTGTCTGCTTGGTGGCAATCGATAGAGGGTTCAACCGCGCAGACCGCGAAAGGTTCCGAGAAAAAATCCCCGGCCTGCCGAGTTCTCCTCCGCGACGGGCTGCTCTTGATTCGTACCGGCAAACGGGTTATCGCCATCCTCCCCGTCGGGAAAAGTCGGAAGTATCCGCGCGCCGGAGCAGCGCGCGGGGGAGGGGCAATCATGTCGGCGAAACGGTGGTGGGTGGGAGCATTGCTGATGGCCCTGTCTGGCTCGGTCGGCTGCTGTGCCTTCTGCGATCGCTGGTGCGGTACGCGGACGGCCTGCGCGCCCGTGGCGCCGGCCTGCGCCTGTACCTGCTATCCGACGGCCCCGGCCCAGACGGCCGCGGCGCCGGCGGCGGGCGGCGGCTGGGCTCCCGCCGCGGCCATCCCGTGCGTGCCGTGCGTGCCGGTGACTCGTTGAGAGTCCGTTCTCAGTTGTCAGTGAAGAAGGGGCTGGGGAAGCGCCCGCTGGCCTGGTTCAAAAGCCGGTGCGCGGGAAATCGTCCGTGGTCCGTGACGATGCGGTGTACTACACTGATTGAGACGGAATCCGCCGGTTTCCGTAACCTCACCCTGACTCGCAGGGCCCGCCTCTCATGTGGAAGCGCACCCCCGCCGTTTTGGTCCTGGCCGTGTCGGTCGTGCTCGTCCCGGCCCATCGCGCCGCCGACACCAGGCCGGATGGGCCGATCAATCTCACCTGCAACACTGCCGACAACGAGGATGATCCGCACCTGTCCAGCGATGGCCGTACCCTCTTCTACTCGTGCGACGCCAAGGGCAAGATCGACATCATGGTGTCGCGCCGGGCGACGGTGCGCCATGTCTGGCCGAAGGGACACCTGTTCGGCGAGGAAGATGGGGACTACATCCAGACCAAGGTCGACGATCGCAGCACTTTCCTGACCACCGACTCACGCTATCCGCAATACCTGTTCTACGCGACGAAGAAGGACGAAGAGGTCAACAACTTCGACATCTATGTCGCGGTCAAGCAGACCCCGCGGGCTGCCTTTACCGCGCCGATGCCGCTCAGTACCGTCGACACCAAGGCGGACGAGCTGCATCCCTGGCTGACGCCCGACGGCAAACGGCTCTACTTCAGCCGCAAGACCAAGGACGGCTGGCGCGTCCTCGTCGCCTCACGCACGACGACTACCGGTGCCGCCGGCTTCGGAGAGCCGGTGCTGCTCGAGGACCTGCGCGCCGGCTTCCATCACCCGACGCTGAGTCCCGACGGCAAGACGATGTATCTGCAAGGGCCACTGGAGAACGACCGCTGGGGCCTGTTCGTCACCACCGCCAGCGGCACGAAGTGGGCTCGCCCAGAGCCGCTGGCGATCAACAGCAGCGACGCGCCGACCGGCGACCTCTCGCCATCCCTGAACCGCGACGGCAGTCTGCTCTACTTCGCCTCGGATCGCCCCGGCGGCAAGGGCAAGCTCGACCTGTGGGTCATCCAGACCGCCAAGCTAAAGGCCGCGAAAGGCAAGTAACTCGTCGCCGCATTCTGGCGAATGCGGGAACAAAGTGCGCCAACCCGCATTCTGGCGAATGCGACTACCCGTCCATCGAAGGTTGACGGCCCACCAAATAGCTCCAAGGCAAGGGGCAAGGGGTCGCGGGTGTGCCATGCTTGGGCGGCCCACTCCGGCTTGGCCTTTGCCCCCGGCAGCGCGGGCCGCCCAAGCATGCCACCCCGCTGACGCTTTCCCTTCTCCGGGGAGGTATTTACTGACCGCTGCGCAAAGCGCTTGAGTTGCTGACACCAGCAACCTCTGAAATAACAGGCAGTGACAACGGGTTGTCCTCAAGTTCTCAGCGCAGCGGTCAGTAACATCGCTTGGTTTTTACGGGCGGTTTCCTCCGGGGGAGGTGGGAGGGCGCGGCGGGTTCGCCTTCCGGGCGGCAAGGGCGCGCAGCCGCTGGAACTCAGGGAGGTGGTGCAGGGGTTCCAGGTCGGGGTCGGTAGGCAGGAGGGAGGCACCGAAGCCGCGGCCCAGGGCCTCGTGCAGCAGCACAAAAGCGCGGCGGGCGTCGGTCGGCTCCTGACGCGAGGTCAGCGCGTAGATGTTGCCGGCCTGGTAAACGACGAACCGATCGTGGGTCAGTTCGAGCGCGCTCTCGGCGTCCTCCAGGGCCGCGGCACGGTTGCCGAGCCGGGCGTGCAAAACGCCGCGCCCGCTGAGGCCGATGGGGTACTCCGGGTAGAGTTGGACGAGGCGATCCTGCACGGCGAGAGCGTCGCGGTTGCGGCCGAAACGCTCCGACAGGACTGAGGCCTTGCTGATGAGGGTGGCCGGGTGGTCGGGGTCTTGCTTCAGCCCCTGCTCGAACGCGGACAGGGCGAGCAAGGCCTCGAAGAGGCCGAACAACGGGGCCGTATCTGCCCGCGCCAGATAGGCGTTGCCGAGGGCGTTCCAGCTGCGCACGTCGCCCGGGGTGCGGCGCATCCCTTCGGCGAGGTCGTCCGCCGCGCGCGGGTCCTTCGCCTTCAGGCGGACGCGGTACCGCTGGAAGTAGAGCTGCGTGGCCGAGGCGTCCATTTTCAGGGCGCAGTCCAGGTCAGCGAGGGCCTCCGCATACCGGCCCAGGTGCTCACGGGCCAGGGACCGGTTGATGTAGGCGTCGAGGGTCCCGCCGCCGAATGCGATGGCCCGGTCGAAGTCGAGGGCGGCCGCGACGTGTTTTCTCTGCCGCAAGTAGGCCAGGCCGCGGTTGAAGTAGACGCCGTGAAACTCCGGGGCCAACGCGGCGGCGGCGTTGTAATCGGTGACCGCCTGAATGATATTGCCCAGGCCGTCGTGACAGATGCCCATCATCATCCAGGCCCAGAAGTACCGCGGCTCCAGGTCGACGGCCTCCTCCAGCAGCGGCAGAGCCTGCCGGAAGCGTCGGGCAAGCGTGTGCTCCAGGGCCGCCAGGTAGCGAGCGCGGGCGGTCTGCAGCGGACGTTTCGCGGCCTCGGCTCGCTGGCGCTGCGCGGCCTCGCCGTCGCCTAACTTTTCGAGCAGGTCGGCGCGCTGGAACAGCAGCGCTGGCGGAACGCTGTCCTCATCGAAGCAGGTCTCCGCGCGTTGGTTGTCGGAGAGCGCTTGCTGGAAGAGCTTCCGTCGTTCCTCCGAACCGAGCGAAAGGATCCGCGTCGACTGCACCGCGGAGCGCGCCAGCAGATACAGCAGCTCGCCGAATCCTTCCGCCAGCCGGTTCTGGTCTGAGCCGTCCAGGTCCGCGAAGAGGGCATGCTCGCGCCAGTCTTTCTCGAACACCCCGTAGCGGTTCAGTATGCTGCGGCACCTCTCCTCGGCCCGCGCCCGCTCCACGGGGTCCAACTCCGGTCTCAGGGCGAACCTGATCTCGAGAATCTCTTTCTCTGTTTCACGCAGTGTCTCCTGTGCCTCGCGGACGCGGCTGAGGTATCGGGCGCGCAGGCCGAAGCCGACGGCCAGCAGGAGCATCAGCACGGCAAAACCGGCGGCGAGGCGGGGTAGCAGCCGCGGGGAGCGGCGCAGCTGCTTGCGAATCCGCTCCCCCAGGGGCTCCCGGGCGTGCCGCAGCGGCAGCGACTCGAGTTGGCACTGCAGGTCTTCCCGGAGCTGCCGCGCGCTCTGGTAACGGCGGGCGGGATCGGGCTCCAGGCAGCGGCGCAGGATGGCGTCGACCGCGTGCGACACCGCTGGGTTCCAGCGTCGGGCGGGGCCCGGCGGCTGGACACGATCCTCGAGCAGTTCCGCGACGACGTGGTCGATCTCCCCGGGGACGATGCCGGTCGGCTTGTTGGCGAAGGGGAAGCGACCCGCCAGCA
>JACOUH010000084.1 GCA_016177925.1 Planctomycetota bacterium | reverse complement strand
AGCTTCGCCACGATCGGCTCGCCGGCCATCTCGCTCGCCTTGACCGCCGACGGGTCGAGCTTTTTCAGGCGGTCCTTCTGCTCCGGCGTCGCCGGGGCGTCGATGCGCGTGTAGAACGGCTCGCCGAACTGTTCCGCCAACTCGCGGTAGTGCTGCCCCGGGTCCTTGCCAGTGCGGGCGGTGATCTCCGCCGCCAGGAGGCCGAGGATCGGGCCGTCCTTGTCGGTCGTCCAGACGGTGCCGTCGCGGCGCAGGAAGCTCGCCCCTGCGCTCTCCTCGCCGCCGAAGCAGACCGAGCCATCGAACAGTCCCGGGGCGAACCACTTGAACCCGACCGGCACCTCCCTCAGCGTGCGCCCCAGGCTCGCCACGACGCGGTCGATCAGGCTGCTCGACACGAGCGTCTTGCCGACCGCGGCCCTCGCCGGCCAGCCCGGCCGGTGTCCCAGCAGGTAGCGAATCGCGACCGCCAGGTAATGGTTCGGGTTCATGAGCCCCGCCGACGGCGTCACGATACCGTGCCGGTCCGAGTCCGGGTCGTTGCCAAAAGCGACCGCAAATCGGTCCTTCAATCCAACGAGCCCAGCCATCGCGTACGGGCTGGAGCAGTCCATGCGGATCTTGCCGTCGTGGTCGACCGTCATGAAGCCGAAGCGCGGGTCGACCTTCGGATTGACCACCGTCAGGTCGAGTCCGTAGACCTCCACGACCGGGGTCCAGTAGGCATGCGCGGCGCCGCCGAGCGGGTCGACGCCAATCTTGATGCCGGCGGAGCGGACCGTTTCCAGGTCGACCACACTGCCCAGGTCCTTGACGTACGGCAACACCAGGTCTTCCTGCCGTGTCGTCGGCGTCTTCAGGGCCGACTCGTAGGAGACGCGCTTGACCTCGGCGTTGCCGCCGCGGAGCAGGGCGTTGGCGCGATCCTGGACCCAGCCGGTGACGTCGGTGTCGGCGGGGCCGCCGTTGGGCGGGTTGTACTTGAAGCCGCCGTCCTCGGGCGGGTTGTGCGATGGCGTGATGACGATGCCGTCGGCGAGCCCGTGATCGGGGCTGCGGTTGTGGACGAGGATCGCCCGCGAAATGACAGGCGTCGGCGTCGCGCCCTCGCCGCGCTGGATGATCGTCTCAACGCCGTTAGCGGCGAGCACCTCCAGGGCGGTGCGCTGGGCCGGCACCGACAGGGCGTGCGTGTCCTTGCCCATGAAGAGCGGGCCATCGATGCCCTTGCCGCGGCGGTACTCGCAGATTGCCTGCGTGATGGCCAGGATGTGCGCCTCGGTAAAGGTGCCGTCGCCGGTTGTGCCGCGGTGCCCGCTGGTGCCGAAGCTGACCAACTGGCGCGGGTCGCCGACGTCCGGCTTGCGCTCGTAATACGCGCGTTCGAGGCGGCCGACGTCGATCAGCATGTCTGCAGGCGCGGGCTTGCCCGCCAGGGGGTGTATCGCCATCGTGTGCTCCTGTTCTCCGAAAGGCTCTCGAGACGGCTCAGGGCCGCCTCTCCTTCGGCAGCGGCACCTGTTTCTTCGAGGCCAGGTAGGCGACCAGGTCGCGCAGCTCGTCGGGCTTCAGCTTCTCCAGCTGCCCCTCCGGCATCATCGAGACGTTCGACACCTGACGCTCCTCGATGTCGACTTTCGGCACGACTACACGTTCCGTCAGCGTCTGCACCGTCACGGCGCGGTCGGTCTCCTCGACGATGATCCCGGACACGAGTCGTCCCTTTTTCGTGAAGACGTTGTTGAGCAGGTAGTCACGGCCGATGACGGCGCTGGGGTCGACCGAGTTCTCGAGGATGTAGTGCAGGTCGGTGCGATTGGAGCCGGTCAGGTCGGGGCCGATCTTCGCGCCCTCGCCGAAGAGCATGTGACACTGCATGCAGGTGCGACTGAAGACGAGCCGGCCGTGCGAGAGGTCTGCCTTCGCCAGCACCTCCGGGGTCAGTATCTTTTTGTACTTCTCGATCAGCAGCTTCTTCTCCGCCGGCGTCTGTCGCACCTGGCCCCAGACTTTCTCCAGCCGCTTGCTCACTGTCACGTCGCGCAGGTCGAGCATCTGCCGGGCGGTGAACGGCGAGACATCGCCGCGCGGGATCGCCTCGCCCTCGACCGCGTCGAGCAGGGCGAGGGCATAGGCGGGCCGCGATGCCAGCGTGGTCAGTGCCTCCTGTTTCTCCGACTCCGTGAGCGAGCGGTAAACGCGCAGGATCGCCTTCGGCGTCTCCCGGTCCTGGAAGCCAGCCAGCGCTCGCACGGCCGGACCTCGCAGCGCCCGGTCGTCCAGCAGGCGGAAGAGCGCCGGCACGAAGTCGCCGCTGCCCTTGCTCGCCAGCGCTTGCAGGATCGTCGCCCGCTCCGAGGCATGTACCTTCGGGTCCTCGAGGTCGTGGCGCAGGCCAGCTAGGGCGTCGGCGTCGTCGAAGAGGACAGCGAGAAGGCGTGCCGATCCGCGCACCTCGTCCCGCCCCGAGTGAAGCAGCCGGCGGTATGCCTCCGGCCAGTGCGGCGGCATCTTCACGCTCTTGCGACCCTTGAGTCCCTCGCGCAGCCCCGCCAGGAGATCGCGCTGGACGTCGGCGTCCTCCGCACGGGCGAGCAACTCGACCAGTGGCTCCAGCCCCGCCCGTTCGTCGCCCTCCGTCAGCCGCCGGGCGATGAACTGTCGCAACCGCGGCATGCGCGCCCCGGCCGCCAACTTCAGGGAAGCGGAGCGGTCGCCCACGACGACGGGTTCGATGCCGTACCAAATCATCAGCGGCTGACTGGCATCGTCGGCGTCTTCGGCACGGGCCGCCAGGCGCGCCGTGATCGGGAAGCGGTCAGCGGCGGGCAGACGTTGCAGCATCGAAGCGAGATAGAGACGAACCAGCCCCGATTTGTCCTCAGCGGCCATTGCGGCGAACTTGCGCAGGGCGTCGGCAGAAGGCCGGCCCTCGTCGCAGAGCAGTCGCACTGCCCAGGCTCGCACGTGCTCGTTGGCGTGGTCGAGCTGACCGACCAGCCACGCCGGCTTCGCTCCACCGGTGCAATACAGCGCCCACAGCGCCCGCAGTTTGCGCGAGCCGTCCGAGTTGTTCGCGAAGAGATGCCGCAGCGCCTCGTGAACCTTTGCCATCGGCTTGCCGGCGGCGGTCCGCTCGGCCAGGAGACGGCGGGCGTGGCGGACGTACCAGTCGTTCTTGTGCAGTTGTAGTTCGACCAGTTCGGCATCGCTCTTCTTCGCGAGATCGAGCCCGTTCAGGGGCATGGTTTTGCCGTGGGCAACGCGGTAGATGCGGCCGCTGGAGCGGTGGACGCCGTCGTCGTCGTGGCACTCGCCGAGGTCGCACCAGTCGGAGACGTAGACCGCTCCCTCCGGGCCGACGGCCAGGGCGACGCCGCGGAACCACGGATTGTCACTGGTCAGGAAGTCGGGGGCGTGGCGACCGGTGTAGCCGCAGCCCTTGCGCTCGTGTACGTCGCGGTTGAGGCGGTTGCCGTGGAGGTTGCACATCAGCAGACTGTTGCGATACTTCTTCGGCCAGTTGTCGCCGAGGTAGGCGACCAGCCCCGAGTGAGCGTGGCCGCCGCCCGCCTCGCTGTGCGTCCCCTTGCCGCCGCGCGACGACGTCCAGTGTCCGCCGCCCCAGTGCAGGTGATCGGAGGTGGCGTCGATGAGGTCGTAGGCATAAGGGTTGTAGTCGAGCCCATACATCCGCTTGTAGTGGGCGCCGGGAATCATGTGCCAGAGGTGGCCGATGACGCAGTTGACGAAGAACGCCTCCCCGTGCTCGTCGAAATCGAGGCCCCACGGGTTGGTCGTGCCGTGACAGACGACTTCAAAGGTCTTGCGCGTTGGATGATAGCGCCAGATGCCGCAGTTGAGGCGCGGCCGCTGCTCGTCGGGTGTGTCGGGTGGAGCAGGGCGCGACTCGGCGAGGATGCCGTGGCAGCCGTACAGCCAGCCGTCGGGGCCCCAGGTCAGGCTGTTGACGATGTTGTGCTTGATCTTCGTGTTCCAGCCGTCAAGGACGACCTCCGGCTTGCCGTCGGGCACCAGGTCGCCGTCCCGGTCGGGGATGAACAGCAGGTGCGGGGAGCAACAGGCCCAGACGCCGCCATTACCGATCTGAATTCCCGATAAGTTGTAGGCTCGGTCCCAGAAGACGGTTCGTTTGTCGAAGCGGCCATCGCCATCGGTGTCCTCGAAGACGAGGATGCGGTCGCGGCCCTTGTCGGGGGCGGTCCAGTTCGGATAGGAGAAGCACTCGGCGACCCAGAGCCGGCCGCGGTCGTCAAAGGCCATCGCGATCGGCTGGCAGACGTTCGGCTCGCCCGCGAACAGCGTGACCTTGAATCCGTCCGGGGCCTTGAAGCGGCGCACCGCCTCCTCGGGCGACGGCGGAACGTCCTTGGGGTTCTGGGTATCCTTAACGCCTGGCGGCAGGCCGACGTTGTCCTTCGCAGCGCCGAGAACGACAGAGCACCCCGTCAACATCACGATGAGGACCAACGGCCGCATTCTCGAACCCCCCTCAGCATCTCACTTTGAACCCCCTCAGGATGCAGGCACATTATAAGAGGGGCGCCGCTTGACTCAAGCATCGAGATCGGGGGAAGGCGGGCCCTGTGAAAGGTTCGCCGGGACGGGTAGTATTTTCAGATGAGGAGCCGGCGCATGACATCGTCCCCGCACACCCGGCCGAGTCTGCTCGTCCGCATCCGCGACGCGGCCGACCGCGAGGCCTGGCGACAATTCGTCGACCTGTACGCCCCGCTGGTCTATCGCTTTGCGCGCCGCCGTGGCCTCCAGGACGCTGATGCCGCCGACCTTGCCCAGGACGTCCTGCATGCCGTCGCCCGCAGCAGCGAGCGCCTGGAGTACGACCCGCGCAAGGGCAGCTTCCGCGGCTGGCTGTTCACCGTCGCCCGCAACAAGCTGCACACGTTCCTGCGGCGAAGGGAACGCCAGCGACGCCGTACCGAAGACGTCGCGGTCGACCGCCTGCCGGACGAGCCGGCCGCCCCCGAGTCCCAGGAGGAGGCGCTCTGGGAGCAGGAGTACCAGCAGCGCCTGTTCGACTGGGCTGCGGAGCAGGTACGCGGCCACTTTCAGGACCGGACCTGGCAGGCCTTCTGGCAGACCGCCGTCGAGGGCCGTTCGCCGCGTGAAGTCGCCGAAGCGCTGGGCCTGTCGGTTGGCGCTGTCTACATCGCCAAGAGCCGCGTCCTGGCTCGCCTCAAGGAGCAGGTGCAGATCATGCAGCTGGAATAAGCGGACGAGGACTTTGCCATGATCCGACAGGCCGACTGTCCCGACGCCCTGCGCCTGCAGGACCTGCTGGACGGCATGTTGCCCGACGCCGAACAGGCCGAACTGACAGGGCACCTCGACCAGTGTGCGCGCTGCCAGCAACAGCTCGAAACGCTCGCGCTGGGCGGACAGCCCTGGGCCGGCATCGCTCGCCTGGCACGCTGGCGGTCGCAACCCGAGCCGTCGCTCGGCCGTGCCATCGCCGAGTTGAAACAGGCTCTCACCGGCCCGCCGGAAGACGCCATTGCCGCGACCCGCTCCCACGCTGCGGCCCCGACGGACGACGAGGCGGGCGAGCCGATCCTCGACTTCCTCAGCCGATCCGAGCAGCCGGGACACCTTGGACGCTTCGGGCCCTACGAGATACTGGAAGTCATCGGTCATGGCGGCATGGGCATCGTCCTCAAGGGCCTTGATCCCGTCCTGAACCGCCTCGTTGCCATCAAGGTGCTGGCGCCGCAGCTGGCCGCTAGCGGCGCCGCCCGCAAACGCTTTGCCCGCGAGGCCCGCGCCGCGGCCGCAGTCAGCCACGAGCACGTCGTCACCATCCACGCCGTCGACGTCGCCCAGGGACTGCCCTACCTCGTGATGGAATACGTCCCTGGCGTCTCCCTGCAGCAGCGCCTCGACCGCGATGGCCCGCTCGAGTTGGAGGAGATCCTGCGCATCGCCCTGCAGACGGCGTCCGGGTTGGCGGCGGCGCACGCTCAGGGCGTCGTTCACCGCGATGTCAAGCCAGCGAACATCCTTCTCGCCGACGGCATCGAGCGCGTCAAGCTGACCGACTTCGGCCTCGCCCGCGCCGCCGACGATGCCACGGTCACGCAGAGCGGCTACCTGCCCGGCACGCCGGCGTACATGGCCCCCGAACAGGCCAGCGGCGAGGGCGTTGACCACCGCGCCGACCTGTTCAGTCTTGGCAGCGTCATCTACGCGATGTGTACCGCCCGTCCTCCCTTCTGCGCCAGCACCCTGATGGGCCTGCTGCGCCGCGTCAGCGAGGACAGGCCGTGTCCCATCCAGGAAATCAACCCCCGTATCCCTGACTGGTTGGTGGAGATCATGAACCGATTACACGCGAAAGAGCCCGCCCGGCGCTTCCAGTCCGCGGCCGAGGTGGCGACCGTGTTCGCCGACTGCCTCGCCCACGTCCAGACGGCTATCGGCCCTCGGCCCTCGGCGATCGGCTTCTGGCCGTCGGCTCTCGGTCCGCGACGAGGAATAAAGCCGAAAGCCGATCGCCGATGGCCGAAAGCCGTCTGCGCGGCAGTCCTCTTCTGCCTGCTGGGCCTTGGCATCAGCGAGGCGGCCGGCTGGACAGGCATGGTCGAGTGGGCGGCCACGGTGTTGCGCATCCGCACGCCCGACGGCACCCTCGTCGTCGAGGTCAGCGACCCCGACGTCCAGGTGACCGTTGACGGGCAGGACGTCACCATCTCCGGCAAGGGCATCGCCGAGGTCAAGCTTCGTGCGGGACAGCACAAGCTCCAGGCGACGAAAGACGGCAAGCCGGTGCTGACGAAGCTCGTCGACATCCGCCGTGACGGTCGGGAAGTCGTCAAGGTGACGCTTGAACCCACCGGCGCGGCCGCCGCACCCGGCGGCTCGGGTGTCGGCAGCGGGCCCGTTCTGCCTGGGGGGGGCGACACAGCCCCTGGCACCGGGCCGCTGACGCTGAAGGGCCACGCTGGCCGCGTGACGTCGGTCGCGTTCACGCCTGATGGAACCATCCTGGCGTCGGCCGCGGCGGACGGTAGCGTGCGGCTGTGGCAGGCCGACTCGGGCAAGGTGCGGGCCCTGCTCCGGGCGATGCGCGGTCCCGTTGCTGGTATTGCCTTCTTTTCGGACGGGAAAACACTTCTTACCGTCGGCGAGGATGGCACGCTGCAGCTGTGGGACGTTCTCACCGGCAAGCAGCTCGCCGCGCTGAAGCTGTCTGCCTCGTTCAAGGTCAGCGCCCTGCAGCCGGGCTCGAAGGTGCTGGCGACCGGCGGCGACGGGGTCGTGAAGCTGTGGGACATCGAAAGCGGCAAGGAGCTGAGCATGCTCCGCGGCAGGGCGGTTGAGTGGAAGGCACTGGCCTTCTCGCCGGACGGCAAGCGGCTCGCCACCGGCGGCACAGGCACCGCACGGATCTGGGACACTGCCACCGGCAAGGAGGTCCTCCTCCTGCCGGCGGACAAGACGGTTCGCTCGCTGGCATTCAGCCCCGACGGCCGGTTGCTGACGACAGCCAGTGATGGTGTCGTCCTCTGGGATGTGGAGACGGGGAAGCAACTCCGCATCATGCAGTCGCCCGACGTCGTCAGCCTGGCGACCAGCCCCGACGGCAAGCTGATGGCGACCGGTAGCGCCGGCGGGAGGGTGGCCGTGCTCGACACCGCCACGGGCAGGGTGGTGCGCTCGTTCCAAGAGAAGACGGGGCCGGTCAGCTGCCTGGTGTTCAGTCCGGATGGCCGGCGCCTCGCCTGGGGCGCTGCCGACGGCAGCGTGCGGCTGTGGCGGCTGGACGGCACTCCCAGCGCGAGGGGCGAGTTGGAGCGCCTGCGCGACGAGGTCGAGGCGTCGCGCGCCGCGGCCCTGGCGACCGAGAAGCGAGCAGCGGATGCAGAGCGTGCCGCACGCCAACAGGCAGAGCGCGAACGCCATGCGCTGGCGCTGGCAGAAGAGGCGGGGCAGCAGGCACGACGACGGGCGTATTTGACAGACCTTGCTTTTGCTCAGCAGGCCTGGGCGAACAACCAGCGGATCCAGGCTCGACGCTTCCTGGAGGCCAGCCCAGAGAACCTGCGCGGCTGGGAGTGGCACTACCTGATGCGGCTCAGCAAGGAGCAGCCGGTCAGCACCTCGCTAGCGGGTCATACCGCCGCCGTGCGGGTCGTGGCGATCAGTCCCGATGCTAAGCGCATCGCCAGTGCGGGCGAGGACACGACGCTCCGCCTCTGGGACGTCTCCACCGGCAAGGAGCTCGCTCGCTTGGCCGCCCACAAGGAGACGGTCCACGGCGTGGCGTTCAGCCCGGATGGCCGGTCCCTCGCCTCAGCGGACATCGACGGTACGTTGATCCTCTGGGACACACCGACAGGCAAGATCAAGGCCCGGCTGAAGCTCGACGAAGCAGGCCCGGCGAGCGTGACCTTCAGTCCCGACGCGAAGCAAATGGCCGTCTCGGGCAAAGGGCAGGTCCGCATCGTCACGGCCACGGATCTGCGTGAAGTGATGAGGCTCGTGGGCCTGAAGGGGACGCCACACGGCGTCGCCTTCAGCCCCGACGGCCGCCTGATCGCGGCGGCCAGCGGCGAGGCCCGGACCGTCCACGTCTGGGTTCCTTGCCGCGCCGAGCCACGACGGCACGGCTCACGTCTGGGAGGTCAGCAGTGGCAAGGCGATCGTCGTCCTGAAAGGACATGACGGAGCGGTGTTGGGCGTTTCGTTCAGTCCGGACGGCCGCCGCCTCGCTTCCGCCGGCTCGGACAAGACGGTGCGTGTCTGGGATGCCGTCAGCGGGCAACAACTGCTGCGGTTGCCGGGCCACGGCGAGGCCGTCACCTGCATCGCCTTCAGCCCCGACGGCCGGACGCTCGTCTCGGGCAGCACCGATAAAACGATCCGCCTCTGGCTCGCGGCCCCGCCGCAGGACAAGCCGCGCTGACGAGCCCAACCCAAGATGCACACCGGCGGCCCGGCACCCTGGTTCACGGCCAGGGCGTCGGGCCGCCGGCGTTCCGGGCTTGTGTCCGCCGCTCCACCCGCCCGCACACTGCTCGTCGATCCGCTTCACCTCGTTGGCGTGATCTCCGGCCAACCGTCGCACTCTGTTTTCCAATTTTTCCAATCGATTCACGAATATCCTTTTGGCTTTGGGGCCGAACGGACGTAGAATCCATCGATCTATTGGGACAATGGGGCCCTCTTACCCACGAACGGAGCACGAATGTTCGAGCGCATGAGCAGCGGGTTCTCCCTGGCGCGCAGCAGCTGGGACGTTCTCCGCAACGACAGGAAACTCCTTGTCTTCCCGTTCCTGAGCGGTGTGGGCTGCGTGTTGGTGCTGATCACCTTCCTGATCCCGACGGTGATCCTGGCTCTGAACGGCGGGCTGGCCGCCCCCAACGGCGACATCAACTGGGTGGTAGTGTTGCCGCTGGGATTCTGCTACTACATGGCCAACTACTTCGTGGTGATCTTCTGCAACGCCGCCCTGGTCCACTGTGCCCTGATGCACTTCAACGGCGAACAGCCGACCGTGGGCGACGGCATCCGCGCCGCGGCCGCCCGGTTGCCGCAGATCCTGGCCTGGGCCGCCGTGTCCGCCACGGTCGGGCTGCTCCTGAAGGCCATCGAGAGCGCTCATGAGAAGGTCGGCCAGATCGTCAGTGCCATCCTGGGGACAGCCTGGACAATCATGACCGTCTTCGTCGTGCCGGTCCTGGTCGTCGAGCAGGTCGGGCCGTTCGCGGCCATCGGGCGGTCGATCGCGCTGCTCAAGAAGGCATGGGGCGAGGGCCTGGCGGGACGCATCGGCCTGGGCCTGGTGATCTTGCTGCTGTTCCTGCCCGTCATCCTGCTGATGGCCGCTACGGCCGTGGCCTTCACCGCCAGCACGATGCTGGGGTTCACCCTGACGGCAGTGACCGTCATTGCCTTCCTGCTGGTCGCCATCATCAGCTCGGCGCTGCAGACGATCTTCTTGACCGCCCTCTACCAGTTTGCCGCTTTCGAGCGCGTGCCCGCCGGCTTCGACGCCGACACGCTCCACCGCGCCTTCACGCCGAAGACCGCGTAAAAGTCTGGTTCAGCAATCGCCCGTAGCCGCATTCGCCAGAATGCGGGCATATCAGACCCGCATTCTGGCGAATACGGCTACGGGTGGCAGGCAAACATGCGGCACTCAACAAGAGCGGAGCCGCCTTTTGTTCCTGCCAGCGAAGGTGTCCTGTTGGCTGTTGCAGTTGGGACAGAGGAGCCGCAAGTTCTCGATCCGGTAATCCGAGGACTTTCCGTTGATGTGGTCGAGGACCATCACGAGCCGCTTGCCCTGCCACAGCGGCTCCAGACTGCACTCGTAACACCGATTGAACAGGAGTCCTTCCTTCAGCAACCTGCGTTTCAACTTGCTGTTGGTGCGGCAGGTGGAACGCTCCACAAGGATCTCGGCCAGAGGCCGCTTGGGAGTCCACGAGTGGGTCTTACCTCTCAGATGTCCCTGGCCGGTGAAATGGGACGTATCCAGCCCGAGTCGGGAGATGTGGTCATACATGGTCTTGTAGCTGCCCCCGACCGGTGACAGGCGGAGTATCCTCAACACCTGGGCAATGGAAAAACTCGACCGGACCGCCTCGATGATGTCCTGATCGGTGTAGCGTCTTATTCGCATGGTCTCGCTCCTTGCGAGTTTTCCGGGATTTTGATACAAATAATCTACCGGCCGAGTGATGGAATGGCAGACATGCGCCGCTCAAAATGGCGTGCCTTTAACAGGCGTGTGGGTTCGAGTCCCACCTCGGCCACTTTCCTCTCAGCGGGGTAGTTCCCGTACCTGCCAGGCGTAGGTCTCCGTGCTGCCGTCGAACGAGCCGGGGCCGACTCCCCACCACCCCACCTTCTGAACCAGCGTCAGGGTCTTGCGTCCGAGAATCCGCGTGTCGTAGATCAGCCCGTAGTCCAGGTGCAGCACGAGGAAGTCGCCGGGCTCCTCGCCGAACAGCCCGAAGGCCGGGTCAACAGGCACCCAGCCGATCCCGTCGGCGTGGAACTCCGCCCGCACATGCACCTGTAAATCGTCCGCCTTGTCGTCCTTCTTCATCGACTGCGCCCGCCGGCCGACCAGCACGCGGGCGGGCACGCTGTTGGCCCGCAGCGCCGAGACGAACAGGGCCGCCTGTCCGCCGCAGTCGGTGGCGTCCTTCGTACACAGCACGGAAGCATGCCGGTCTTGCGCCTCGTCGAAGCGATACGTGTAGTTCTTGCGGAGATGCGTGTAGATCCGCCGGGCGAGGGAGACGTCGTCCTCTCGCTCCTGCCGGTGAAGACCGGTGTCGGCCAGCCAGCGGCGGAAGCGGGGGACGTCGTGATCGAGCAGCGAGGCGGCGGCGAGGAATGCCTTCCGGTCGCGCTCCGGCAGCGGTCGCGCCGGTTCGACCTTGGCGCCGACCGGCACGGGCATGAGCTTGCGCGACAGCAGCGTTGCCCGATACTTGACCTCCACCGTGATCTCGCGGCGGAGTTTCGGGTCCTGGACCGGGAGGCGGACCTCGACGACCGGCCGGCGAAGGGGGCTCAGCTCGAGGAGCGACCTGTTGACGCCGGGGACGATGGTGACGCTGGTGTCCCTCTGGCCGGGCAACTCCGGAGGCCGCACCGCCATCAAGGTCCAGAACGTCACGGCCAGTTTCGGCCCACGGACCGTACACGTCTCGACGGCCTCGATGCGCTTCACGGGAGTGACGACGATTCTCTCCCCCGGCGGCGCTGCCGGAGTGAGGGGAGCCAGCGAGGCGAGCACGGCGAACAACATGAGCTTTCTCTCCTGCTCCGAAAGTCACCGTCAGGAACCGGCGCTCGGCCACGGACCCGGCGGGATTGTAGGACGGATTTCCAATCCGTCCGGCGGTGGAGCCTGGACGGATTGGAAATCCGTCCTACAACCTCGCTCAACCGGGGACCGGCCGCAGGCCCCAGAGGTTCTCGGCGTACTCGCGGATGGTGCGATCACTGGAGAACTTGCCGGAACGGGCGACATTGAGTATAGCTTTTGTCATCCACGACGTCGGGTCTGCGTAGAGCCGCCCGACCTCGTCGTGCGCGCGCAGGTAGGACGGCAGGTCGGCGAGGTGCAGGTACGGCTCGTTGTCGGCGAGCAGCTTGCGGCAAACCCAGTCGTGCTGGCCGGGTGAGTTGGGACAGAACCGGCACTCGCGGAAGGCGTCCAGGATGCGCCGCACCTCGGCCTCGCGCCGGTAGACCTCCAGGGGCCGGTAGGGGCCCTCGGCACGGAGGCGGCGCACTTCCGGCACGGTCAGGCCGAAGATGAAGATGTTCTCCGGCCCGACCTCCTCGCGGATCTCGATGTTCGCCCCGTCGAGCGTGCCGACCGTCAGGGCGCCGTTCATGGCGAACTTCATGTTGCCGGTGCCCGAGGCCTCGGTCCCCGCGGTGGAAATCTGCTCGCTGACGTCTGCGGCAGGGATGATCACCTCCGCCAGGGAGACGCGGTAGTCCGGCAGGAAGACGAGGCGGAGATAGTCGCGGGTGCGGCGGTCGCGGTTGACCACCGCGGCGACATCGTTGATCGCTCGAATGATCTCCTTGGCGGCCTGGTAGCCCGGGGCGGCCTTGCCGGCGAACAGGTACGTCCGCGGCTGCGGCGGTTTCCGACCCTCATCGACCAGGCTCAGGTACTCGTGGACGACGTGCAGCAGGTTCAGCAGTTGCCGCTTGTACTCGTGGATGCGCTTGACCTGGATGTCGAAGAGCGAATTGGGATCGACGACCTCGCCGATAGCGTCCTTGATGACCGCCGCCAGGCGTCGCTTGTTGTCGCGCTTGACCGCGGCGAACTTCTGGCGAAACGAGGCATCACCGGCAAACCGCTCCAGGCGACGGAGGCGGTCGGTATCGGCGGCCCAGCCCTCCCCGACGGTTTCATTGAGCAGGCGGGCGAGGCCAGGGTTGGCCGCCAGCAGCCAGCGCCTGGGCGTAACCCCGTTGGTCTTGTTGTTGAATCGCTCCGGCCACAACTCGGCGAAGTCGGGCACCAACTCGGTCCGCACCAGCCGGCTATGGACCTCAGCGACGCCATTGACCGAGTGTCCGCCGACGATCGACAGATGGGCCATACGGACCTGCTTGACCTGTCCCTCCTCGATGACCGACATGCGCCGCAGCCGATCGGTGTCGTTGGGCCAGCGGGCCGCCACCTGCTTGAGGAAGCGGTGGTTGATCTCGTAGATGATCTGCAGGTGGCGCGGCAATACGCGCTCGACAAGGGGGACGGGCCAACGTTCCAGCGCCTCCGGCAAGAGGGTATGGTTGGTGTAAGCGCAGGTGGCCGTGGTGATCTCCCAGGCCCGCTCCCAGGGAATGTCGTACTCGTCGATGAACAGGCGCATCAGCTCGGCCACCGTCAGAGCGGGGTGCGTGTCGTTGAGCTGAATGGCCACCTGGTCGGGGAACCTCTCGAAGTCGTCGTGGTCGTGCTGGTAAGTGCGGACGATGTCGCGGACGGCGCAGGCGACGAGGAAATACTCCTGGACGAGGCGCAGCTCGCGGCCGGCGGCGGCCGCCTCGCTGGGATAGAGGACTTTGGAGATCGTCTCCGACTGAACCTTGTCCTGAACGGCCTTGAAGTAGTCGCCCTCGTTGAAGATGCTGATGTCGAACTCGTGCGAGGCGCGGGCGGAGTAGAGGCGCAGGTAGTTGACCGTCTTGCCGCCGTAGCCGGCGACGAGCATGTCGTGCGGCACGCCGATGACCGCTCGCCAGTCGGCCCACATCGGGTTGTAGTTGCCGTGGCGATCAACCCCATGCTCGATGTGGCCGTACAGCGGCACGAGGACGGCGTCCTGGGGCCGCTCGATCTCCCAGGGCGACGGGAAGGCGCGCCAGGTGTCGGGGCGTTCGACCTGCTGGTTGTTGCGGATCTCCTGCTTGAACAGGCCGTACTCGTAGTTGATGCCGTAGCCGAAGCCGGGCAGAGCAAGGGTGGCCAGCGAGTCGAGGAAGCAGGCGGCGAGGCGGCCGAGTCCGCCGTTGCCCAGGGCTGCGTCGATCTCGCTCTCCTCGACGTCGGCGGGGGCGACGCCGAGTCCGCCGAGGGCGTCGCGGAAGGCATCGTACAGGCCAAGGTTGATGAGGTTGTTGACCAGCGAGCGGCCGATGAGGAACTCGAGGGACAGGTAATAGAGGCGTTTGGCACCGGCCCGGCGGTAGCGCTGCTCCGTCGCCAGGCGGGCCTCGACGAGGCGGTCGCGGACGGCCAGGGCAACGGCACGGAAGGCCTCGGCTGGGGACAACCGCTCGGGTGCGCTCCCAAGCGAGTACGTGACGTGGCGCAGGACGGCCTGCTGGAGCTGGTCGCGCTCGGCGGCCCGGTTTTCCAACACGGTCGACATTGGCTGCTCTCCTTACTGGGCGAGCGGGGGGTGTGAACCCCGCGGTTCGTCGGAGCACCGGGGGGTTTACACCCCCCGCTCGCCAGGAACCGGCACGGGTGGGGGATTCCTGGGACAGCCTACGGAGAGGAGGGGCGTCAGGACAGGCGCGTGACCGGACGGCTCGACCGGCATACAATGGGGACAACGCGGGGAGGCTCGCCATGGAGCGCGCGACCCAGACATTTGCGAGCGACGTGCAGCAGCTGGTCGGTATCCGGACCTTCGTCCGTTCGGCCTGCGAGCGCGCCTGGGGCGCCGGCCACGAGGAGATCGCCCACCTCGAATTGGCGCTGGCCGAAGCCGCGGCCAACGTGATGCTGCACGCCTACGAGGGCGAGGCCGGCCGGCCCATCGAGGTACTCGTCGAGGCGGGCCCCGAGGAAGTCCGCGTCTGGCTCTACCACGAGGGCAGAGACTTCGACCCGGCGGCGGTGGCGCCGCCGGTCTTCGACGGCAGCCGCGAGAGCGGCTTCGGCATGTACCTGATCAAGCAGGCGGTCGAGGAGGCCGCCTTCTTTTCCGACGACAACGGTCGCCGCGTCGTCCGCCTGGTGAAGAAGCGGCGGCCGGCCCAGCCAGCGGGAGGCACCATGCAGACGGAAGTGGAACAGGTCGGCGACGTGACGGTGGTGGCGATCAACGCCCAGGAGTTAGACGCGGGCAACGACCAGGACTTCCGGCAGGTCTTGGCTCCCGTGCTCAAGGACTGTCGCAAGCTGGTCGTCGACCTGGGCCGGGTCCAGTTCGTCGACAGCCGCGGCTGCGGCGCGATCCTGTCGTGTCTGAAGCAGGTTCGCAGTAACGGTGGCGACCTCAAGCTGTGCTGCATCACCAAGTTCGTCCGTTCGACCTTCAACCTGATGCGCTTCCACCGCCTGTGCGACCTCCTCGACACGCGCGAGGAGGCGGTCCAGGCCTTCCAGCAGGCGACGTGAACCGGGCCGGAGCTCAACGGCGGCGAGTAGCGCGGTCGGGGCTCGTGGCCTCCCGCACGGACCACGCCCTCGACCGGCCTTTACCTGTACTTTCCCTGATCTTCTGATACTCGGAAGCGAAAAACGCCGGGAAATCGAGACCTCATCTTCGATAATGGCCGTTTTCGGGGGAGGCCAACAAGCCAGGGAATGCAACAAACTCATAAAATCCCCGGGAAAACAGCCCTCCGTGGTATAAGACGATCAGGGAAAGTACAGAATTTGACCTCGTTCGTGACGTAGGCTTCGACGATCTCCCGCGCGATAGGCAGGGTCGTGTTCTTCGACGAGTCGTGAACGTCGCGGTTGCTGGCATTGCGGAGCTTCTCGTACTCCTCGGCGAGCAGCCGCTTGCACAGGTCGGGCGAAAACCGGTCGCCCACTTCCGGCCGGCGGGCGCAGTTGCTTCTGTACGCGCGCTCGCTGGCGCGTTTCAATAGCATAGGTGTCCTCGCCAGACCTCGCCGTGATGGTCTCCCGCCTGAGTCGCTGAGAGTGTTCGCGATGGCTCGTCCTGCACTCCTTTCGGCCTGGCTTGCCGGTGTGCTGCTTTGCCTGGGGGCCCACAGCCCTACGCACGCGGCCAAGCCGGCCGGCCGCGACCACTGGGCGTTTCGGGCGATCCGACGGCCGAAGGTGCCCGAAGTGGTCAGCCGCGCATGGGCCCGCAACCCCATCGACCACTTCGTCCTTGCCCGGCTGGAGAAGGAACACATCCCGCCGTCGCCCGAGGCGGACCGGGTGACGCTGATCCGCCGGTTGAGTCTTGACCTGCTCGGCCTGCCGCCGAGCCCGGCCGAGATCGATGCCTTCGTCGCCGACCCGCGGCCCGATGCCTCTGAACGTCTCGTGGACCGGCTGCTGGCATCGCCCCATTACGGCGAGCGCTGGGGCCGCCACTGGCTCGATGCCGCTCGCTACGCGGACAGTGACGGCTATAACGCCGACGCCGCCCGTCCCATCTGGAAGTACCGCGACTGGGTGATCAACGCCCTCAACCGCGACTTGCCGTTCGACCAGTTCACCATCGAGCAGATCGCTGGCGATTTGCTGCCCAGCGCGACTGTCGAGCAGAAAATCGCAACCGGCTTCCACCGCAACACGCTCTTCAACGCCGAGGGAGGGAATGATCCCGAGGAATTCCGCGTCGAGCGCGTCGCGGACCGCGTGGGTACGACCGGCGCAGTCTTCCTTGGCCTGACGCTTGGCTGCGCAGAGTGCCACAGCCACAAGTTCGACCCGATCTCGCTGCGCGAGTTCTACGAGGTGTTCGCCTTCTTCAACAACGCCGACGAGCGGACACTCGAGGTGCCGACGCCTGAGGAACTGGCGCGGCGAAACGTCTACCGCGGGGAGGTAGCCCGGCTGCAAGCCCAGCTCGCCCGCCACGACCTGGACCTGCTGTCGAACCGAACGGTTACCCCGGGCTGCGCGCCGCACGTCACCCTCCTGCTCGACGCCTATCACGTCGCGGCACCTGCGCGCCGGCAGCTCGCCGCACAGCTCGCCCCGCTGAAGAAGAAGGAGCCGGCGGTCACGAAGACCCTG
>JACOUH010000083.1 GCA_016177925.1 Planctomycetota bacterium | reverse complement strand
TGGCGGGTCATGGGTGTTCCTCCGCGAGAGTATTGCCGCGAACTCCCGCGAAGGCAAACTCCTGTTCCGACTGGGGCAATACACCCCCAGTTCCTTGCGTGCGAGCTGCATGGCAAGCTCGTGCCCGCCGAAGGGGTCAAGGTCAAGGAGCCCGTCGCGGAGGGCCCTCCACTTCCGAGCCCAAAAGTCGTCCTTGAGGCCCCCGCCATGCCGCTTGCCGCGGGGCGGCAGCGGGGGCTGCTGGGGCGTAGGCAGATAGTGGGTGATGTCGGCAGCCTGTCCCTTTTCGGCCTTGGCCCGGTACCACTTGGCGAGTTCGTCCGGGAACTTCGCCAGCTGATCGTATTCCTGCTGCGTCAGCGGGGCCGCCGGGTTGTCCTTGAGCTTCTTCACCAGCGCCGGGGGCAGACGCGGCACGCCCGGCGGGGGGTCGTTCGGGTCGGGCTTGATCGGCTTCCCGGGATCGCCTTCGATTAGGTCGGCCTCCACCGGGCTGACGCCCCCTGGGGCAAGGCCCTCCAGCCCGCTCGGGTCGGTGGCGTTGGTCGGCCCGTTGCCCACGTAGCGGCCCAGGTTGTAGTCGCCCGCGGCCAAGCCGATGGGGTCCTCGCTGGTCCAGCGGCCCGTCCTGGGGTCGTACCAGCGCCGGTCGTGCAACTGCGCGCCCAGGTCGGACCGCAACTCCGCTCCCGTGTAGGCGAAGCGATCGCCGTTGGACGGACTCGTCTGGCTGGTCCGCTGACCGTAGGCGTCGTAGGCATTGCGGTTGAGTAGCGCGCCGGTGGCGCTGAGGTTGAGCCGCACCGAGCCCTCCCGGTCGGTGCCGTACCAGCTGACCGTGCCCGCGCCCGTCTCCCGCGCCACCGGCGTGTCGGGACCATCCTGGCGCACGTAGCGCGTTTGCAGGGCATTGCTGCTGTCGAGGTCAGCCCAGAGATCACGGCTGTCGTCGTAGCCGAAGTGCGTGACCACCGTGCCCGTCGCCTGGGCCCAGCGGTCCTCCTCGATGCGGCGGCCGAACACGTCATACTTCTCGTCCAGGCGCAGCAAGAGGGTGCCGCCATCGGTGGCGCGGTCCTCGGCCCAGGTCATCTGGTTGTTGTGGTCGTAGCCGGAGGTCCAGGTGTCGGCGCTGGCCCCCAGCGTCTTCTTGGTGCGGTTGCCCTCGGCGTCGTAGCTGTAGCTGTAGACGCCGTCGGAGGTCATGTGGTTGTCGGCGCCGACCGTGTAGCCCGCCGTGTTGCGGTTGCCGGCCAGGTCATAGCCGTAGTTGGTGGCGCCGGCGCTGGTCAACTGGTCGACCGTGTCGTAGCCGAAGCTCGTCGTCGTGCCGTCGATCGTCTCGCTGGTGGCACGCGACGCGAGGTCGTACGTGTACGTGTAGTTGCCCAGGATGCCGCCCGAGCCGTCCTTGATCTGGAGGTTGGTCAGCCGACCCGGATTGTCGTAGGTGGAGTCGGACTCGCCCACCTTGGTCGTGCCGGCCAGGTCGCTGTAGCGCGTCAGCGTACCGACCTGGTTGCGGGCCGTGTAGGCAATATCGAAGCGCAAGGGGGTTTGACCGGACCCGCCGAACTGCCGGCTGGTGAGTTGGTTGTCGCCGTCGTAGGTCGACGTGGTCACGCCGCTCTTGGAGTCCTCGACGCGGGTGCGGTTGCCGACCGCGTCGTAGCCGAAGGTGAGAGACAGCCCGAACGGCCCCGCCTGCGTGCTGGCTCGGTCCAGTGCATCGTAGGTGGACGTGTAGAGCCCGTTGGCATCGGCCGCTGTGAGCAGGTTGTCGTTGGCGTCCAGGGTGAAAGTCTGCGTATTGACGACCGTGCCGCCCGCATCGCGCCAGGTTTCTCCCGTCAAACGGTCGGCATTGTCGAAGCTGAAGTCGATGCGCCGGCCCAATCGGTCGGTCTGCGAGGTCGGACGGCTGGCCGCATCGTAGGCCAGCGTGGTCTTGTAGCCCAGCGGATCGTCCTGCTCGATGACGCGGTTCAGCGCATCGAAGACTTAGGAGGTGCGGTTGCCCAGCGGGTCGACCAGGGCCGTCTGGTTGCCGGCGGCATCGAAGATCGCTGTCGTGAGGCCGCCGAGCGGGTCGGTGCTCTGAATGGCGCGGTTGAGCTTGTCATAGCCGTAGCTGGTGCGGTTGCCCAGCGGGTCGACCGTCGCCAGCGTGTTGCTGGCCGCGTCGTAGACGGTCGAGGCGATGCCGCCGCCGGGGTCCTGCACGCTGATTTGTCGATCCAGCGCATCGTAGACCGCCGTGGTCACGTTGCCCAGCGCATCGGTCAACTTGATGACATTGCCGGCCGCGTCGTAGCCGGTGCTGGTGGTATGGTTGAGCGGATCGGTACGGCTGATCTGACGGTCCAGGGCATCGAAGGTGCTGGTGGTGCGGTAGCCGCGCGCGTCCACGGTGGCAATCGCATTGCCGACCGCATCGAACACGATCGTCGACAGGTTGCCCAGCGCATCGGTGCTCTGGACGAGGCGGTCCAGGGCATCGTAGGCGAAGCTGGTGGTGTAGCCGCGCGGGTTGGTCCAGCTCTGCACGTTGCCCACGGCATCGTAGGCCGTCGTCGCCACGTTGCCCAACGCATCCTTGGTAGTCACCTCGCGGTTGAGCGCATCGTAGCCGTAGCTGCTGCGATGCCCCAGCGGGTCAACCGTCGCCAGCGTGTTGCTGGCCGCGTCGTAGACGACGCTGGCCACGTTGCCCAGCGCATCGGTCGTCGTCACCGGGCGGTTGAGCGCATCGTAGCCATAGCTGGTGCGATGGCCCAGTTGGTCCACCGTCGCGATTACATTACTTGCCTTGTCGAAGACGGTGCTGGCGACGTTGCCCAGCGCATCCTTGACCTCGGTGCGGCGATTGAGCGCGTCCAGGGTGTAGCTGGTGCGGTTGCCCAGTGGGTCCACGGTGGCGAGGGTATTGCCGGCCGCATCGTAGATCACGCTGGCGACCCCGCCCAGCGCATCCTTGACCGCGAGGGGCCGGTTCAGCTTGTCGAAGGTGGTGGTGGTGCGATAGCCGCGCGCATTGACCGTGGCAATCTCATTGCCCGCGGCATCGAAGACACTCGTCGCCAGGTTGCCCAGCGCGTCGGTCGTTTGGTAGGGCCGGTTCAGGGCATCGTAGGCCACCGTGGTCCGGCGGCCCAGTTGGTCCACGCTGGCGACAACGTTGCCCTCCGCGTCGTACACCGTCGTGCCGACGTTCCCCAACGCGTCGGTGGTGGTCACCCGGCGGTTGAGTGGATCGTAACCGTAGCTGGTGCGGTGTCCCAGCGCATCGACCGTGGCCACCACGTTGTCGGCCCGGTCGAAGAGCGTGGTGCCCAGGTTGCCCAAGGCATCCTGCGTCTGGTAGGCGCGGTCCAGCGCATCGTAGCTGACCGTGGTCCGATTGCCCAACGGGCCCACCGTCGCCAGGACATTGCCAACCTTGTCATAGACGGCAGTCGCTAGACCGCCCAGCGCGTCGGTCACCTGGATCGGCCGGTTCAGTGCGTCGTAACCGTAGCTGGTCCGGTTGCCCAGTTGGTCCACCGTTGCCAGCACATTATCCGCCTTGTCGTAGACGGTGCTGGCCAGCCCGCCCAGCGCGTCGGTCGTCTGGATCGGACGGTCCAGCGCGTCGTAGGCTACTGTGGTCCGGCGGCCCAGCGGGTCGACCGTGGCGACCACGTTGTCCACCGCGTCGAAGACCGCCGTGGCCAGGTTGACCAACGCGTCGGTCACCTGGATCTGCCGGTTCAGGGCGTCGTAGCCGTAACTGGTGCGGTTGCCCAACGGGTCCACGCTGGCAATGACGTTGTCCACCGCGTCATAGACCGTGGTCGCGACACCGCCCAAGGCGTCGGTCGTCTCCACCTCGCGGTTGAGGCTGTCATACCGGAAGCGGGTGGTGTTGCCGCGCTTGTCGGTCGTTGACACCTGGTTGCCGGCCGCGTCGTAGCCGAACAGGCGGACCTTGCCCATGGCGTCGAAGGTCAGCACCACCTGCCCGCGCGCATCGTACTCGTAGAAGACCTCGCCATCCTGGCCCTCCGCCCCGATGTAGCCGGTCAGGTTGCCGGCCGCATCGTAGAGCATGGTCACCGTCCGCTGCACGCTGGTGCCGACCGCGTCGGTTTCGCTGACCTCCCGGTTCAAGGCGTCGTAACCATACGAGGTGGTCCGCCCCAAGGCGTCGACCACGCTGGTGGCGTTGCCCGCCAGGTCGTAGACGATGGTGGTGGTCCGTTGCTCACTGGTGCCCACCGCCTCGGTGACGACCTTGACGCGGTCCAGGCCGTCGAAGGTGCGTTGCGTGGTGTGCCCCAGCGGGTCCACTGTGGAGGTGTTATTGCCGGCCGCGTCGTAGCCGTAGGTCGTCGTCCGCTGCACACTGCTGCCGGCCGCCTCGGTCAACACGGTCTGCCGGTCCAGCGCATCGAAGGTCCGCTGCGTGACGTGTCCCAGCGGATCGGTCATCGAGGTGGGGTTGCCCACCGCATCGTAGGCCAGGGTCACGCTCCGCTGCACACTGGTGCCCACGGCCTGGGTGAGGGTGCCGACCCGGCCCAGCTTGTCAAAGGCCAGGTCGGTCTCGTGCCCCAGTTGGTCGATCACCGAGGTGGGGTTACCCGCGGTATCGTAGCCGTAGCTGATGACCCCGCCCAGCGCATCGGTCACCCTGGTCAGCCAGCCCCGGCTGTTGTAACCGTACTGCGTCTGCTGGCCCAGTTCGTCGCGCACGCTCGTGAGTTGGCCAGCCAGGTCGTAGTTCAGCTCCGTGACGTTCCCCACCGGATCGGTCAGCTTGACCGGCCGCCCGACCGCGTCGTAGGCCACGTAATGCCAGTTGCCGTTGGCGTCGCGTTCCAGGATCAACTGGCCGGCGGCATCGTAACCGTACAGCGTCGAGCGTTCCTGCTGCGTGCCCTTGGCCTCGACCATCCGGGGCAGCAGGCCGCGGCCGTCAAAGGTGTTGGCGGTGACGTGCCCTAGCGGGTCGGTCACCTGGGTGACGTTGCCGGCGAAATCATAGGCCCACTGCCAGACGGCGGCGTCAGGGTCGGTCCGCTGCGTCACCTGGCCCAACGCATCATTGACATAACTGGTGGTCCGCCCCAGCGGGTCGACCGTGGTGGCGATGTTGCCGTTGCCGTCGTAGGTGACCGTCGCCACCCCACCCAGGGACCCGTCATCGTCTGCAGCAGGCCGTTGTACCAGGTGAAGGTGAGATCAATCCTCGTCTGGTTGGAGGCCGAGTACGAAAGACGTAAACGAGGGAGCAACTTGCTCCAGGCAGCTGTACTTCACGGAGTCGGGAACGGCCTGACCCCGACTACTATACTCCTCGGCTTCGTCTTCCCAGCCTCCGCCATCATGACACCAGTAGTATACGCTGCCTCGATTCGGCCCAGTGGTCGCAAGGAGGTACAGGTCGCCCAGACTGGCTTCTCCAATCGGGACGACTCCCTTGGGAAATTGCCCCTTGTAGAAGTTGTAATTTGCCAAGACCCCGTCGCCGGAAGCATTAGCTCCAAAATAGAAGCCAAATGAGTATCCTCCAGGAATTTGTGACGAAGGATACGATACGGCCATCTTGAACGAACTCTCTCCGTACCGGTTCAAAAACCAACGGTAGTCCTCGGGTAGATGGCTTCCGATTTCACCCTCAAGTTGCTGCAGCTCACTCTCGGGAACAGGGGTGTAGGCATCGGCGTTCATCGGGTGGATGTCTAATGCCGTCAGCCTAGATTCTAATTCATCCATAGCGGTTCTCCTTTCAGGGAGTCGAAAAATGAAGTCAAGCCATCATTCCGGCGGGATGAACCCCTCCACGTCCGTATGCTGTACTTTGTGAAGATCCGCAGGCACGTATTGGATCTTGTCGCCGCCAGCGTGATGCGGGCGTAGCCCCGTGCCTCCGAAGCCATCCGGCTGTTTTTTCAGCCACTGGTTGACGGTTTCGCGATGCTTCGTCCAAGAGAACTTCTCGCCCGGTTTGCCCAGCCCCTCTCTCTCGAAGATGGCCTTGTAGATCAGCAGGGTGTCGGCATTCCGGTTGGCTCGCCCGCCCTTGACCCCAGGGACTCGGAACTCGGTCTTCACCCACTTGTCGAAGATGATCTTCCCTTTGTAGAAAATGATCGGGTTGGCTTCACCTGTTGCCGGATTTCTTCCGACGATGCGGATCACTTCGGGGCGATCATCAATCCAACTCGAGTTACCTTTTGGCCCTGTCCATCTGCCATGTTCCTTCGGCCCATTCCAACCCTTTGGCGGATTCCAAGGTTTACCCCACCCAGGGCCAGGTGTTGCGTCTGGAACTGCTGGGCGTTTCTGACCAAAGATTCTGTCCCAGCCGTCACGGAACGCCTGCCGCTCTTGTGGGCTGCCTAATATAGGCCCTCTCGGTGGTCTTACGGTCCCATGGGGGCCCCCCCAGGGGCGCCGAGGTATGCTTGCCGGTTGCCTCGGAGTGAGGCTAGGCATGGGGGCCGGGCAGGCGGCCCCGCCCGCTGCACAGAGCAAGTCCCAGAGCACGCCCTGACCCTGCTCCTGCGAGCCGAGCCAGAAATTCCACCACTGGGATGAGCCCCCCTCGCCCCAGGGCACCTCGGGCTTCTCCTCTCTCCGAGGAGCTGGGCCGATCGTCGGGTTCATCTCCAGGTTCTTAGCCAGGGCCGCCTCATCGCGGGCCCTCTGAAGCTCCTTCTGAAGCTCCTCGATGAGAGGTTGCAGTAGCACCGGCGCAATCCAGCCAGGATTCCGGGGGGCCCCTTCGATGTCGCGGAGCCTGAGCAACACTTCGATTATCTCGGGCAGTGGCCTGCTCGTCATGTCCCCAACCGCCGCGGCTTGGAGACCTTCCACTTGGTCCGGCTTGAGGTGCTTCCACTGCTCCGGCTTGGGGAGTTGGTGCAGCCCGTAGTAGTGCAGGAACTCTCCCAAATCGAGTCTGGTGCCCGTCTTCATCGTCAGCACGGCCAGGAGTCCTCCGACCTGCGCCGCCAAGTCATCCAAGGGCTTCGCTAACTCCGGGTACAGCGCCCTGCGCATCCGTAGTTCGTCCAACAGACTGCGTGCGTAGGCTCCCAGATCGATGGAACCCCCCGTGTAGAGCCCCGACGCCATTTCTATGCGGCGAAGCTGTTCCGCGGCTATTCCGTCTTTTAGCTTCTTGATCCGCAGCTTGTGCTGCTGCCCTAGCTGCATCGCCTGGTCGGGCCGGAGTCCAGCCGCAGCCGCGTTGGCGTAGCCGGCCGCCAGCTGCGCCTGCTCGTCCGGCGTCAGCGGGGCCCCCGGGTTGCCGCGCAGCTTGTCCGCCAACTCCGGCGCGAGCGGGCCTCCCGGCTTGCCCGCCAGCTGCTCCGCCAGCCCCGGCACGCCCGGCGGGCCCACCGCCACGGCAGCGCCGTCCAGCCCGCTCGCATCGGTCGCGTTGGTCGGCCCGTTGAAGACGTAGCGTCCCAGGTTGTAGTCGCCCGCGGCCAAGCCGATGGGGTCCTCGCTGGTCCAGCGGCCGGTGCGGGGGTCATACCAACGCAGGTCGTGCAACTGCGCGCCCAGGTCCGATTGCAACTCCGCCCCCGTGTAGGCGAAGCGGTCACCGTGGGACGGACTGGACTGGCTCGTGAGCTGACCGTAGGCATCGTAGGCATTGCGGTTGAGCAGCGCCCCCGTGGCGCTCAGATTCAGGCGGACCGAGCCCTCCCGGTCGGTGCCGTACCAGCTGACCGTGCCGGCGCCCGTCTCCCGCGCCGCCAGGGTGTCCGGCCCATCCTGACGCACGTACCGCGTTTGCAGGGCATTGCTGTTGTCGAGGTCGGCCCAGACGTCGCGGCTGTCGTCGTAGCCGAAATGCGTGACGACGGTGCCGGTGGCGCTCGTCCAGCGGTCCTCCTCGATGCGGCGACCGAACACGTCGTACTTCTCGTCCAGGCGCAGCAACAGGGTGCCGCCATCGGTGGCGCGGTCCTCGGCCCAGGTCATCTGGTTGTTGTTGTCATAGCCGGAGGTCCAGGTGTCGGCGCTGGCCCCCAGGGTCTTCTTGGTGCGGTTGCCTTCGGCGTCGTAGCTGTAGCTGT
>JACOUH010000127.1 GCA_016177925.1 Planctomycetota bacterium | reverse complement strand
GGCAGGCTGGAAGCCTGCCCCACGGGAAAAACCGCCCCCACCCAACCGTGCCCTTTCCCGCCCCGTTCGCGACCGGGTATAATATCCTTCTCCCCGCACGCCTATTTCGAGACGGCACCAAGGGAAGAAGACAACGGCCATGCGCGCTCTGCTCGACCTGAGCCCCGAAGAATTCCAGTCCTGGCTGCAGGCACAGGGACAGCCCCCGCTGCGCGCTCGCCAGGTCCGGCGCTGGCTGTTCGCCGGGCGGGCCGAGTCGTTCGAGCAGATGACCGACCTGCCGCTCGCCCTGCGCCAGGCCCTTGCCGCCGAATTCCAGGTGTTCGGGACTCACGTCACTCGGCACCTTCGCTCTGGCGATGGGACGAACAAACTTCTTCTCCGCCTGAAGGATGAACAGCTGATTGAGTGTGTGCTACTGCAAGAGGACGACCGTCACACGGCCTGCATCAGTACGCAGGTCGGCTGCGGCATGGGATGCGTTTTCTGTGCTAGTGGACTGGGCGGGCTCGAACGCAACCTGACGACTGCCGAGATCCTCGAGCAACTCCTGCGCTTGAGGAACCTGATCCCCCTCACCCCCGACCCCTCTCCCCCCAGGGGCGAGGGGAGCAAAGAGGGAGGACGCCTGTCGCACATCGTTGTTATGGGCATGGGCGAGCCACTCGCCAACCTCGCCAACCTGCTCGCTGCCCTCGATGGGGCCACGGCGAAGGACGGTCTTGGCCTCGGTGCCCGGCATGTCACTATCTCGACGGTCGGCCTGCCGGCGAAGATGCGCCGCCTGGCCGACCTGAAAAAGCAGTACCACCTGGCCGTCTCGCTGCACGCACCCAACGACGGCCTCCGCAACCAGATCGTGCCGACCAACGACCGGACCGGGATTGCTGCGATCCTCGATGCAGCCGATTACTTCTACGCCCAGACCCACCGGCAGGTAACCTACGAGTACGTGCTGCTGCGCGGGCTCAACGACCAGCCGCGCCACGCGGAAGAACTGGCGCGAATTCTGCAAAAACGGCAAGCGCACATCAACCTGATTCCGTTCAATGATGTCGAGGGGCTGCCGTACCGGCGCCCCGAACAGGAGGAGCTGAGCGACTTCGTGGCCCGGCTGCGGCGGCGCGGACTGGTTGTCCACGTCCGCAAGCGCAAGGGGGCCGACATCGATGCGGCCTGCGGACAGCTGCGCCGCTCCGCCCTCGTCGAACAGGGGGCCACCGGCGTCACGCAGCTCGTCTCTCTCGGGCCGAAACTTGCGGCGAATCGAAGGGTTCAATAGGAAGATCGGTCGGGCAACCGGCCGGCAACACACGAGGCGAACGGTGGCAGCGATCGGCAAGACCAGCACGCAACTGGCCCTGCGTGATCCGGACATCCGTCTGATGCTGCGCGTTCGCAACGACGAGGCCGGCGCGTTCGAGGAGTTGGTCGAGTTGTATCAGCACCGTCTCATCGGGGTGATGCACCACCTGGTCGGCAATGCGGAGGAGGCGGAGGACCTTGCCCAGGAGGTGTTCCTCCGCGTCTACCGGGCGCGGCAGAAGTACCGGCCCCGGGCGAAGTTCTCCACCTGGCTGTTTACGATCGCCAACAACCTCGCGCTCAACCACTTGCGGGCGCGCTCGCGCAGGCCGGTCGTGCCGCTGGCGGTCAACGACTCGGGACCGCTCGGCCCGCGTCCCGCCGAGCAGCTGGTGCGCGACCAGGCCGCCCAGCCGGTACACCGCCTGCAGCAGCAGGAACTGGCGGCCCTGGTGCAGCAGGCCATTCAGGGGCTCAACGAGCGGCAGCGGGCCGCCGTGATCCTCAACAAGTTCGAGGACATGAACTACGCGGAGATCGCCGAGGTCATGGGCCTGACCACCAAGGCGGTCAAGTCGCTGCTAAGCCGGGCCCGCATGAACCTTCGCGCCGCCCTGCAGGCCTACGTCTGCATGGACGGCGAAGTCGTGCCGGAAGGCACGGCCAGCGACGACGACGAGTAGACGCGATCCCAGAAGCGATGTCATGAGCAACTTACCCCCGCTGAGCGACAAGGACCGGGCCGACCTGGTTGCCTACCTCGATGGCGACCCGTCCCTCGACCGCGAGACGGTGCAGAAGATCCAGACACGGCTCAGCCTCGACCCCATCCTGCGCGCCGAGGCCGACACCTTGAAGCGCACCTGGGACCTCCTCGATTATCTGCCGCGCCCCGAGCCCTCGCCGAACTTCACGCACCGCACCCTCGACAAGGTCTCAACGCGCCAGACGCGGAAGGTCCTCCGCCAGACGCGCCAGCGCCGCCGCTGGCTCTGGGGGGCAGGCTGGGCGGCGGCGGTCCTTGTCGCCGGGCTGAGCGGTTATCTCGCCGCCGTGTCGTTGTTCCCGCCGCGGCCGACCGAGCAGGACCTCGTGCGCGACCTTCGCTTGATTGAGAACCTGCGTTACTACGAGCAGGTCGAGACGCTCGACTTCCTGCACGAGCTGGACCAGCGCGACCTGTTCGGCGAAGATTCGCAGGATTCGTGAACCATCCCGTCCGGCTCTGCCGGACCCGTACGACGGTAACGAAACGGCCATGCGCAGTTCCCTCTCTTTGTTCGTTCTGATGGTGGTGTTACTCGTCGCCATGTCGGGGGCTGCGCCGCCCGGCGAGACGACGACCCCCGACGCCGCCCCGGACGACGCCCTCGCCTCCAACGCTCGCCGGCTGGAGGAGTGGCGCAAGGACCCCGAACACTCGGCCCGACTGCAGCGCGACCTGAACGCCTTCAGGGCGATGTCGCCGGAACGCCGGGCCCTGCTTCGCAAACTCGACCAGGACCTGCACCAGGAGGATTCGGCGACGCAGACACGGCTGTGGGACGTCCTGGAGCGCTATCATTCCTGGGTGGAACGCCTGCCGGAGGCGGACCGTCGCCGCGTCGAGTCCGCCCGC
>JACOUH010000126.1 GCA_016177925.1 Planctomycetota bacterium | reverse complement strand
CTAAGGAGCAGTTACTTCCCTTAGCCCGACGCGCCAGCGAGGAACCCAGCGAACCTCGCTGGCGCGTCGGGCTAAGGAGCAGTTACTTCCCTTAGCCTGACGCGCCAGCGAGGAACCCAGCGAACCTCGCTGGCGCGTCGGGCTAAGCAGCAGTTACTTGTCCTTCTTGTCTTTTTCGTCCTTCTTCGGCGTACCGAGTTGCTCGAAGATCTCGTTCTCGATCTTGTCCTTGCGGGCCTTGATCGTTTCCAGCGAGTTCAGCTCGCGCTGCTCCAACTCGCGGATTTTGGCGATCAGCTTGTTGATCTCGACGATACCTGCCATGTGAACCAGGATCTCACGCAGCGAGTTGAGGACACGGTCCATCTCCTTCTCGGCCGCGTCGGCGGCGCCGCGCGACTTCTCCAGCCGGTCCAGGTCCGCCAGCGAGGGGTTGTCCAGCGTCCGCCGTAGGTTCGTGCAGGCCGACTGGGCGTAGGGGAAGTCATCGTCCTTGGCCTTTGCCATCGGCCCGACGATGTTGTCCTTGACGCGCTCGACGAGTTGCCGCTTGTCGCCCTCGTGGATGCGGTTGGTCCGCATCTCGCGCAGGATCTTCTCGTAGTCGGCGTGGACCTTGGTCGTCACGCGCAGCGACTCGCGCACCACCTTGTCGATCTCCTCGGCCCGCACGCTGAAGCCGACAAAGTCGACGCCGCGAGCGCCCGGCTGGGCCGGGATGTCGAAGCGCAGGGCACTCAGTTGGCTTCGCGCCCTTTCGAGGTCGTCGAAGGTCTTCTTCAACTCGTCGAACAGCCGCTGCTCCTCCAGGCTGATCTGGAACAGCAGCTCGTTGTCCGAGACGATCAGGAAGGCGTACTGCTGGCTGCTGAGCCGGTTGCCGCGGCCGGGACGGTTGACGTTCGTATCGCGCACCTGGAGCGTGACCAGCATCAGGTAGTTCTTCTGCAGCGATCCCTCCGGGGCCTTCAGGGGCAGCAGCAGGTTGCCCTCGCGGCGTTGGATGTCGCCGACGTTCAGCCCCTTGAACGGCTTGCTCTTGTCGAGGTCGCGCTCGGCATCGGTCAGGTAGCTGTCGAGGTCGCGCAGGTCCTTGAGGATGTAATTGCGAATCCCCTTCACCGCGGAATCCTTGAGCATCGGCACGCTGAGGCCCTTGTCGATCTCTTCGGGGGTGCGCTGACGCAGCTTGTCGAATTCGGCCTTGAAGTGGGCGATGGGCTGCGTGCCCGTGATCGTTTCGTCCGACCGCTTCAGGCTGGCCGGCAGGGCGAGGTTGCTGACCAGCGACGTCAGCGGGGCCTCGGGGCCGCCCACGATCATGCCGATCGTGCCCGCCACGCTGACGGCGCGGCGGATCTCGACGGACTGCGTCGCGGCTTCCTGGATCGAGTAGACGTACTCGACCACGGTCAGGCCGTTGTCATCGCTGGCGACGATCTTGAACGGGATCACCGCCGACGGGGTGACATAGAGCTTGTCCTCGACGGTGCGGACGACTTCGGGCTGGAACTGCTTGATCTGCGGTGTCTCGTCGGCGTTGGGCATGATCGCCAGCACCTGCTTGCCGCTGTCGCCGTCGGTGTCGGTGAACTCGAACGTCAACTCGATGGGCTGGCGCACGTTGGTCAGCTTCACGCGGAAGCGGTAGTCATCGATCGGCTCGGGCTTCTCCGCCTTTTCGCTATCCGAACGGTAGAAGACGACATCGTCGGCCTTCGTCGACAGCGGCTTGTCGCAGCGGGCCACGAGGGTGATGTCGCTGCCGATCGGCACGTTCACCTCGGGCCGGCTGACGCCCGCCACGTTGACATGACCGCGGACCAGGAGTTGCTTGCGCGGGGCGAGGAAGAACTGGTCGTCATCATAGGGCCGCTCCGGCGGCAGCGACGCCGCCGTTGCCAGCGGAGTGACGAACGGCGAGGCGCCCACCTGGGCCAGCACGCCGGCGGCGACCGCCGGCATGGTGACGCCCTTGACCTCGGGCAGATGGTAGAGGTAGGCCGGCACCGACGGCTGGTAGTCGATGTCGGCCATGCGCGGCGGGGGCACCATCAGCAGCCGCAGCTCCTGCGGGTTAATGTAGTCGTCGGCGCGGATCTTGAAGTTCATCGTCGCGGTGAACTTGGGGATCTTGTGCTCGTAGAGTCCGCCGGCCTTTTCGTCCATCTCCCCGAAGGTTTCCTTGTCGCCCTCCGCCGAGTAGAGACTGACCTTCTTCGGCTGCTTCAGGCGGCGGAAGGTCCGTCCCCGGGCCGGGTCCTTGGCGAGCTCGCGCAACTTTCCGGCGATTTCCGCGATTCGGTCCTTGATCTTCCCGCCGGACTTCAAGGCATGGTAGCGAGCGTCCTCGATGGTCAGGCCAAACGCGTCGTTGAGCGGGACCCAGTCGCGCGGCAGGTCCGCGGCGGCCGGCACGTCGCCGACGTCGAGCGTCTTAGTGCGGAGATCGTCAAGCCGCACGGGACGCCAGCGGCCCGGGGCATTGCGATCGTAGAGGGCGAACTCGTAGGCCAGCGCCTGGACGGTCACCTCGCCGCCCTTGCCAACCTTGACCTCGCCCGAGTCAGGGAAGAGGACGAAGCGATGCTGTTCCACCAGCTTGCGGCCCTTACGTTCCTTGAGCAGGACACCGACCGGCCGCACGATCATCACGCCGCCCGGCCAAGGCTCGTTGTCCAGCAGCACGTTGCGCTCGAACCAGATGGAGGCGACATGGTTCAGCTCGGTGAAGCTGGTGCCGGCGCTGGCCTCCTTGTCGTTGAGGGCATCGACGGCCATCGCACCGCCGCCGGCCAGCCCGTAAGCGACGAAGGTCAGCAGCACCGCCGTGATGCCCCACAGCGCCAGCCGCGACCAGCGGAAAACCTCGCCCAGGTGAATCTGATCGACCCGCTGGGCCGCCTGGTGGATCGTCTCCTCGACCATCGCCTCGGAGTAGCCATACTCGGCGGCGCGCTTGGGGTCGGACAGTTCGACCGCGGTAATCAGGCGATCCTCGAGCAGGTCGGGAAAGCGCCGCTCCAGCACCAGCGCCAGGGCAGTCGGCCGCAACTCATAGACCAACCGCTTGACCACGACGAAGCTGATGAAGGCGACCACCAGGGCCAGCACGAACAGGCCGACCACAAGGTTCGACACGATGTCGGCGTCGACGAGGTTCGCCAGCCAGATCCAGGCGGCGATGTACAGGATCACGATAGGCGCCGACACGGCGGCGAGCAGTGCGGGCGTGCTGAAGATCTTGACGACGAGGCCTTCACCGCCGCGGTCGCCGACCAGCTCGGGACGCGCTTGCGTCCGCAGGGCCTTGATGCCCTCGGCGAAGAAGAAAACGGCCAAGAGGCCGGTGCCGAGCAGCAGGGCGCGGAACCAGCGCGGCAGGTCGTTGACGAAGTCGATCCCGAAGAGGCGGAACATGCCGTAGTCGATCAGCGTCCCGACCCAGAAGCAGACGGCCAGGAAGGTGACGAGCACGAGCAGCGATTCAGTGATGACATATGAGCGGATGTAGCCGCGCAGGCGGCGCAGGGGGTCCTGCACGCGGCGATTGGACTCGGTCAGCACTCGTCCGCGGGGCGTCTCGGATATAGTCGCCATAAACCCTCCGGGGGCAGAATCTCTCACCGTCCGCCGCTTGCGGCTTTGCAACAGATGCTAAGCCGCAAGCGGCGGAAGAAGGGGGCGGCGGTCAGGCCAGCCGCAGCAGTTTGCGGATCAACCACTCCATTGACAGCAGCACCAGCACCGCCAGGAGCGCCACTGGGATGCGCCAGCCGACGCTGAAGTCGCTGCCGTCGACCAGCGACACCTCCAGCGGGATCGGCACGAACCAGGCCTTGCGGCCAGTGTCCTTGTTCCAACTGAAGACGACGCTCTTGTCCCACAGGCTCTCGAGGTCGCCCTTCTTGCGCTGTTCCGTCGGCTTCAGCGTCATCATGCAGTCGGGGATGTACTTCGGATTCGCGCCGCTGCCATTGCCGTCGATCTCGAAGTAGAGCTTCAGCCGCTCGTCGCCGCTGTCGCCCTTGCGGGCCGGATCTCCGGGCTTGGGAGCCGCCGCGGCGGGGGCCTTGAGGGCGTTGCGCACTTCCTCCCGCAGCTTCTCGTCGGTGATGCGGGCCAGCACCGAGGTGGCGCTACTGGCCATTTCGAGCATGGCCGGCACATCCGGCTTGAGGTTCTCCAGCTCCGGCGAAACCTCGTCGCGGGCCGTGAACTTGTGGTTGTAGAAGTTGTCGGGAGCGTCCTCATACTGCACGCGCAGTTTGTACTCGCCGCTCGTCGGCGGGACGAACTCGACCTTGAACCAGCCGTCGTTCTTGCGGTCGAGGTCGAGGCTCGGCTTCGTCCCCAGCCGCGGCTTGAACTTGATCGGCGGAATGACCATCTCGACCTTGCGGGCATCGACCATCGTTGTCAGGGCCGGATCGCCCTTCATGCCCGCCACGCGCAGGTTGCGGGTCGTCCCGCCCTTGCCATCAGGCTCCAGCTTGACGTCGACCACGCGGCCCGTCTCACCGGTGTATTCACCATCCTTGATGAGGACCAGGTCACGATTCTTGGGCTCTGCCCCCTGCGGTAGCGTGGCGATCAGCAGCGGCGGGCGGCTGAGGTCACGCCGCAGCGGCGAGCCGTTGAGGCCCTCGAAGCGGCCCTCGAAAGTCGTCGGCTTGTTGACGACACCGTAACGGCTCATGACCGGGACGATGCGCTTGTTGACGACGTTGATGCTCTTGGAGCCGACTTCACGGATCAGTTTCGTCCAGAATCGCTCATGGTAGGCCTCGCGGAAGGTGCGCAGCTGCCACGTCTCGCCGGAGGCGATCCAGAAGGCCGTCCCCTCGCCCCACGGCGCCCGGGCCAAAAACGGCTGCTTGTCGGCCGAGTTGGGCAGCGTCGCCCCGGGGCCGTCGAAGCTGGCGATGACCAGGGCGTTCTGCTTGACCGCCCGCGACGGGTAGTAGGTGTAGAAGCCACGCTCCGGCGGGGCCGGCGGCACCAGCACCTCGACGACCTTGTCCTTGCCGTCGTCGTCGACGTCGTGGATCTCGTTGAAGAAGCGATCCCAGCCTTTTTTCCACTCGAACTTCGAGTCCGTTTCGTCGAGGCGCATGAACTCCATCTCGGAGGTGGCCTGCGGGAAGAGCAGGCGGCGGCGTTCCTCCGTCTCCTGGTCGGTCTTGCGCGAGTCCTCGAGGATGACCGGCAGCATGTCGCGGATATACAGGAGCGGGTGCGTGTCGGGCTTGGAGCCGCGCGGCACCGGGCGGGCCAGCTCGAGCGTGTTCATGTCGCCGGCAACGAAGATCATCGTCGAGCAACCGCTCCTTGTCGACGCTGAGGACGATGCCGGAGCGTTTCTCGCCGCCGGGGATTTGCTGGACATGAGCGCAGACCTCGGCGCGGCCCTTGCTTTCCTCGCGGACCAGCAGGTTCTGGACGAACTGGAAGTCGCGGATGCCGCCGGTGCTGGTGAACAGCAGCACGCGCAGCGGACGCTTCTGCACCGCCATCTTCTCAACGTCGCTGAGGTGCTCCTTGACATCGGTCAGCTCGCGCTTGTCCTTGGGCACCCGGGCGCGGAAGTGCAGCTCGGTCGCGTCATCGGGGAAGAGGCCGGCCTTCTGGAACTCCTCGCCTGGCGAGAACCCGGCCATCCTCGCCAGCGTCGCGGCGTCCAGCTCAAACTCGATCTGGGCGTTGGGCGGGTTGCCCGGCTTGAAGGTCGGCTTCTGCTCCTTTTTGAGCCAGGTGTCCTTCGAGTGCTTGCTGGCAAGCAGCGTGATGGTGTCCGTTGTTGCACCGGGCTTCTTCAGCGTGACCCTCTTGTCCTCGATCAGGTTGCCCTTCTCGTCGAGAGCGACCAGCTCGATCGGCTTGGTGAACTCCTTCTTGTCCTTGGTCTCGCCCTTGCGGGTGATGTCGAGGAACAGCTCGAAAGGCTCGTTGACCGGCATGTCGTGACCATTGACCGTGACAACAACGCGGAACTTGTCCTCGGGCCGGATCAGCGGCGGGACGCGCAAGTCGACGATGTCAATGGAGACTTTCGGGATCTCCTTGCCGACGCCAACGACGAAGAGGGGAATCTCGGCGTTCTTGGCGGCGAGGACGGCGTCCTTGATCGACTTGTCCGAGCCCTCGGTGCGCCGGCCGTCGGTGAAGACGACGATGCCCTGCACCTCCCCGCCCTGTTCGCGGCGGATGGTGTCGAGCAGGGCCTCGCCCAGCGCAGTCCCCTCGAAGAACTTGATGGTGGCCTTCTTGTTCGCCGCCAGCTGGCGGACCAGCTCCTTGCCGGGGCCTTCCCGTTCGTTCCAGTCGGCCGGCATCGGCATCTCGGTAGCGGGGAACAGCCAGCTCTGCCAGTGTTCGCGGGCCACCGGGTAGCCGGGCGTCGGCTGCTGGCCGCCCTTCTGCGGGACCAGGCGGCGCGCCCACTCCGCCTCGGCCGACGGCCAGAAGTGAAGGGCCTTGCCCTCGCTGTCGCGCTGAATCCAGCGGTAGTCGGGGTCGAGCTGCGCCGCGAAGCGCCACGCCGCCACCGGCCGGCCCTTCGTCTCGAGGCGGTCGATGAACTTGATGCGGTCGTCACTGAGAAAATCGAGCACTTTTTCCTGTCGCGACGGAATGTCCTTGAACGAGCCGCCCTCCTCCGGGAAGCCGTCGCGGGCCTCCTTCATGCTGAGCGACGTGTCGAACAGCAGCACGACGCGTGAGGAGCGCTCCGTCCTGGTGATGTCGTAGTGCTGGCGCGACGGCAGCAGGAAGAGCAGGCCGAGCAGGGCGTAGACGCTGATGCGGAAGAGGCCCAGCGGGATGGGCCAGAACCAGCCGATGGTGCGCCGCTCGCGGAGGTACATCCAGCCGACGTAGAAGAGGCCGACGGCGACGATCGCGATGACGATGGCCACCCACATCCAGGCGGGGCGCTGCTGGCCGAAGAGAACCAGCGGCTCTTCCATGCGCTGCAGGAACGGGTCGGAAACTTCATGCCGAACGAGGGTTTCCATGATCGACCTTCCCAGTCTCTAGCAGCCGAGGGGACTCGTCCCCGTTGGTAATTCCTCAGTCCGGCGAGCGGGGGGTGTGAACCCCCCGGTCAAGTTGTACCGGGGGGTTCACACCCCCCGCTCGCCAGGCGCTCAGGCTGCGGGCTCGCTGCGCTTCGCGTGGAAGCTCAGATGCACGGCCAGGGCCTGTTCGACGATCAGGATCAGCAGGAACACCAGGAACAGCCACGGCCCGTGCGACAGGTCCTCCTTGGCGTTCTTCTTGTCCTTGGAGCTGGGCATCCCCTGGTCCTGCGGCGGGTCCTCCACGTTGTACCAGCCGATGGTGCCGCGTCCCTCGAAGGGTCGTTCCACTGGACGGCTCACGTCGTTACTGGCTGCACGCTTCAGATTGCTCTCGTTCTCCGTGTCAACGTTGAACGCCACCCAGCGGTCTTCGAGCTCGTTCTTACCCTTGGGTTTCAGGCGGAAGATGTTGATGCCGCCGCGCTCGACCCCCTGCTTACCGGGCCCGGCGACCGCTGCGAAGCTGAAGACCAGCTTCCCGCCGGGAGCGCGCTGGCTGGTCAGTTCACCCACGTCGGCGAAGCCCGCCGGGATGCCCGGCTGCGGCGGGACACCTTTCTTGTTCTCCGCGTCCTCGCCCTGGACGAGACGGCGCATGCGCGGCTCGTACAACTTTTCATCCACCGTGATCTCATACTTCTCGCCGACCAGCTGGCTGACCCCGGCGCCGCCGGCGGTCAGGAACTTCTGCAGGTCGACCATGAACATCGGGAACGTGAACGATGCGGCGCCGCCTTGTTTGCCCCCCGACCAGCCGCTCCAGGCGGTGCCGGACGTCGTCAGGACGGCGACCACGTTGCCCTTGCCGTACTTGCGTGTCAGCGCCAGCGGCGAGCCGTACAGGGCGTCACGGCGGAAGTTGACGATGTTCTCGCGCAGATCCTGCACTTCTTGTTCTGGCCGCGACCAGAACTCGACCAGCGAGACGTTATCCTTTTCCTTGGGTTTGGGGCCCTTGTCGTTGAGCATCGCCTCGAGGGCGTTGGCGACCTTGTACATCTCATCGGCCTTGGCCTCTAGCAGGGTCTGCTCGATGAGGCTCTTGTGCTTCGACAAGAGCGGCTCGTACTTCTTGTAGGCGGCGTCGTCGATGGGCAGCTTCTTGAGCAGGCCCTGGGTCTGGCCGCGTGTGGCGTCGTTGACCTTCTTGAGGTTGGCGAGCGTGATCAGCTCCTTGACCTCTTCCTCCTTGCGCGCGGCCTTCGGCCAGTCGGAGCGGTCTTTCGCGGGCGTGTACTGGGAGATGATCAGGTCAGGAATGCTGAGCTGCAACGGGGCGATGCCGACCGTGACGGGGTGTTCGGGGTCGAGGACGTAGATCTTGGGCGCCGAGCTGTTGCGGCGCTTCTCGATCTCCTCGTCGCTGAGCTTCTCGGTGACCTGCTTCTCCAGCGGGACCGGGAACAGGCCCTTCTTCTCCTTGAAGAGGACCTTGTTGTAGTAGTCGACGTCGATGCGGCCGCCCGTGAAGAAAACGACGTTGCCGCCGTTGTCGACGAACTTTTTCAGCCGTTCCAGAGGCAGGTCCTCCTCGCCCTTGTTCTCGGGTTTGGGATGCTTGAGGTTCTCGATGTTGACGAGATAGATAGCTGCATACTCGCGTTCGAGGTCGTCACGGAGCAGCTCGGTCAGGCCGGCGGCGACGACCTTGGTCGTCTCACTGTCCTTGGCCGACTCGAGCGCGTCCTTGATGACGCGCGTGTCGCCACCGGGCTGCAATCCCACCTCGCCGGAGCCGTCGATGACGAGCGTCGGCACGTCGCGGCGGATCTCGAGGGTAGTGTGGCGGAAGTTGTCGGCGAGCAGGCCCGACTCGACGTCGACGTTTTGAAGCCAGACGGTGATGCGGTGCTGCTTTGATTGCTGCCCTTCTTCCGGGGCCTCGAACAGCATCTCGAAGGTCTGCCGGACGCGGCCGCCGGGTGGCGGAGCCGTGACGTCCGGATTCACCGTGAAGTCCTCCTCGCCATCCTTGAAGACCTTCATCAGGAGCCGCTCGCGCGTGTCGCCGCCGAGGTTGGCGATCTCGACGGTGAAGCTCACGACCGAGTTACCGGGAGCGATGCGTTTCTCCGGGCGCAGGTCGGTGATGGCGTAGTTATTGTGATAGACGACGAGACTCTCAGCCCCGGGCTGCCGCGGCGGGTCCGCCGCATCGACCAGCCAGACGTTGCCGCCGGCGTCCCTGACGTCGTCGACCAGGCGGTACAGGCCCTCCGAGCCGACGCGACGACCCCAATCACTGTCGCGGAAGTCGCTGTAGACGTAGAGTCGCTTGTACCAGACCCGCTTCACCGCCAGCTTCGCCTCCTTCTTGTCCTTGTCGTCCTTCTTCTCGCCCTGGCTGTCCGTCTTGTTGGCCTCCTCGGCAGCGGCTTGGCGTTCCTCCTTCGACAACGGCGGCTGCTCGAGGAGGGCCTTGCACTTCTTGAGGCCCTCGCGCGGCGACGCATGGATCAGCTTCGGCGTCAGGGTGTTGAGCTTGGTCTCGAGTTGGTTGAGCGCGTCGCCTTCCTTGGGATCGCCCTCGAAGAGGACGTCCTGGGTAGACATCAGGACGACACGAAGATACTGGTCGATTTCGCTCTGGGCGGCAAGGAGGGCGAGGTCCTTGATGCGCTTGCGGGCGACACTGAAGGCGTCGGGCTCGCCGCCCTGGGCTTGGGGCGTGCGGTCGGTCGTGCTGAGCGTGTCATCGAGCAGGGCGACGTGCAGCGTCCCGGGCACGATCCGGACCCCGCTCTCGTCCGTTTCGGGCGGCGGCTGATAGCCGATGTAGCGGGCGAGGAGGAGCCCCGCGAGCACCATCATGAGGCAGCGCAGCATGAGCAGGATGATCTGTTCGATGATGAGCCGGCGACGGTTGCGCTTCTGCGACTTGAGGAGGAACTCCATCGCTGCCCAGCGGATGCGCTTGAAGCGCATGCGGTTGATCAGGTGGATGAGGATGGGGGCGCTGATCATGGCGCCGCCGGCGACCATCGACCAGGGATTGAGAAAGAATTCCATTGCCTCAGTGCCTCAGCGGTAAATCCTGGCGAGCGGGGGGTGTGAACCCCCCGGTAAGTCGAACTACCGGGGGGTTCACACCCCCCGCTCGCCCATTACGTCGGGGCGGCTTTCTTGTGACCGGGCATCGTGCGCATCGCCATGCGGCGGTGCAGGAACTTCGACAGCACCGCGTCAAGGTAGTCGTTTGTCCGCACGAGGTTGTAGTCGATGCCCATCTTGGTGCAACCGCGGCGCACCTCGACGAGATACTCTTCCAGGGCCTCGAGGTAGCCGTCACGGAGGGCGCGCGGGTCGCAGACCAGGTGCGGCATCTCCTCCATGCCCTCGAAGCGCGTCGTCCCGGTGAACGGGAACGTCATCTCCTCCTCGTCGAGGACGTGGAAGAGGAGGATGTCGTGCCGGCGGTGGGCGAGCATCTCCAGGCCGCGGAACAGCGACTCGCGGTCGACGAACAGGTCGGAGACGATCACGACCAGGCCGCGGCTCTGAACGCTCTCGCAGACCTGGCGGAGGATCTTCTCGATGTCGGTCTTCTCGCGCGGGCGGCTGACGTCCATCGACTTGACGATGGCATCGATGTGGACCATGTGACTGCGGGCCGGCAGCACCTGGCGGACGTTCTGGTCGAAGGTGATCATGCCGACCGAGTCCTGCTGGCGCAGCAGCAGGTAGGCGAGGCAGGCGCCGATGGTGCAGGCGTACTCGTACTTGTTGAGCGGACCGTGCCCATAGTGCATCGACTCGCTGACGTCGACGACGAGGTGCGAGCGGAGGTTGGTTTCGACGTAGCGGGCGCGCAGGTCGAGGCGCGCGATACGTGCGATCGTGGCCGGATGCAGGAACCGGCGCGGGTCGTCTTTCTTCGCCACGGGTGGGTGCCTTCTCAAACGTTGGGGCGAGCGGGGGGTGTCAACCCCCCGGTAAGTCGAAGTACCGGGGGGTTCACACCCCCCGCTCGCCGGGTGGTCGTCGCGGTGCTCTCGTTCACGACGCGAAAATCTTCTTGAAGCGGTCGTCGCGCGTCAGTTCGCCATCCTTGCTCGGCGTCTCCTCGAGCAGCTTCTTGACGACCGTGTCGCTGGTGATGCCTTCCGAGGCGGCGGTGAAGTTGGTCAGAATGCGATGCCGCAGCACCGGGTAGGCCAGCGCCTGGATGTCCTCGGTGTTGACGTGGACGCGGCCGTACAGCAGGGCGCGGGCCTTGCCGCCAAGGATGAGGTACTGCACGGCACGCGGGCCGGCGCCCCAGGACAGCCAGTCGCGGATGAACTTCGGCACGCCCGGCTCGCCGATGCGCGTCTGCCGAACCAGCGCCAGCGTGTAGCGAATGATCTCGTCGGTGACCGGCACCTTGCGCACCATCCGCTGCAGTTCGAGGATCTGCTCGCCGGACAGCACCGGCGCGATGTCCTCCGTGAGCAGCGCCGTGGTGCGGCGGGCGATCTCGAACTCCTCCTCGAACTTCGGATACTTGACGAAGACCTTGAACATGAAGCGGTCTTGCTGGGCCTCGGGCAGGGGATAGGTGCCCTCCTGCTCGATCGGGTTCTGCGTCGCCAGCACGAAGAACGGGTCGTCAAGACGGTGCCGGACGCGGCCGACGGTGACCTGGCGTTCCTGCATGGCTTCGAGGAGGGCGGCCTGCGTCTTGGGCGGCGTGCGGTTGATCTCGTCGGCGAGGATCACGTTGGCGAACAGCGGGCCTTGGAGGAACTTGAACTCGCGGGCGCCGGTCGAGCGGTTCTCCTCGATGACCTCGGTGCCGGTGATGTCCGACGGCATCAGGTCCGGGGTGAACTGAATGCGGCTGAAGGCCAGCGACAGGCACTTCGACAGGGTGCTGATCATGAGCGTCTTGGCCAGCCCCGGCACACCTTCGAGGATGCAGTGTCCGCGGCTGAACAGCGCGATGAGCAACTCCTCGATGACCTGGTCCTGGCCGACGATGACGCGACTGAGCTGCTGTTTGATGTTCTTGAAAGCGTCGCGGAGGCGGCGGACGGACTCGAGGTCCTGCTGGCCGATGTTCTCGCCGGCGACCGGCTCGACGGTGGCGGGGGACGTGAGTTCAGGGTTCTTCGGCTGTTCGCTCATGCGGGTCTCGTTAAAACGTAGTAGGGGGAAGTCCAGCAGGCGAGCGGGGGGTGTGAACCCCCCGGTACAACTTGACCGGGGGGTTCACACCCCCCGCTCGCCGGTTTCCGGGTTTAGCGCTGATAGATGGGCAGCACGGCGTTGTCCAGCTGCAGGATAGTCAGGTAGACGGCGGTGGCGAAGACGGGGCCCACGTGGCTGCCGCTCCAGTAGCCCTCGCCGTTCTGGCTCGACTTCAGGAACTCGAAGGTGCCCTCGCGATACTTCTTCCAGCTCAGGCGATCGGCCTCCTTCGAGGTGGGAAACATCTTGGCGTAGCCGTCGTCACCGAGGCAGTACAGGGCCTGGGCGTAGTAGTAGTGCGTGTACTCATCGTGGCCGAAGCGGTTGCCGCGCAACAGCGGGATATGCACCTCGCAGAACTTGAACCACTTCTGGACAAGCGGCGAATTGTACTCGCCGGCGGAGAAACCGCACGAGATGGCCGCCGCGGTCAGGGCCGGACGCCCGCCGCCGCCGCCCTGGGCCAGGCTGTACATGACCCCGCCGTCGGCGCCGGTCGAGTCGTTGAGATATTTCAGGGCGTTCTTGATCGCCTCCGGCGGGACCTTGATGCCGGCGTTGCGGGCGGCTCGCAGTGACTGCACCTGGGTGATGGTCACCGAGCCCTCGTCGAAGCCGCCGCCGTCGCGGGCCGAGACGTAGCCCCAGCCGCCGCGATTGGTCTGGGCGTCGTGGGTGAACTTGGCGGCGCGGACGAGGATTTCTTCGAGCTTGCGGCGCTTGTCCTGGTCCTGTTCCTCGCCGTAGACGCTGGAGAGGAACAACAGGCCGAAGCCGTGCCCATACATGTAGCGGCCGGCCTCGCCGGGAATGTTCGGGTTGCCGATCTGGCCGCTGGGCTGAGCGCGGGAGATCAGCCAGTCACGCGCCAGGCGGATGTTCTTGGCATACTTGCCGGCGCGGACCGTACTGCCCTCACAGAGCAGGGCCATGCCGCCGAGAGCAGTCATGGTCACGGGATACTGGCCTCCCTGCGCTTCCCAGTGACCGTCGCGTTTGTTCTGGGCGCTGACGAGCCACTCCAGCGCCTTCTTGACGGTGGGGCGATACTTCACCGGCACTCCGCCGTCGGCCCGGGCCGACGAAGCGCCCAGCAGGAGGAACCCGCACGCCAGGGCGCCGAGAACGTATCCGGTCCTCATCGACTCTCGCTCCTTGGTCATGGAATGAGCACAGGTGGGTAGGAATAGGCCTGTCCACTCTTCTGATGACGATCCAACCGGCTTTTCCTCACCGCGCCAGCCGGATTCCATCGCAAGCCTTTCTTGCCGAGCACGGACTGCCCGTGAGACGCTCATGCATGGACGGACGTTCTCTGAGACAGGGCTGCCGTATGACGGAGGGACGACAACCACCCTGATGAGTCGGGCTCGAACTCGGCGGTCCCGGAAGAGTACACGCGGGCGGGGTGGCGGCGCGTGAGCAAGTGGGTCGGCGCGGCGCACACAATCGACCCGTTTGGACTATTCAAGCAAGTTCGTCTCAGCGAGGCAAGCGTTCTCTTCCCGAGCGGGGGCGTCGGCGGCTCCCACGGATCGATTTTTTGCCGTGGCCGGGGTAAGGGGGGAAGACGAGGGCATCCTCCGCGCCGACAATGAGTTCTGACGTCCACTCCTTTGCGGCCAGGGCAGAGACCGACGGGGGAAAACCATGAACCACCTGCGGAGTACGCTGTTCCTCGTCCTGCTGGCGGTCGTCCCGCCGGCCCACGCCGGCGACGGAAATCGCCTGACCTACCTCGACGGTAATGACCTCTATTACCCGTCGCGGAAGTTCCCGAAGCTGACAACGCCGATGTGGGTCGGCGAAGACGGCGTCGAGGCGGTCGTCGTGCTCGCCATTGACGACATGCGCGGCCATCAGAAATGGGAGGCGTACCTGCGTCCCATCCTGCAGCGGCTGAGGCGGATCGATGGGCGGTCGCCGGTCAGCATCATGACCTGTCAGATCGACCCGAAGGAGCCGCACTTGCAGAAGTGGCTGAAGGAGGGCCTCAGCCTTGAGGTGCATACCGTCGACCACCCCTGTCCCATCCTGAAGGACGGCAACTTCGAGCGGGCCAAGAGCACCTACGATCGCTGTGTCGACATGCTGGCGTCGGTGCCGAACAGCAGGCCCGTCGCCTTCCGCACCCCCTGCTGCGACTCGCTCAACACGCCGAGCCCGCGCCTCTTCGCCCAAATCTTCAACAAGACGACGGCGAAGGGCAACTTCCTTACGATCGACAGTTCCGTCTTCAACGTGACGACGGCGGACGACCCGGCCCTGCCACGCGACCTCGTCCTGGAGAAGGACGGTGCGAGCCGCTTTGCCAAGTACCTGCCGAAGGATCGCACGTTCGTCAACACGATCGAGGACTATCCGTATCCGTATGTGATTGGCCGGCTGTGCTGGGAGTTCCCCTGCGCCACGCCGAGCGACTGGCTGGCGCAGCACCTGCACGGGTCGAACAACCCGGCGACGGTCCGCGACTGGAAGGCGCTGCTCGACGCGACTGTCATCAAACAGGGCGTCTTCTGCCTGGTCTTCCACCCGCACGGCTGGATCAGCAACGAGCAGATCGTCGACCTGATCGACTACGCCGACAAGAAGTACGGCAAGAAGGTGAAGTTCCTCAACTTCCGCGAGTGCCAGGAGCGGCTGAACAAGAACCTCCTCGGCGGCCAGCCGCTGCGCGATCCCAAGACGGGGCTCGACAACGGCGTCCGCCTGCTCGACCTGAACAATGATGGGTTCATGGATGTCGTAATCGGTAACGAGAAGGTGAAACAGACGCGTCTGTGGTCGCCGAAGAGAAGGTTATGGATCACAAATGACTTCCCCGTTCTCCTGGTCCAATACTTGGAGTGGCCACCCGAATCGAAAAACGACAGACTCGAACCTGCCCGCTTTGGAATACTCAGGCCGAATGGAGAAGTATCGCTTCTGTTAAATCCTGGTTTTGGTTTCGAGCTTCCCCACCGTCGAAGATTTGGAGCATGGCGCTTTTCAGGCACTTCCTGGGTCGAGATCTCATTGCTGTTCGGTGGCCTGTTAAAAAATCCCGGCTCTAAGTTCCCTCTTTCCTACAGTACGCACGCTGGCCACTTTCGCGACTTGAATCGAGATGGGTTGTGCGAACTGATTGTCAGCCGCGAGAAAGGGGGCATCGACGGCGGCGACCAAGTGATCTTCACCTGGTCCACGAAAGAGCAGGAGTGGATACGACTGCCA
>JACOUH010000029.1 GCA_016177925.1 Planctomycetota bacterium | reverse complement strand
TCGCTGCCGTTCCAGCGCGAGACGCTGCTGGCCTTCGTGAAGCCGCCCGACGAGGCCCTGGCCGCCCTGGCGGCGCCGGCCCACGTCCCAGAGGCCCTGGTGCGTGAGTTGCTTTGGGTACCAATACGGTCCCCGAAGAGCACGCGTCGTTGGCAGCGTGACGCGGTCTTGCGGCAGCAGTTGCGGGGGCAGTAGCACGCCTTGCGCGTGGCCGTGGCCAAGGTAGCGCGGCAGGTGGTGCGGGCCAGCAGCGTCGCCGAGAACCTCAACAGCCGTCTGCGTTGCTACTTCTTTCTGCGCCGCGAGCTGGGCCCGGACTACCTGTCGCTGTTGCAGTTCTTTCTGAACCATCGTCGTTTGGAGCGCAGTGAGCACGCCGAGCGGGTGGGCCAGAGTCCGGCCGAGTTGCTGACCGGGCAGAAGCATCCGCACTGGCTGGAGCTGCTCGGCTACCAACGCTTCCAGCGCGCCTGAGCAACAGGCCGGTCGGAGTCACACAAGCTGCCCGCGGGGGCGGACGCGGACAGGCTGCGCACTGTTACCCAAAAAAGACCGGATTTGAACCATGCCCCTTGCCAAGCCGGGTTGGCGGCCCTAACTGACGGTCTGCACGGAGTTTGAGGGGATTGCGAAGTTTCCGATAATAAATCTTGATACGGCTTCGCACGGACCTTACAATGGGGGGGGTTCTAGGGAAGATCCGGGAAGCACTCCGGCCAAGAAAGAACGGCGAAGGAGGGAAGAAGAAACCTGTAAACTCGAACAGGTTTCTTTCCATTTTGGCGTCAGAGATCCCGGAGGACGAAGTCCGACCATCGCCCTCTCCAAGGTTTCGGCCCCAACTGTCCGGGGCGAAAAGGATTTGAGGACGCACAGGAAACAAACGGACAGCAAAGGCCCATTCCTCTGCGCCGGATAGAATGGGGCGCCTTGTGGCGGAAACGCTGGGCAGCTTCTGGGAGTGCAAGAGCGAACTGAAACGCGTGCTGACTCGGCACTTTCCCCGCCTGCGGCAGCATTGCCCGCCGCTGGAACCCTGGCCGATGGCCCAGTTCATCCGGGAGCACTGCGGCGACGAAGCCCGTTCCGTCCCCGCCATCCGCCGCCTGCACGATCGTTACATCCACCTGAAGCATCGCCTCGCCTCGGCCAACATTCGCCTTGCCGCTCACGTTGCCAAGCGGTTCCGGCACCACGCCCTCAGCTACGCCGACCTGCTCCAGGAGGCCGTCTGCGGGCTGATGCAGGCGATCGATCGTTTCGACGTCAGCCACGGCACGCGCTTGGCCACCTACGCCACCTGGTGGATTCGACAGACCCTGCAGATCGCGGTCGCTCGCCAGAGCCACCTGGTCAGCCTGTCGCCCCATCACTTACAGGAACTCGGCCTGCTGCAACAGGAGTCCGAAGCGCTGGCCCACGGCGGCAAGCACCTGCCCAGCCCGCAGGAACTTGCCTCCCGCACCGGCAGCAGCCTTGAACACCTGACCCACCTGCAGACCGCCACCCGCACTCCCGTCTCCCTCAACGCGGTCCTCGACGACGACAGCGATTTCAAGCTGACCGAGGCGATGCCCGACAACGAGTCGCAGACGCTGCGCCAGAACTCCGAGCGCCAGGAGGCCCTCCACTTCCTCATGGAGAGCCTGCGGCCGCGCGAGCGCAAGGTCCTCGACCTGCGCTTCGGCCTGACCGGCCACGGCACGCACAGCCTGCGCCAGATCGGGCACTTGCTGCGGATCAGCAAGGAGCGCGTCCGTCAGATCCAGAACCGGGCGTTGGAGAAGCTGCGCGCCTCTGCCGAGCGCGTCGGCTGGGAGCCCAGCCTGTTGCTCGGTTGAGGACGGGCTCTTCTCACAGGAAACGGACCCATCGAAGACCCCAGCCGTTTGCGACGGCTGGGGTCTTTTGTTGCGCTTCCGCGCCGTGTGCTCTCGGGGAAACAACCGTGATGACATTTACCGCCGGCCGGCCACTATAAGACAGAGGCACGCATGCTCGGGCGAGAGATCAACCGATGGCCACGTTCCCGCCTGATACCAGAAGCCTGTGAACAAACGCGACGGCACCGCCGGCCGTGGTGGCTCCTGTTGCCGGGCGGCTGAGGCCGAACGTGTAGGAGACGCGCAACCGTTCGCAGACCTCGTACCTGTCTGGCACGCCGAAGGCACAGTCGCCGCGGAAGTGGAGGACCAAATCTGGCGACGGCTCGAGGACGAGCGGGGTGCCGAAAAAGTCAAGGAGTTGTGCTCGGGCCGATGGTATACTCAGCGGCTGAATCCCGGGGAGGAAGCGAGACCTGCGAGCCTTTGGGTGCCGGCGATGAGTGAGGTGACGCGCATCCTGTCCGCCATCGAGCAAGGCGACCCGCACGCCGCCGATCAGCTCTTGCCCCTCGTCTATGACGAGTTGCGCCAGCTGGCCGCGCAGAAGCTGGCCCAGGAAAAGCCGGGACAGACGCTCCAGGCCACGGCCCTGGTCCATGAGGCCTATCTGCGCCTGGTGGCGAGCCCCGGACGTGAGTCCGGGGAGTCGGAGCCGCACTGGGACAGCCGCGGCCACTTCTTCGCCGCCGCCGCCGAGGCCATGCGGCGCATCCTCATCGACAATGCTCGCCGCAAACAGGCCGACAAGCATGGCGGCGGCTGGCAACGGCATGAGCTGCTCGAGACCGAGCTGGCCATCGATTCGACCGGCGAGGAACTGTTCGCCGTTGATGAGGCCCTGTCACGACTGGCAACCCGGGAACCCGTGATTGCCCGGCTGGTCGAGCTACGTTTCTTCGCCGGCCTCACGCTGGAAGAGGCAGCGGAGTGTCTCGGCATCTCTCCCCGTACGGCCTATCGCCACTGGGCCTTTGCCCGTGCCTGGTTGCGGCGCGAACTCGACCGCTCGGGCGAAGACAACTCCCCGGAATGAAGCCGTTTTCGTCGACCTGAAAAAAACGTGGCAGGTTTGGCCGCGGGATTCCGCATTGTCCTGGGGAACGCCGCGGGCGTGCCACGGCGTGGAGGGTGGGACCATGATGGACCAAGGCTTCTTGGAACGATCGATCTTCGAGGCGGCCATCGACAAGGGCTCGCCCCAGGAGCGCGCCGCCTACCTCGACCAGGCCTGCGGCAGCAATGCAGCGCTGCGCCGGGAGGTCGAGGCACTGCTGGCGGCGCACGACCGGCTGGGCCGTTTCCCTCCCGCCGCCGGCGCCCCGAGCCCGGTCGCCACCGTTGCTGAGCCCCTCACGGAGCGCCCCGGCACGGTCATCGGGCCGTACAAGCTCTTGGAGCAGATCGGCGAGGGCGGCATGGGGCTGGTCTTCGTGGCCGAGCAGCAGCAGCCCATCCGCCGCAAGGTCGCCCTGAAGGTCATCAAGCCGGGCATGGACTCGTCCCAGGTGATCGCCCGCTTCGAGGCCGAGCGCCAGGCCCTGGCACTGATGGACCACCCCAACATCGCCCACGTCTTCGACGGCGGCGAGACCGCCTCGAGCCGGCCCTTCTTCGTCATGGAGCTGGTCAAGGGCGTGCCCCTCACCGACTTCTGCGACCAGAACCGCCTGCCCGTGCGCGAGCGCCTCGGGCTGTTTATCAGCGTGTGCCAGGCGGTGCAGCACGCCCATCAGAAGGGGATCATCCACCGCGACCTCAAGCCCTCCAACGTGCTGGTCACGCTGCACGATACCGTGCCGGTGGTCAAGGTGATCGACTTCGGCATCGCCAAGGCCACCGGCCAGCAACTGACCGACAAGACCCTCAACACCGGCTTTGCCCAGATGGTCGGCACGCCGCTGTACATGTCGCCGGAGCAGGCGGGGTTGAGCGGCCTGGACGTCGACACGCGCAGCGACATCTACTCGCTGGGCGTGCTGCTGTACGAGCTGCTGACGGGGACGACGCCCTTCGACAAGGACCGCTTCAAGGACGCTGGCTACGACGAGCTGCGGCGGATCATCCGCGAGGAGGAGCCGCCCAAGCCGAGCACGCGCATCAGCACGCTGGGACAGGCAGCCGGCACGGTATCGACCCAGCGCCAGAGCGATCCGAAGCGGCTGGGGCAGTTGTTCCGCGGCGAGTTGGACTGGATCGTGATGAAGGCGCTGGAGAAGGATCGTAATCGCCGCTACGAGACGGCCACCGCCTTCGCGGCGGACGTGCAGCGGTATTTGAACGATGAGGCGGTGCAGGCCTGTCCGCCGTCGGCAGCGTATCGGCTGCGCAAGTTCGTGCGAAGGAACAAGGGGCCGGTGCTGGCGGCGAGCTTGGTTTTGTTGGCAGTTCTGGGCGGCATCATCGGTAGCACAATTGGATTGATTCGTGCGGAGCGAGCCCGCCAACGCGAAGAAGCCCAGCGCATCGAAGCGCAAGCCCAGGCTGAGCTGGCGCGGAAAAACGAAAAGACGGCTAACGAACGAGAAGCCCTGGCGATCGCCGTGCTCGACTTTATCGACAAAAAGATCTTCGCCGCTGCTCGCCCGGAAGGGGAGGAAGGAGGCCTAGGCCATGATGTAATGCTCCGCAAGGCGGTGGAAGCCGCCATGCCGTTTGTCGAGAAGAGCTTCAAGGACGAGCCGCTCATCGAGGCCCGCCTGCGGATGACACTGGGTATATCTTTTACATACCTGGGCGAAGCGAAAAGCGCCGCCGAGCAGTTCGAGAGGGCCCGCACGCTCTTCACCAAGCACCTCGGCCCCGACCACCCGAACACCGTGGCGAGTATGAACAACCTGGGCCGTAGCTACGACCTCCTTGGCCGACACGCCGAGGCTCTCAAGCTCCACGAACAGACGCTGGCTCTGTGGAAAGCCAAGCTCGGCCCCGACGACCGCGAAACGCTTTCAAGCATGGTCAACCTGGCAAATAGTTACGAGGGGCTTGGCCGGCACCCCGAGGCCTTGAACCTTCGCCAAGAAGTTCTGGCGTCCAGTAAATGCAAGTTCGGCATTGACCACCCGGAGACGCTTCGGAACATGAACAACCTGGCCAACAGCTACGAAGCCGTGGGCCGGAATGCCGATGCGCTTAAGCTCAGAGAAGAGACGCTGGCTCTGCGGAAAGCCAAACTCGGCCCCGACCACCCCGATACGCTTTGGAGCATGAACGGTCTGGCTTGGCTATTGGCTACTTCCCCGGATGCCAAGTTCCGCGACCCGAAGCGGGCTCTCGAGTTGGCCAAGAAAGCTGTGGAACTGGCGCCAAACAGTAGTTTGCCAAAGGACGGCGCGATTTGGAATACGCTGGGTGTCTGCTATTACCGCTCCGGCAAGTTCAAGGCCAGCATCGAAGCCCTGGAGAAATCGATGAACCTCCGCAAGGGCGGCGACAGCTTCGACTGGTTCTTCCTCGCCATGGCCTGCTGGCAACTGGGCCGCAAAGAAGAAGGCCGCCAATGGTACGACAAAGGCGTCGTCTGGATGGACAAGAACCAGCCCCGGAACGACCAATTGCGTCGCTTCCGCGCCGAAGCCGCGGAAGTGCTCGGCATCCAGGAGCCGCCCCCCAAGCAAGAAAGGCCAACGGAACGGAGATAAGGGGCTACGCTGCCAAGAGCAGTTTTTTAAGCCCCGTGTGATTGGAAAACAAATCGGCCGGTGAGTTTCGCCGCCAAGCAAGCCTCACCGGCCTGGCACCGCCCCCGGCCGATGGTCTGCGCGCCGGGGCCGATGTGCTTCCATTATAGTGCAGACCGCCTCCCTCTCAGGAGATCTTCCATGTGGCTCTTCTCTTCACGCAAGACCGGCCCCAAGCGTTCGGTCCGCCCCCCCTGCCACTCCTACCGGCCACGGCTGGAAGCGCTGGAAAGTCGTGATTGTCCCAGCGGCGGCCTGCTCGACACCACCTTCAACGGCACCGGCCTGGAGACGGTTCCCCCCTCGCTCATGACGAGCGCGAACGCGAACGTCGTCCAGCCGGATGGCAAGATCGTGGCAGTCGGAGGCACCGGGCCATACGCTGCCCCGTACAGTGCCCCGATCAGCGTCGTGCGCCTCAACCGGGATGGCTCGCTCGACACCGCGTTCAACAACACCGGATCCGTCTCCCTCATGGTCGCTCAAGGGGCTACTGGCGCCGCGGTCGCCCTCCAGCCCGATGGGAAAATCGTGGTGGGCGGTTTCGCCGTGATGAATTCTTTTGGCCTCCCCTCCACGGAGTACCTGGTGGCGCGGCTGAACAGCGACGGCAGCCCGGACGCGTCGTTCGGCAAGAACGGGGTGTTCGTCTACAACCCGGCGAACACCGCGGGTACCGAACACGTCCAGGGCCTCGTTGTCCTGTCCAACGGCAGCATCCTCGCTGGGGGCTACGCCGAGCCAAGGAACGTAGGCTCTTTCTCGTTCGCGGCCTTCAGGTTGACTCCGAGTGGGAAGCTGGACAGTGCGTTCGGCAGCGGAGTCGCGCTCGTCCACATCGGAGGCAACGTCTCCGACATCACGAACGCCATGACCGTGGTACCCACGACCGGCCAAGTAGTCCTCGTGGGTCAAGCGGGCTCGGCTGCCGCGGTGGTGGTCCTCACCGGGGCCGGTAAGCTGGACTCCACCTTCAATGGCAGCGGCTACGCCCTGTACGCCGGCGCGCAACACTTCAACGGCGTGGCGGTGCAACAAGAGAGTTCGACCCTGTACGAGATCGTGGTTTCCGGCTCTGGCTCCAGTTCCAGCGTGGTCGGTCGCTACTTTCTTTCCGGTGCCGTGGATACCACGTTCGGCGGCGCGGGCACCGGCTTCTTCACCATCGACAGCGGCCTGACGATCAACACCCTGAAGCTGGAGGCCGACGGCTCGATCATCGTCGGCGGCTCCCAGTCGTACACGGCCGGCGACGGCAGCCAGCACACCGAGATGGCCGTGGGCCACCTGTCGGCCAACGGCATCCTGGACACGGCGTTCGGACCCAGCGGCAACGGCTTCAGCTACGCCATGATCGGCCTGGATAGCAGTGTCTACGGTCTGGCCATCGACCCCAACGACGGCGGTATCCTGGCCTGCGGGGTCGGTAGCGGTGCGGGCGCGTTCGCCCGCTTCACCGCGCCGTAAGCCGGCCGGCGCTGGTTCGTGGTCCAACCTTGTTGTGGCATGGTCTCCCGACCGTGCCACAACAACGCGACCGAAGGTCTCCTCCAGCGCGGGCGAAATGAACCACATGGATTTGCCCACGGTTCCGAAACACGAGTGGGCCATATCCTCGGCTGCGAGCACACGGACTCTGGCCCGATGAGCCCGACGCTGGCCACCGGCCTCCGCGAGACGGCGGCGGCGGGGCTCGACCAGTTCTTTGCGGGGGTGTGAATCCGTCGTGGGACAGGTTGCCAAACCTGTTGGCTGTTCTTGACAGGTTCGGCAACCTGGCATCCACCAGTAACAACGACGTGTTCGGCGTGTTCACGATTTGCCCGTGATTGACTGACGCGGTAGCCAACGGGGCAGGTTTTCCAAACCGGCCTGGCGGCCAATCAGCCCAGATAGCTCCTTCGAGGGGGTCGGGCAACTCCTCAGCGGAGGTTTCCCACGGCGTCGGCCGGCAATAGAATGATTTTGGCACCCGTCCTGCATCACTCCGAACCGTCAGTGAAATGAGACACGACATTCGCATGAGGGGCTTCCGCGAGCGGACCGAGGTCGACGACGTCGTCCGCCTCCTGGAGGAGCGCGTGCGTCCTCTTGCGGAGGAGGCGGTTGCCCTCGTCGAGGCAGCGGCCCGCGTCCTCGCCCGGGACATCGTCTCGGATGTCGACGTCCCCGGCTTTGACCGGGCAGCGATGGACGGCTACGCCCTGCGCGGCAGCGAGACATTCGGCGCTGGCCCGTACAATCCGCTCGAGCTGGTCGTCGTCGGCGAGGTCTTTCCGGGGCGCCCCTTCGCCGGCATCGTCCGCCCGGGCCAGGCGGTGCGCATCATGACAGGCGCCCCGCTGCCCGAGGGGACCGATGCCGTGCTGCAAGCCGAGGCGGCCGAGGAGGTGCCCGGCCCTCCGCCGCTGGTCCGCGTGACCGACGCGGTGCCGCCGGGCCGGCACGTCGGGCGGATCGGCGAGGACGTGCGGGCCGGGACGATCGTGCTCCGTGCTGGCCGCCGGCTGCGCCCACAGGACCTTGGCGTGCTGTCGTCGGTCGGCGTTGCATCCGTGCCGGTGGTGCGGCAGCCGTGCGTGGGCATCCTCATCACGGGGAACGAACTGCTCCCAGCCGGCTCGCGGCCCGAAGGCTATCGCATCGTCGACAGCAACTCGGTGATGCTTGCCGCCCTCGTCCGGCGCGACGGAGGGAACCCTTGCCTCAGCGCCCTCGTGCCCGACGTGTACGAAGACATCCGGAGCGCTTTGCGGGGAGCCCTGGAAAACGGAGCGAACGCGGTGCTGATCTCCGGCGGCTCGTCGGTGGGGCAGGAGGACCACGCGCCGCGGGTCCTGGCCGAGCTGGGCGAACTGAGCGTCCACGGCATCGCCCTGCGGCCGGCGAGCCCGGCGGGCGTTGGATTCGTCGAGGGCCGGCCCGTGTTCCTGATGCCGGGGAATCCCGTCTCCTGCCTGTGTGCCTATGACCTCTTCGCCGGCCGGGCCGTGCGTCGCCTCGGCGGTCGATCGAGCGACTTGCCTTACCGGAGCGCCGTCCTGCCGCTGGGTCGCAAAATTACGTCGGCGGTAGGGCGGGTCGATTACGTCCGTGTCGTGGTGCAGGACGGCAAGGTCGAGCCGCTCGCCACCAGTGGCGCTTCGGTCCTGACGTCGACGACGCGGGCCGACGGCTTCGTCCTCGTGCCGCGCGACAGCGAAGGCCATCCCCCGGGCGACTCTGTCCGCGTGTATTTCTACGATCTGTGATGTTGCCAACCGACTACAAACAGGATCAGTTCCTCGACGTCATCGACCGCGATGAAGCAGAGCGCCGCTTCCGCGCAGTGCTCGACCTCGCGCCGCTGGAGGCGGAGGAGGTCGCGCTCGCCGAACTGCTGGGCCGGGTGCTGGCGGCCGATGTCGTCGCGCCGGTCGACGTGCCGAGCTTCGATCGCTCCAACGTCGACGGCTACGCGGTGCGGGCGGAGGACGTCTACGGCTGCAGCGAGGAGCAGCCGGCGCGACTGCAACTCGCCGGCGAGCCGATCCTTCCCGGCGCCCCCGCCCACCTGGCGACCGTCCTGCCCAGGACCGCGGTCCCAATCGCGACCGGGGCAATGATCCCGCGCGGCGCCAACGCGGTCGTCATGGTCGAGGATACCGACCTCGAGTTGAACCGTCGTTCGGAGAAAGAGGGGAGCGAGGGGACTCTCCTGGTCCGCCGTCCCCTGGCGCCGGGCGCGAACGTCACCTTCGCCGGGACCGACATCGGACAGGGCGAGACGGTGCTGCGCCGGGGCGAGGTGCTGACCTCGCGCGAGACGGGCGTCCTGGCAGCGCTGGGCGTGCCAGGTGCCGCCGTGGTGCGACGGCCGCGCGTGGCGATCGTCTCGACCGGCGACGAACTGATTCCGCCAGGGGCGGCGATGCGCCCGGGGCTGATTTATGACAGCAATGGGGTCGTCCTCGCCGATGCCGTGCGCGAGCTGGGCGGCGAACCGCTGCCGCTGGGCATCGTCGCCGACGACCCGGCCCGCCTTGAGGCCGTCCTGCACCGGGCCCTGGCCGATGGTGCCGACGTGCTGCTGCTATCGGGCGGTACGTCGAAGGGCGCCGGCGATGTCTCGTACCGCGTGGTAAAGGCCCTGGGGGAGCCGGGGATTCTCGCTCATGGCGTCGCTCTCAAGCCGGGCAAGCCGCTCTGCTTGGCGGCGGTGCGCGTGGTTCGGAACGGGGTCACGCGGACCGTCCCGGTGGTGGTCCTGCCCGGTTTTCCGACCTCGGCGATCTTCACATTCCGCGAGTTCGTGGCGCCCGTGATTCGCCGCCTCGGCGGACGTCCCGAAGCCGCCTCCTCGGTGGTGCAGGCCCGCTTGCCCTTCCGCGTCAACTCCGAGCGTGGCCGCACCGAGTATCTGCTGGTCGGCCTCGTCGAATCGCTTGAAGGCGACCCTCCGTTAGCCGGCTACCCGATGGGCAAGGGCTCGGGGTCGGTGACGAGCTTCAGCCGGGCCGACGGCTTCGTCGTCATCCCGCGGCAGCGCGAGTACCTCGAGGCAGGCGAGGTCGTGCCGGTCCACCTGCTCGGGCAAGGCGAGGTACACTTGCCAGACCTGGTGGTGATCGGCAGCCACTGCGTTGGGCTCGACTATCTGCTCGGGCTGCTGGCGCGCGAAGGGTTGCGCAGCAAGGTGCTGTCGGTCGGCAGCACGGGCGGGCTGGCGGCAGCGCGGCGCGGCGAATGCGACGTCGCCGGCATCCACCTGCTCGACCCCGCTACGAGCACTTACAATGTCCCGTATCTCTCCGAGGACCTCGAACTGGTGCGCGGTTACGGCCGGCTGCAGGGGATCGTGTTCCGCGAGGCGGACGCACGCTTCGAGGGACGCTCGGTCGATGAAGCGATGCATGCTGCCCTTGGCGACGCGGCCTGCGTGATGATCAATCGCAACCGCGGCAGCGGCACGCGCCTGCTGATCGACCGGCTGCTGAGAGGAACCCAGCCCGTCGGTTACTGGACGGAGGCCCGCACGCACAACGCAGTTGGGGCGGCGGTGGCGCAGGGGCGGGCCGACTGGGGCGTCGCCCTCGGGCCGGTCGCCCGTGCCGCCGGCCTGGGCTTCCTGCCGCTTCAGGAGGAGCAGTACGACTTCGTCGTGCCGCGGACACGTCTCGACCGTCCGGCCGTCGTCGCCTTCCGCCGCTTGCTGCAGCGTAAAGAGGTGAGCGAGGGATTGCAAGCGATCGGCTTTCGTCCCTAATGGCGAGCCAACAAAGCAAAGTCCGGGTGGAGGGTGTGGGGTGCCACGCCCACGCTTGGGGGACAGGCAAGCTTGCGGGACCGTTGCCGCGTGGGCGTGCGAACCTCCGGCAGGCCGCACGCCCACGCGGCAACGGTGCCGCGGACTCATCGTTTCGGAAGCGTGGGCGTGGCACCCCACACGCCCCACTCAGGCATTCCTTCTCGAACCATCGATAATGTCTTTCGCTGGCGCGGTGGGCGGATTGACCGAGCGTCACTCCGGGCTGATGACGCTGACGCGGTCGTTCGGCTTGATCGTCTTCTTCGGGCTCGCCGCCTCGACCTTGCCGACCGCTTCCTTGCCCTTGACCTCGACGACCGTCAGCTTGCCCAGGTACATTGGCTCAGGCTCCAGGCGATAGACGTGCAGCACCTGGCCGCGCTGGGCTTCGGCACCATTCTGGATCGTGATTTTCACCAGGCCATCCTTGTTGATCTCGTTGACGACGCCCTCGGGCTGCCCCGCCGGCTTGGCGTTCTTCTGGGCGAGTTGTCGCTTGAGCTGCTGAAACGCCTTGTCGAACTCCTCGATCGCCTTGTCGTTCCCGCCGGTCTTCCGGAGCTGTCGTAGTCCCTGCTCGATCTGGTCGAGGGCCTGCTGGCGCTGCTTCTCCTGAACTGCCTGGATCTTCGCGAGTCGGGCGCGAGCCAGCTCCAGCCGGGCCTGCAAGGCTTCCTGCTCCGCCTGAAGAAGCTGGAGTTCAGCGAGCTTCCGCAGCAGCAACAGTTTCTCCTGCTCGGCCTGGGCGGCCTTGTCGGCGGCCTGCTTCGGATCGGGAAGAGCCGCAGCCTTCGCGGGTGGCTGCTTCAGATTAGGAAGAGCAGAGGGCTTCTGGGGCGGCAGCTTCTGCGCGGGGGCGGTGCCGGGCTTCTCCTTCGGGGAGTCCGCCGCCTGTGACCGATAGACGAAACCACCCGCCCCGGCGAGGCCGGCAACCACGAGCACCGCCACCGTGACCTTCAACTTGGTCCAGAGCATTGCTTGGATCACTCCTTCGGCAAGGGCGGCGATGGGCGCCGACACGGCACCGGCCGCCAGAGTTTGTCGCGTCACATGGGCCACTGCGGCCTTGACAGTCGCATCGAGCAGGGGAACGGCTACCGCTGCCGGCGACGAGGCGGGAAGCAGGGTGCCGAGCAGCGCCGCCGACAGGCCGAAGCCGCGGCGGGCCAGCCGGCCGCGAAGCACCTCGCGCGCTCGCGCCAGCCGCCCCGACACCGTCCCCGGCGGACAGCCGAGGTGCCGGGCCGCCTCCGTGTAACTGAGCCCCTCCAGGTAGCACAGGATCACCGGGGCACGGTAGCGAGCCGGTAGCCGACCGATCTCCTCGTCGAGCACCAGTCGCAACTCCTGCCAGGCGAGTTGGCTGAGCGGCTCGGCAGCCGAGCCATCGGCGAGCGACTCGATTTCCTGCCAGCGGGCCGCGTTCGAGCGCGCCTTC
>JACOUH010000125.1 GCA_016177925.1 Planctomycetota bacterium | reverse complement strand
CCTTGACCTTCGACGAGGGGGATTTTATCGCCCTGATGGGCCCCTCCGGCTCCGGCAAGTCGACTTTGCTGAACCTCCTGGGCTGTTTGGACCGGTCCACGAGCGGGCAATACTTTCTCGGTGATGACGACGTCGCCCAGATGGACGACGACCAGCTCTCCGAGGTCCGCAGCCGCTACATCGGCTTCATCTTCCAGTCCTACAACCTCCTGCCGCAATACACGGTGGTCGAGAACATCGAAATCCCCCTTTTGTACCAGGGCTGCAGGCTGAACGAGCAGACTCGGGCGCGCTGCGTCGCCCTGGCGGAGATGGTGGGGCTGGGGGACCGCCTGGACCACCGGCCGACGCAGCTTTCCGGCGGCCAGCAGCAGCGCGTGGCCATTGCCCGGGCCCTGATCAACGATCCGCACGTCATCCTCGCCGACGAGCCGACCGGCAACCTCGACTCGCAAACCAGCGATGAGATCATGCGCCTGCTGCGCAAGCTGAACGGCGCCGGCAAGACGATCATCATGGTCACGCACGAGACCGACATCGCCGCCTGGGCCCGCCGCGCCGTGCGGATGCGCGACGGCCACATCGAGTCGGACGTGCGCAACGACGCCCCGCCGCCGGGCACGGACGCCGCCCCGTCGGAGGCCGTGATGCTTGCTTCCCCGTAGACCGCCTCCTTCGCGTGCGGTCTGTTCCAACCCGACCTGCCGAGCAATGCCATGACCACCCCGGATAAGCCGACATACCTCCTGACTCCCCTCTTCGCCAGCTTTCCCGTGTTCTGGGGCAAGTGGCGGAGCAGCTTCGTCCTGGCCTTGCGCAGCCTCTGGCTGCACAAGCTGCGCTCCATTCTGTCCGTGCTCGGTATCATCATCGGCACCGGGGCGGTCATCACGCTCATGGCGTTCGGCAAAGGCAGCATGGAGGACGCCCTGGAGGACATCAGGCGCCAGGGAACGACCAACATCATCGTCCACAGCGTCAAGCCTCCGGACGATCCAACGGCGCAGCGCACTTCGTGGGTGGCGAACTACGGCTTGACCTGGGACGATTACGACCGCTTGAGCATCCTGGAGACGGTGGTCGGGATGGTGCCGATGCGCATCTTCCCGCAGCAAATCCGCTACATCGATCGGGTGGTCATGAACGCCCGGGTCGTCGCCACCACCGAGGACTATGCCAAGATCAACCATTTCAATATGGCCGTGGGCCGGTTCCTGGTGGACGGCGAGGACCAAAGGGACGAAGGCGACGACCAGCGCTCGCGCAACGTGATCGTGCTGGGAGCGCGGGTGGCCGAGGAGCTGTTCCCCTTCAAGCAAGCCGTCGGCCAGAGCGTGGTCCTGAAAGGCGAGCAGTACGTCGTCGTCGGCGTCATCAAGGACCGCACGCCGCGCGGGGGCACTCCCAGCGGCGGCCAGAAGGCGGAGGATTTCAACAACGACGTCTACATCCCGCTGAACACGGCCAAGCTCCGCTTCGGGGCGCGCATGATCATCCGCCAGGGAGGCAGCCGCTCCGGGGAGCAGGTTGAATTGCACCAGATCACCTTGACCGTCTCCGACATTGACAAAGTCCGCAGCACCGGCGACGTGGTCCGAAACCTCCTGGAGCGCTATCACCAAAAGCAGGACTGGGATGTGGCGGTGCCGCTGGACCGGCTGGAGGAGGCGGAACGGGCCCGCAGCCGCGGTAATTGGCTGCTGGCGGCGATTGCCGCCATTTCGCTGCTGGTCGGCGGCATCGGCATCATGAACATCATGCTGGCCACGGTGACCGAGCGGACCCGCGAGATCGGCATCCGCCGGGCCCTGGGCGCCAAGCGCCGCGACATCACCATGCAATTCATCATCGAGGCGGTGGTCCAGACCACCATCGGCGGCTTGCTGGGCATGGCGGCAGGCTTCGCGATCATATTCGGGGTCCCCTTTCTGTGCCGGGTCCTGCTCAATTCGCCCCTGCCGGCCCAACTCGACATTTTCTCAATCTTCCTCTCCCTGGGAGTGGCCATCGCCGTCGGCGTCGGCTTCGG
>JACOUH010000124.1 GCA_016177925.1 Planctomycetota bacterium | reverse complement strand
GAGGACGAGTTCATTCCGCACCCTCCGGAAGACGTTGGCGACTCGTTCGAGCCGGCGGGCCTGGAGGATGCCGGCGCGGCCGGGTCGAATCGCAGTGTCGAGGACAGCGTCATCAGCACACTCGTGGATCAACAGGGTGGAGGCGTTCCAGCGGGCGAGGAGGAAACCGAGGCAGCGAGCGGCGCTCCCGGATCGGTGGACGCGGAGGACGAGGTGGAGACGTTCACGGCAGAGGCCGGGGAGGGGGTGACTGAGGAGCCGGCCGCGGAAAAGGAGGAAGCGGAGGAAGAAGAGGAAGAAAGGCGTGTTCCTCCGCCCAAGCCGAAGTACGGCCGCCGCTGGGCAGGCGGCATCCTGGTCGGGGCGCTGCTGGGGGGCGCCGCCTGCGTTGCCCTGTGGATGTTCCGCATTGAGCCGCCCAGAGGGTGGCGGGTGTCCGAGGAAACGAAATCGGGCACCCAGCCGGGTGGGACCGGCCAGAAGTCAGGAGCCGGACAGCCCGAGGTGAAGCAGGCCAGTCTCGACGACCTGTTGGCCAGCGGCGACTTCAGCAAGGACCCGCCGGCCATCAACGAGGGCGACGCCGCCGACCGGACCAAGCGCGGCCGCTACTTGCTCCTGCAGTACCTGTCCCGGACCGAGCCGAAGAACGCCAAACTGACCGACGACGCGGTCAAGAACGCGCTGCAGGACCTGGACGAGGCCGCCAAGCAGGGCAACGCCGACGCCTACCTGTGGAAGGGCTTCGCCAACGAAGCGATGAACAATCTTCAGGAGGCGCAGAAGGTCTACCAGGAGGGGGCGGACAAGTTCAAAGGCGATCCGGTGCAGAAGGCTCGCTTCGATAGCGCGCTCGACCGCGTGCAGCTGCAGGGACCGGCGAAGGCGGCTGGTGCCCTGCTCCGTCCACCGTCGCGGTTCGACGCCGCCCAACTCGCCCTGCTGCTCCTGTTGTTGCAGGCGCCGGGCCAACCGCCGGCTCCGGGACAGCAGCCCGACCGGCCACCGCTCGAGGCCGGTGTATCCTTCTGGCGGGCAGCCCGACTGGCCCGCGACCGCAAGTATGACGAGGCGCTGATCGCTCTCGCGGAGGCCCGCAAGGTCCACGACGAGAACCGCCGCGCGCGCCTCTACAAGGCGCAGAACCCGACCAGCGACCCGCTGGAGAACATCTTCCTGCGGGCCTGCGACGAACTGAAGGCCTACTGGGAACTGCAGAAGAAGTTCGGTGGTGGCTACCTCGCCGCCGGCAAAAGCCCCGCCGACGCCCTTGATGCCGTCCTTGCGGATCTGCAAAAGACGAAGAAATCGACCGACGACCTCAAGACCGAGCGCGACGACCTGGCAAAAAAGAAAACGGAAGCCGACGCAAAGATCACGACCCTGGAAACCGACCTCGGCAAGGAGAAAAAGGCGAAGACCGACGCCGAGACGATGGTGAAGGACAGGGACAAGAGGCTGATCAAGGCCGCGGAGGACCTTGCGGCGGAGAAGACCAAGCTGGGCCAGGCACTGGTGCGGGCCGAGGGGCTCGAAAAGGAGAAGACGGACCTGGAAAAGGCGTTCGTCCAGATCGGCGATGCGCTGAAACCCCTGGGCGTCGATCCGAAGAAGGGCCGAGAGGCGATGTTCCGCAAGCTGCAGGACGTGGTCAAGGTCATGAAGGAAAACAACGCGGGCGACAAGCTGCTGAAGAGCCTGGAAGAGATTCGCCGGCTGACCGAGACGCTGGGGCAGCGCTGGGCGCCCGAGACGATGCTGAACTACTGGTTACCGGTCCTCGCCGACCGGGCGCAGAAGGATCTGGCCGCGGTAGCGGTCAAGGATGTCGAGCGAGTGCGGACCGATGACAAGTCCGGCGCCACCGCGAAGGCGCAGGCGCTGGCAGTGGAGGGCCTGGCGCAGCGCAACCGCGGTGACTTTGCGAAGGCGCGAGAGACGCTGAAGCAGGCCGAAGAGGCGGCCGGCACCGCGGCGTGGAAGGGCCTGGTCACGAAGACCCGCAAGGAACTGGCGGACCCGGCGGCGTTCTACTTGCCGCAGGCGGAAGCGCTGCGTGGCCAGGGCCGCTACGCGGAGGCGCTGGCAGTCCTCGACGAGGGGCTGAAGGCCTTCCCCGACCGGAGCGGCCGGCTGCTGGCCGTGCGGAGCCTGGTGCGCCTGGACGCGGCGGCGAAGGTCCGTGGCAAGCTGCGTGAGGACTCGCCCGGTCTCAAGGAGGCCCGCGAGGACGCCGAGGCGGCGGTCAAGGCCGGCTCGCAGGGCGCGGGTCATTTCGCCGCCGGCCGCATCGCCGAGGCCTTGGGACAGCGCGACGCTGCCGCGACGAGCTACCGCCGGGCCGTCAACGAGGCCCCGGCGGGATCGGCCGAGCTGTCGCGCTACAGCATCGCCCTGGCCCGCATGCTGCAACAGCAGGCGGAGGGCCGCGGCGCCCTGCTGCCGGGACCGCGCGGCGAGACTACCGTTGCAGGGCGTCCGCTGTCCGTGCGCGAGATGTTGCTGATGACGATGGTTGGGCTGCAACCGCCGTCGCCGGAGGAACTGTCCCAGAAGGAGGCACTCGACCTGGCCGACAAAATCCTCCAGCGCAAGGACATCGACGAGCAACCGCTCCTGAAGGCGCAGGCGCTGGCGATCAAGGGGCAATGGACGGAGGCCCTGAATACTTACGTGGAGGGGCTGCGAACGCACCTGGGCCGCGATCAGTTCGAGGGGCTGAAGTACATTGTCACGAATCACCCGGTGCAGCGCACCCCGGATCGGCTGCGCGTGCCGCAGCCGTTCCAGGCGGAGCGGCACTACCTGGCGGGACTGGGCCGCTATCACTCCCGCGACTTCGCCAACGCGGAGAAGGAGTTCGCCCTGGCGATCAGCAACTTTGACCAGGACGCCCGCTATCACTACTTCCTGGGCCTGACGCGGCTCCAACAGGGCAAGCGCGGCAGTGCCGAGGACTTCGACGAAGCGGCGCGGCTGGAGGCTGACGGCCGTCCCGCCCGCGACGCCGTCGACACCGCCCTGGAGCGCATCCAGGGCGAGTTGCGTCGGCTGATCAGGGACGCGCGCAATCGCACTCGTTGACTCCCCCTCCGAAGAAGGCCGAAGGAGGAGGACTTTCACAGGCGAGCCGGGAGCGTCAGCGACCGGAGGACGCAAGGGCTTGCCGTGCCAGATTCTCCGGTCGCTGACGCTCCCGGCTCGCTGGCCAGAAAGTGTTCCCCTCCGCACGAATGGGTTGACCCATGCCCCCCGAGACACGGTGGCAGGTTGGCAGGCTGCCCCGTTTGCGTCGACGTAAGTGGTTGGCAACATGTAGGTTGCGGCGGCTGACCCAGCCTGCCAACACTCCCTGCCACGTGGCAGGCTGGCTGGCTGCCTCGGTCGGTGTCCGGCGCGGACCAGGGGCGCCTAATGCTGCACACGGCGGTCAGCGATGTCCGCTAGATAGCACCACGGGCAAGGGAAAGTAGGCCGCCGCTCCGCGGCGGGGAAAGAACCGCCGCGGAGCGGCGGCCTACTTTCCCTCTTGCGTGCAGCTAGTTAGCGGACGTCTCCCGCTCGCCCACATTCAGAGGGGAACCCATGCGCGTGATGGTCCTGGGCAACGGACAGCGGGCCGGCGTCGGCGAGGAGGCGGAACGTCTGCTGCCGTTCCTGCGAGACCATTGCGACATCGTCGTCTTCGACCTTTCCCAGACGCACGACCTCTCGGCCGTCGAGGCCGAGTTGACGCTCGTCCTTGGCGGCGACGGCGCCATCCTCCGCGCCGCCCGGCAGATGGGCTATCGCCAGGTGCCGGTGCTCGGCGTCAACCTCGGCAAACTCGGCTTCCTCGCCGACCTCAGCCCCGACGAGCTGCGCCAGGTCTTCCCCTGTGTTGTCCGCGGCGAGTATCGCATTGCGCACCACCTTATGTACGAGTGCCTCGTCGAGGAGATCGACGACGGCACGGCACGGCCCGAGGCGGTTGCCCAGCCGCCCACCGCCTCGCCGCGCGATCCCGTGACCAACGCCTATCTCGGCCTCAACGAGATGGCGATCCAGACCGGCCCGCCGTTCCATATGATCGAGTTGGACCTGCTCATCGACGGCGAGGCGGTGTCGCGCTACAGCGGCGACGGCCTGATCATCAGCACGCCCGTCGGCTCGACGGCGCACAGCCTGTCCGCGGGCGGGCCGATCCTTGGTCAGGAGCTATCCGTGTTCGTCATCACGCCGATCTGCCCACACGCCCTGAACAACCGCCCGCTGGTCGACTCGGCCGACAAGGTCTACACGGTCCAGACCGGCCGCCCCACGGAGGGCATGACGCTGATCCTCGATGGTCAGCTCGCCATCCCCCTGCCGCGGCGTCACCGCGTCACCGTGCGCCGCGCTCCGGTGACGTTCCAGCTGATGAAGGTCTCCGGCCACAGCTATTACCGCACCCTGCGCAACAAGCTCCACTGGGGGATGCAGCCGAACTATCGGCAGGAGTAGAGGTCAGAGGTCAGAAGTCAGAGGTCAGAGGTCAGAGAGCGAGCGAAGCTTCGGGAGAGGTGCGGTCGATCCGAACCTTCTTGCAACCCTGGACGTAAAGCCAACGTCGGCCGGATTCAGAAGACAGCTGACTTCTGACTTCTGACCTCGGACCTCTAACCTCTGACCTCTGATTGTTATGCCTTTTTCCCCGGGCCTCATTGTCGTTGGGATGGTTCTCGCCCTGGCCCAGGTAGCCGCGGCGCTGCCGTGGGGCCTTGCCCTGACCTGGGACGCGCTGCGGGCGTGGTATCGCCAGGCGCCACGCCAGCGCCTGGCGGCCCTCGTTGGCGGCCTGGTCGCCGCCGTACTCGCCGGCGGAGTGCTGCTCGGCGTAGCGATCAGCGTCGTCCGCGAGCGCGAGAGCGTCGAGGTCATGGGCCGTGTCTACGCCGTGGTTTTCCAGCTGCAGCTGACCGCTGACTTCTTCGTGCTCATCTTCCTCGGTCTGACGAGGGCCTGGCCCAAGGGCGGTGCCGTCGCCCGGGCCGCTTTCCGCGAGAGCTACCGCCAGCCGATGTTCTGGCTGTTCGTCGGTGCCTCCGTCGGCTGGCTGGCCCTGACGCCGTTCCTCCCCTACTTCACCTTCGGCGAAGACTACATCATGGTGAAGGAGATCGGTTACGATACCATCATGCTTGCGGCCGTCGCCTTCGGGGTGATTGCCGCCAGCATGTCGATCAGTGAGGAAATCGAGGGCCGCACCGCCGTCACGCTCATGTCCAAGCCCGTGTCGCGCCGGCAGTTCCTGCTCGGCAAGTTCTTCGGCATCCTGCTGGCGTGCCTGGTCATGGTCGCGGTCCTCGGCTTGTTCTTCGACCTCGTCCTCCTTTACAAGTACTGGTTCGACAAGCTGCCGCCGCGTCGTCTCCCGCCGGACGTCGCCGCCTGGGTCGACCGTCTCGGCGGGCCTCTCGAGGCCCGACACTTCCTGCGCGGGACGGTCATCTGGGTGTTCCACGCCGGCGAGATCCTGCCGGGCCAGGTCATGTCGTCGTCGCTGGTGATGGTGCTTGTCGCGGTGGCGGTGGCCCTGGCGACGCGGCTGCCAATGATCGTCAACCTGGTGACCTGCCTGGTGATCTACTTCCTGGCCAACCTGATGCCGGTGCTGGTGAAGACAACGCAGCCGGCACCCGGCTCGACCCCTGGGCCGGTGCAGAAGCTGATCTACTTCATGGCCCAGCTCTTCGACGCCCTGCTCCCCGGCCTGGACTTGTTCCGCGTCCGTCCCACCCTCGTGGACGAGAACGCGCTGTCGATCGACGAGTACCTCCAGCACGTGGGCGTCGTCACCGTCTATGGCATCCTGTTCACGACCATCGTGTTGCTCCTGGGCCTGGTCCTGTTCGAGGATCGCGACCTGGCCTGACCAATTGTCGGTCAGTCGGTCAGTCAGTAAGTCAGACAGTCGGTCAGTCGGGAGTGGGGGATTGTGCGGCAGAGGCTCGCTTTCGGATGCCGCAGCGGCGGAGTTTGCACTTCCGTCGCGGGTCATTTCTTGTGCATAATGCAGAAAGTTTGCAGAGGGCAGGCAGCCTGACCGCTTGACTGACCGACTGCCCGACTAACTGACTGATCGACTAACCGACTGACCGACTCCCCGAGGTGGTCCGTGAGCCGTGACGATGAGCGCTCCGCGTTTGCCCGTGCCTGTGCCTATCTCAACTACCGGGCGGCAGCCAAGTGGACTGCCTACTTCGCCGCGGTCCTGACCTCTTTGCTCTTCATTGCTCTACTGGTCCTGCTGGCGCTGTTCGCCGACGTCGTGGCGCATCGCGGTCTGCTCCCCGAGCCGCGCGAGCTGACCGAAGACGGGCGAATCCACGTCGCGCAGGAATGGGGGGGACAGGCCTGGCGCGAGCTGACGGAGAAGGAACGCGAATTGAGAATCAAGGCGTTCGGACTGCGCGTGGAGGAGCGGGCCGCCCCGGACGGGAAGGAGGGACAGATCGAGAAGCGCGTCGTCCGGCCCGCCAGCGCGGGTCAGCGCCCGCAGGTCATGACCGAATGGGCGGGCGACCTGGCGGACCTGGTACCCGAGCTGGCCGCGCAGAGCGAGACGCGGGCGGTCCTGGACAGCAATTGGAACAACATGCTGCGGCGCATGCTCAAGGACCGCGTCTCGGCGGCCGCTGCGGAATCCGTCGCTGGCGAGGAGGAGAAGCCCGCCCACGGCATCCTCAGCCTGGCCGCCCGTAGCGAGGCCGAGGATCGCCTCTACGCTCCGGTCATCAGCTGGCTGGCGTCCTGGAACCTGTGGATGTGGCGCTCTACCTCCGACTTCGAGCTCTTTTCTCCCTACCTGCTCGGTCTGCTCGGTCTGGCCGTGCTGATTGCCCTCGTCCGCGCCGGGCTGACGCTGGTGATGCACGAGATGGCAGCCCGGGCGTCGATCGAAGCGGCGACCCGACTGCGCCGCGCCGCCTACCACCACACCTTCCGCCTGGGCACGCTGGCCTTCCGGCCCCTGGGACCGTCCGAGGCAGTTACCGTGTTCACGCGCCATGTCGAGGCCGTCCACGACGCCCTCTACCTGCGCCTGACCTCGCAGTTCCGCGACCCCCTGACGTTCGGGTTGCTGCTCCTGTTCGCCCTGCTGGTCAACCCGGTGCTGGCGCTGGCGTTCCTGCTGTTCGCCCTTCTGGTCCTGGTCGTCGGCGGGCAGGTAGCGGGGTTGTTTCGCCGGAAGGGACGACGGGCGACCAACGAGGCGTCCGAGCGGCTGACGCTGATCCGCGAGAGCCTGATGCTGATGCGCCTGGTCAAGTGCTACCTGATGGAGCTGTTTAACCAGTCGCGCGTGGAGCGACAGCTAGCCCGCCTCGCCTCGGCGCAGAAGCAGCGCTTCCGCGGTGAGGCGTTCTATCGCCCTGTCCTGGTCTTCCTGGGAGCGCTGGCGGCGTTCTGCCTGCTCTACGTCGCTGGCCTGATCGTCTTGCGGGGGTTTGCCGGCGTCGGCAGTCTGATCGCCATGACGGTCGCCCTGATCAGCCTGTACTGGCCGCTGGACCGCTGGCTGGCCAACCGCCGGATCATGCGGCGCGGTCGCGAGGCGGCCGTGCAGATGTTCCGCTTCCTCGACCGGCCCAGCGAGGTCGGCCAGGCCGTCGGCGCCGAGTTCCTGCCGGCGCTGGAGAAACGCCTCGAGTTCGACAACGTCAGCTTGCGCGAGCCCGGCAGCGGCCGCATGTTGCTCTCGAACATCAGCCTGTCGATCAAGGCGGGGCAGCGCATCGGCCTGGTCGGCCCCGACGAGTTGGAGAAGCACGCCTTCGTCTACCTGATCCCGCGCTTGCTCGACCCGACCTCGGGTGAGATCCGCATTGACGAGCACAACCTGCGCTGGGTCACGCTCGACTCGCTGCGCGACAAGATTGCCCTGGTGATGATGCACGACCTGGTCTTCCACGATAGCGTGGCGAACAACATCGGCTGCGGCGACCCCAGCTACACGCTGCCGCGCATCATCGAGGCGGCCAAGATGGCGCGGGCGCACCAGTTCATCCAGAAGCTGCCCAAGGGCTACGAGACAGTTGTCGGCGAACTGGGTCACGCCCTGACGCTGAGTCAGAAGTACCGCATCGCCCTGGCCCGGGCGATCATCCGCGACCCGTCGCTGTTGATCATCGAGGAGCCGGAGGAGCAGCTCGACGAGGAGACGAAGGACCTGCTCGACGACGCCCTGGCGCGGTTCCTGCCGGGCCGGACGGTGATCTTCCTGCCGCACCGGGTCTCGACGATTCGCTCGTGCGACCGCATCTTCCTCTTGCACAACGGCAAAGTCGAGGCCGCTGGCGTCCACAAGGAACTGCTGGCGCAGAACCGCCTCTACCGCCATCTGCACTACATCGAGTTCAACGAGATGGCGGAAGTCGTCTGAAAGGACCGCTGCTTAGCCCGACGCGCGAGCGAGGGACGAAGCGAACCTCGCTCGCGCGTCGGGCTAAGCAGCGGTCCTCGTTCATTCGCGGACGGACACATGCCATACGAACGAGAATTGCACGCCGCCCTCGAGGCCGCCCGGCGAGCCGGGGCCCTGATCCTGGAGCACTACGAGCGCTTCGAGAAGGTCCCCGACGCCCGGGCGGACATCAGCACCATTGCCGACCGCGAATCGCAGGAAAAGATCCTGAAGTATCTGCACGAGACCTTTCCCTCCGACGCGCTATGCGCGGAGGAGGCGACGCCATCGCTGGAGGGTGTCGCCCCCACGGGGCTGCGGCTATGGGTCGTCGATCCGATCGACGGCACACGCGGCTTCGCCAAGAAGAACGGCGAGTTCTCGGTGATGGTCGCGTTCGTCGAGAGCGGGACCGTCGCCGTCGGTGTGGTACACGAGCCGGTGCTCGGCCGCGTGACCTACGCGGTCCGCGGGGCCGGTTGCTGGCGTCGGGACGGAGACGAGACGCAACCCTCGCCTTGCCGCGTCAGCGCGACGACCGCCCTGGGGTCGGCGACGTTGATCCAGAGCCATTCGCGCTCGCCGAAGGAGCCATCGTGGCCAGCGAAGGCACTGCGGCCGGCGCAGGTCGTCGAGACGTACTCGGCCGGAGTCAAGCTGGCGCGAGTGGCGCGCGGGGAGGCTGACCTGTATGTCAACACGTACCCATCGTTTCACGACTGGGACATTTGCGCGGGGCACGTGCTCGTCGAGGAGGCCGGCGGCCGGGTGACGGGGCTGGCCGGCGAGGAGCTGTGCTATGGCCTGCCGGGAGCGATCCAGTGTCGGGGACTACTGGGCACGAACGGCGTCCTGCACGACGCCGCCCTGAAGCGATTGAAACGATGAAGCGTCCCGTGGAATCATCTGTCTCGTTGCCCGAACCGGATGGCGTCCTGCTAGTCGAGGACGTCCACCAGCGATTCTTCCGGACCTCGGTGGCGTTGTCGCTGGCGCAGGTGAAGAACGTGATCCCTCCCCTCGACATCATCAAGGTGCTCAACGCCAACGGCGTGAAGTTCGTCCTGGTTGGCGCCCACGGCATCGCTGGCTGGATGCGAAAGCCGCGCGCCACCCAGGACGTCGACCTGGTCGTCATGAATCAGCATGTCAAGAAGGCGACACGGGCACTCCTGAAAGCATTCCCGCAACTGGAGGCCGAAGACGAAGAAGTCGTGGTGCGCCTCCGCGATCGCGAATCCAAGGAAGTGCTGATTGACCTCCTCAAGCAGCGCGAACTCTATCGGGAAGTATTCAAGCATACGCAGATGGCGTCCGAGGCAGGCGAGTCATTCCGTATCCCCTCGCTGGAACTGGCTCTGGCAATGAAATACGCCGCCATGATCAGCCCGAACCGGCCCCTTGAGAAGGTCCATCAGGATGCTCACGACTTCATCGTCATGGTCAAGGGCAACCCCAAATACAACCGCGATACGCTGCAAACCCTGGGCGAGGTCGTCTTCTCCGGCGGCGGCGAGGAACTGCTGGAGATGATCCGCAAGGCCGCAGCGGGGGAGAGACTGGACCTCTGAGAACACGAGCGGGAAATACCCGCTGCGGCCTCACAACGGCTTCCGTGACATCGACGAACACGGGGGCGACGAAAACGGACAGATTCAAGACTGTTCCGGGCCGGTTGTCCGGATGCCAGGTTCCGCGATGGCAAGAAAGCCCTCGAAGGCGCCGAGAAGGCGTACGGCTTGACGAAAGGCCCAACCGAAATGGCCGCCCTCGCCGCCGCCTACGCCGAACTGGGCGAGTTTGACAAGGCCGTCGAATGGCAGACTAAGGCCCTCGCCTCCGCACCGGCCGAAGAGAAGGATCAATACCGCGACCGGCTGAAGCAGTACCAGGACCGCAAGCCGTATCGCCTCGAATAACTCCACCCTCTATTGCAGCAAGCGGCGTTCAGCGCCGATTTCCGACGAGGCTAGAGCGGTTTGCATTTGCTCGTAGCACAGGCGTCTCGCCTGTGCGCTGTCGCGGTTCGGCACAGGCGAGACGCCTGTGCTACGGCCGACTGCAAAACGCTCTAACGCCCAATCACTTCAGGGACGCCAGGAAGGCGATCAGGTCGCTCAGTTCCTGTCGGCTGAACTGCGTATCCAAACCGGTTGGCATGATCGAGACGCGGTTGGGTTGGATTTCCTCGATGTCCGAACGCGGAATCCGGATCTCGGTGCGCTCGGTCGTGACCAGGGTGACCGCCTCGGGCGTGTCGCGCCCCAGGATGCCATTGTAACTGCGGCCCCTTTTCGTGGTGATGACATACGGCTCATAGCCGCGGACGATGCTGGCGCTGGGGACGACAATCGATTCCAGCAGATCGCGTGGGGTGCGGATGCTGCCGATCTTGCTCAGGTCGGGGCCGATCTTGCCGCCCACCGAGGCCACGGTGTGGCAGCTGGAGCACGCCGCCTTGGCGCCGAAGAAGATCGTGCGTCCTTGCGCTTTGTTGCCCCCCGATAGTGCGGGTTCCAGTTCGGTCAGGCGAGCCTTCTGCTTGTCGGCGTCCGCTTGCAATCGCTTGACGAGTCGAGCGGCCGACGCGCGGACTTCGGCGGGATAATCCTTGAGCGTCCGGCGAAGGGACTCCGCGGAGAGGCTCTCCAGGCCCGGTGACTTCTCCAGAGCAGCGACAAGCTTCCTGCCAACGGCCAGGCTCCGCGAACGCTCGAACGCGGCCAGGAGATAGGGGATTTCGACGGCACCGGCGGAGGTCATGGCGTCGGCCAGGCCTGTCAGCTGGGCGTCGTCGAGGCGGAGATTACCCAGGGCCGAGGCGGCCGCCAGTCGCGTCAGGACCGGCAGGTTCGTGTCGAGCTGACTGCGCAGATAGTCAAAGACCGCCGGCTCGGGCTTGCCCAGCCGTGGCGCCACGGCGCCCAGCGCCGCGAGCCGAACTTCTGCGGACTGCTTCGGGTTCTTCCCCAGGCGCGTCAGGGTATCGTCGAACCCCGTCTCATTGCGAGTCCGCACGGTCGCGATGGCCTGGTACAGGATGCGTTCATCTGTTTGTTCCAGGGATCGCTGTAATTCGACGTGCCAGGACGATGGCAGTTTCTCCACGGGAGCCTGGGCGATCGTCTCCAGCAGCATCAGTCGGACAGGAGCCGATGTCGACTGTCGCCGCAACTCATTCGCAACGACTTCCTGGATCACCGACTGCTTACCCAGGGCGAGCAGGGCCGACTGGAGAATGCTACGCCTGTCCTCCGTCAACTCCTTGGCAGTGAGCCAGCGACGCAACAGGTCCGCGACTCCGTCGGCCCACGCGGGCCGGGCGATCACGACGGTCAGGGCCGTGCGCTGAAGGTCGGCGTCGGCGCTCTCCAGGAGCGGGACAACCTGCTCGCGCGTCAGGTTGCCATTGTCCATCTGGTCCAGGGCCAGGAGCGCGGCCCGGCGGACGCGAGGGCTGGCCTCTTCCAGTCCCTTGAGCGTCGCCGCGCGGTCGGCGAGCCGAATCAGCGCGTAGATTTGAGCGTGCTCGAGGAACCTGTCGCCGCCGGCGTGGAGGGCTTCGAGGAGGGCCGGCACCGCGCCGCCCTTGCCGATTCGACCCAGCGCCGTGGCCGCCTCGCGCCGAACAGGAGGCAGTTCGTCCAGCACGGCCAGTTTTTTCAACTGCTCCAGCGCTTCCGCGTCACGCCACAGGCCGACCGAATTCGTCGCCGACAGCCGAAGGCTTCCACTTTTGTCGGAGAGAGCCAAACGTACGGCCGCACGGGCTTCCCTGTTGTCCATGCGCGTCAGCGCCCAGACGGCGTTCCGCCGCGTGCGGACCGCGCGGGCGTGCTGAATGGTTTCCTTCAGAAGGGGCACGGCATCGGCGCTTCGCTTCCCGAGCTGATGCACCGCTCGATCGCGTACGACCCAGCGTGCGTCATCCAGCAGCGCGGCCAGGTCCTTCGGCGTGAGGGTGTCCCACTTCAGGGCGAGTCCCCGAGGATCGGTGACTTTCGGAGCGTCTTTGCGACGGATGCGATAAATGGCCCCCTTGATCTCCGGCTTGGCAATCTGTGACGTCGGGCAGCCGCGCAGGAACCAGCCGCCCGTATCGATGACGAGCAGGCTGCCGTCGGCGTCTTCCAGCACGTCCGTGGGATGGAAGTCGGGATCGGTGGAAACCAGGAAGTCCTCGGTCCGACCGCGGAACGTGGCGCCGTCCCGCTCTAGCACGTGGCGCACCACCCGCCGCGTGTTGAACTGGGTGGAGAAAAGGTTGTCGTGATAGCCGGCGCCGAACGCGCTGCCGCGATAGCGCATCAGGCCGGCCGGGGCCACCCAGCCCAGGTCAATCATCGCGGGGAGAAGGTCGCCCGTGCGTTTGAAGCTGCGGTCCAGTCGGTTGTAGGGAAAGAGGCCGCCTTCGATGCAATGGATGATGGCGTCGGTGCGCGGCCGCGGGTAGCCAATGAACAGGTCCACGGTGGCGAACGCCTCGCCCTCCGCCGTGAAGGCAACTTCGACGGGATTATCGAACCCGCCGGCGCAGAGCATCTCGACGTCTTTGCCGTCGGGCCGAATGCGGAAGACACCCGCCCCCTTGCCCTTCAGCATGCGGCCGTCCGACTGCCGAATTGCGAAGGCCCGCTGGCAGTTGGCCCAGTAGATGCGGCCGTCCGGTCCCAGAAACGGACCGTGGAGGTCGCAGCCGTTGCCGCCAAAGTCGAACCGGGTGACAAACGCCTGGCGCCGATCCGCCACGCCTTTGCCCTGGGTGTCCTCCAGGCGCCACACGTTGGGAGCGGAGGCCGTGTACAGCGATCCGTCGTGCCAGAGGGCGCCCATCGGAAACGTCATCTTGTCGGCGAACAGCGTGCTCTTGTCAAAGCGGCCGTCGCCGTCGGTATCTTCGAGGAGACGAATGGCATGTGGCGGATTCTTGACGAGGAGGTCGGAAGTCCCCTGCAGCAAGTTGAAGCCGGAGGAATCGCAAACGAACAACCGGCCTTGGTCGTCGAAGCCGGCCATCATCGGCCGCTCGACCAACGGTGGCCCGGCCACCCGTTCGACGACGAATCCCGGCGGAACGGTGAAGGGCGGGACCGACTTCGGGGCCTGGTCTTTCCCTGCCGGCTTGTTTTCTGCCTCTGCCGACGGTCGCAGCGCGGCCAGGGAAGTACACGCCAGGATACTCGCGATCACCAGCAAGACGTTCAGACGGCGCTGTTGCTTCATCAAGGGCCCTCCTTCGTTCGACATCATGCCTTCTCGGGCACGCCGATGGTGACGAGCGGAAACGCGGAACTGGCGGCGACCGCCTGTTTGAGGAAGTTACGTCGGCTGATTCGGCTCATGATGGATCCCTTTCTTTCAGATTGTGGAATTGGGAATTGGAAGAAGAGACATCGAAGCCCTCTTCCAATTTCAAACTACAAATTCCCTCCGAATCGTTCATCGTTCATCGTTTTCCGGCAACAGGTGCATCTCCTCCCCGAACACTTGCGGGTGGTTCCCTTCCGCCTGATCCTGCCGCCAGCACTCGACCCAGCGCTCCCAGGTGAGCGGCAGGCTCGAGAAGAACAACTGGCGCGTGTCGAGCCGCGGCGCTGAGGCTGGGGCGATGCCGTTCAAGCCGCGGGGGCTCAACTCCTGTCGCCGGCCGCCCAGCCGGTACGCGACCGCCTGACCGCTCCCCTCGCCCGTCCAGACGACAAGCTGCTGGTCGGTCAGGTGGTAGCCGGGCAGCGACGCTGGCAGGACGGCCACCAGCTGCTCGCGGACGAAATGCACGCCGGCGAGCCGATACAGGCCAGCCAGCGCGGAGGCCAGGGCTCGACGCTGCCCCGCCCTCAGGTCCCGCAGCCAGCCTGCCTCCTGCACGCCGGCCACCAGCCACCCGGACTGCTCCTCCAGCGCCACCCACGCCGACTCTCCCGGGTGGTCCGCGTGCGCCAGCTCGATGCGGATGCGGGCACAGGACAGCACGACCTGGGCCACACGAAGCGGATGCTCGGGCCAGGACCGGCTGTGGTGTAAAAGAGCCACGAAGTCCCGGTCGACGAACACCTGCACCGAGCGGGCCACTTCGCGCAGCTCCTGCCGGCAGGCGCGGGCCGCCCGCCAGTCGCCGGTACGGTAGGCCGCCCGCTCCGCCCGTCGCAGCCGGGCGAACAGGCGGGGGACCGTCCCGGAGTGGGCGCCGGGCTTGAGCAGCTGTAGCACCCCCTCGCCGTGGTGGCCGACCACCGCGGGCCGCAGCTGCGCCGGGCGGTTCGCCCGGAACAGCCGCCAGTTCCCCCGCAGCTCCCACACCAGGAACGCCGCGGCGCTGGGCGCCAGCCACATGGTCGGCACGATCACCAGCAAGGTCAACAGGGCGGCCGCCGTCAATCCGAGGTGCGGCGCCAGCACCTCGTGGATCAGGTGCCGTTGCACTTCGGAGCCCGGCGCCATCAGCTCCACGTAGTTGGGGATCAGCACGAAGAACTTCGCCGCCAGGATCGACAGGGGCAGCTTGAGCGGGTTGAGGCTTGGTTCGATCAGCGTCACGAAATAGAAACGGAACACGTAGCGGAACGGGAACCAGAGCACGCCCAGGACCGCCCGCACGGCCAGCGACAGCCGCGTCTCGTCGCTGCGGAAGCGCAGCCACTCGTCCACCGTGTACAAGAGCGACTCGAAAGCGTCCGTGACCCTCTTGAAGAACCCGCTGATCACTCGGACCAGGCCCCTCAAGGCGTCGACGCGCACCCAGCCCACCAAGAGCAGCAGGCCCTCCTTCGCGGCTTCCCCGGCTGCAACGCCAAAACGAGAGTGCAAAAGGAGATTTACGAGCAGGAGTGTTACTACGGCCGCGGACAGGGAGCCGAACTGCTCGGGCCAGAGCCAGAACAGCACGCCGTAGATGGCGAGCGGCTCGATCACATACCAGAGCAGGAGCAGGAACGGCCAGCTGCGCAAGGCTTCTCGCACCCACGGCTTCTGCCACAGTCGCCGCGGCGCTTCGTAGAAGGCCGAGCGCAGCCCCCGGAAGATGCGTCGCCCCACTTCGGCAAACCAGGCGCGCAGCGCCTCGACGTGGAGCAGAGCCAACAGGAACGTCCCCAGCGGAACGAACGACCAGCGCGGGACGGGGAAGTCCATCCCGATCGCGTGGTCCCACAGGATCTTCAGGGCCAAAAGCAGCAGGAAGGCTCCGCCGAACGGAGCCAGGACATTCTTGGCGAGGAATCGACCCAGGCTGGTGCCGAACAGCAGCGACGATCCGCTTTCCAGCCAGCGCAGGTAGAACTCGCCGGGCCGGTAGACGCCCTCCATCGCGGATGCCAGCCGGCGGTCCAGGCGCAAGAGCGGGTCGCCCTGCCAGAAGTCGTGCGGGTCGGCCAGGTCGGCCAGTTTGAGTTGATTGGAAGCGATCGTGTCGCGCAGGTCGGAGAAGGTGAAGAAACTGTTCTCCGTGACGCGGTCGAGCAGTTCGTCGATCATCTTCTCCACCGCGACCTGTCCCGGCGCATCCCGGGCAATCAGACCGACGTCCTGGAAGGCATCGCGGAGGATTGGACGGATGCGGTCGCGCAGCCGCTCTTCGCTGGCGTGGAGGGCCCCCTGCAGCAGCCGGGTCAGGTGCTGGCGGTCCTCGTCGGAAACGCGCACCAGGGTCAGGCGCCCGGCGGCGAGGCGCAGGTGGTTGGTGGCTCGCACCAGTTGGAGGAGACTGAGCGGTCGCTTGATGGGCCGCTTGCCCGCCGACAGGGCCCACTCCACCAGGTCGAGCGAGTACAGTTTCTGCCCGTGCTCGTGACAGAGCTTCTGCAAGTCGTAGAGCAGCTTGGCCTCGACGGGCCAGCGCCCCTGGTCGGCCTTGTCCAGCAGGGCCGGCAGCACCTGGAGCCACTCGGCCCCCTCCTCGGGGCTGAGCCGAAGGGCGCCCTGCAGGCACAGGGTCAGGTCCTTGAGATTGCGGAAGGCGGCGGCGCGCGTGTCCTGGCCCAGGGCCGGCGGCGCCACCCGCGCCGCCCGGGTGCGCTCGATCGCCGCCCGCACCAGGTCGCCCTCCGCCGCCGCCCGCTCGGCGTGGCGGACCAGCTTCCAGTAGTAGGAGTGCGACTCGTCGGACGACGTGTCGGTGCGGACGACCGGCTCCGAGGCCCCGGGAAGCCGGGTGGTGGAAAACAGGGCCGCGGCGTCCACGTCCTGGGCCAGGACGTCGTCAACCCGCCGCAGGTCGTGAAAGGCCGGGAAGAAGGTCGCCAGCAGGTTGGCCCGGAAGTAGCGCATCTCCAGGTAGGAGGCGGCAAACTCGATGTAGACCGCCAAGTCGTCGGCCTTTCGCGGCAGAAGGTTCTCCTGGCGCAAGACGGTTCGGACCTCGCCGAACTCGGCGGCGCCGATCTGCTCGATGCGGGCGAGGATGTCGGTCGGCGTCAGCAGGCCCTCCTCGTGCCGGCGGCGGAGGGCGACGTGGACGCGGGCATGGAACAGCAGCCGCCAGTAGCGCAGCAACGCCCCCTCCCGGCCCCAGCGCTCCAACTGCTCGGCGGAGGGGCGGGCCAGCAGGATGACCGTGGGAGGGAGCAGCTGGTCCGGCTCCACCCCCAGCTCGTCCGGCTCGACGTGGCGGAAGAGCACGTCGCGATCGAATGCGTAGCAGTTCTCGTGCGGCACGTCGCTGAGCAGGTACGGGCCGCCGAACTCCGCCCGCAGCAGCCGGCGGAGGACACGGAGAGGGACCAGCAGCGCTGCCGGGTCCGTCACCGCCAGCGCCTGCCGAAGTTCCTGACCGACAACCGCCAACCTGTCGGGAGGTCCCCCCGACGGCTTGGCGGTCGCTCCGACCCCTGGCGCGGCCGTCGAGGACTTCCCCGCCATCTGTGCCGTGGCCGTCAGGGCCTCCGCAAAGGCCCGGCAACTGGGCCAGCGCCGCGTCGGCTCCTTGGCCAGCGCCCGCTCGACCACGACCCGCTCCGGCTCCGGCAGCATGTCGAGGTCGGGCGGTTGCGAGACGTGGCCGGCCATCAGTCGCGCGGCGCTGCCGGTGAACGGCAACCGGCCGCTGCGGAGGTGGCAGTACGTGACGGCCAGGGAATACTGATCGGACCACCGCGTCGTCCGTCCCTGGAAGAACTCGGGGGCCGCGTAGGCAGGCGTCAGGCCGCCGGTGGCGCTGACCGAGGTCTGCTCGAGCAACTGGACGAGGCCGAAGTCGGCCACCTTGACGGCCCCACCGACCATCAGGAGGTTCTGCGGCTTGACGTCCTTGTGCTGAAGCCCTCCGGGCGCGCCGCCCGGAGGGGGGGCACCTGCGAGAGCGAGTCCTCGGCCCTCGTTGAGGTAGTCGAGCCCCTCCGCCGCCTGGCGCATGTACTCCAGCAGCTCCCCGGCCGGGATGCCGGGCATCCCCTGGGTGCTGCACTCCTGCCAGCGCTGCAGGAGAGTGCGCTGCGCGACCTCCATGGCGATGATCAGGTAGTCGCCCTGGTGCCAGGCGCCGAAGGTCGTCAGCAGGTGCGGGTGGCGGATGCCCTTGACCAGTTCCAGCGAGCGCAGCTCGACCTGGGCCGCGGGAACGCCCAGGCGAATGAACTTGAGGGCGACGTCGAAGCCGCCGGGGCCGGTGGCCAGCCACACTTCCCCGAAGCCGCCCCGGCCCAGCAGCCGCACCAGTTCGTACTCCGGCAGAGGCCGGGCGCCGGGAGTCAGCGAGACGCCGGGTGACCCGTCGACGGGCGCCGGCCCGGGAGGGGGGGACGTTTCGGGCATCGCCGTCACCAAGGGGCCGGTCAGGCCGGTCGCAACGGGGTGCTGGGGGTCGCTCGCCATGACTGCGTCATCTCTGGGGAGGAAGAGCCCGTCGACCCATCATAAGCGGGAAAATCCGAAATCCCAAATCCGAAATCCGAAAGGAAGAGGGACCCCCCCCTTCCCGATTTCGGATTTGGGATTTGGGATTTCGGAATTGGGATTTCGAGTGACACCTCGCCCCACGAACAGGTATCGTGAAGGGCAGACGGAGATAGGAAGGGAAGGAGACGCATCATGCTGTCCCTGCACGATCGCCCCACTCGCCTGTGTGACCACATCAGCCGGCGCGAGCTGCTCCGCGTCGGCGGACTGAGCGTTCTGGGGCTGTCGCTGCCGGACCTCCTGCGCGCCGAGGCGACGCGGCCGCGCGACCGGGTGCATAGTTCCACCTTTGGCCGGGCCAAGAACGTCCTTTTCGTCTGGTTGCAGGGCGGCCCGCCGCAGCACGAGACCTTCGACCCCAAACCCGATGCTCCCGCTGAGATCCGCGGCGAGTTCCGCCCCATTGCGACCAACGTCCCCGGCATCCGCTTCTGTGAGCTGCTGCCGCGCACTGCTTGCATCGCCGACAAGCTGGCCGTCGTTCGTTCGCTGTGTACGCACACCGACCTCCACGACGCCAGCGGGTACTGGATACTCACCGGCTACAAGTACACCGGCCAGCAATCGCGCCAGATCAGCCCGACCGACTGGCCCTACCTG
>JACOUH010000028.1 GCA_016177925.1 Planctomycetota bacterium | reverse complement strand
CTCCACGAACGGGCCGTTCGTGACGAACGATCGGCCCGCACGCAAGCCGTCGATCCACTTGGCATAGCTCAGCTCGCCGTCGATAGGCACGTAGGCGCGGGCCCAGCCAGGCACCACGCTGGAAATGCGGTTCAAAAACACATCCGTGCCCGCCGACGCCGGGAGTCGGAAACCACAGTTCAGGAGTCGATACCACAGCGGCACACAGGCGTTGAAATTCAGGTTGAGGTCCATCGTGTCCACGGCACCGAGGGCTGCATCGACCGGGAGTCCTTTGCCTGAGTAGGCGCCCAGGTAAGGATCGGCGGGATTGGAGGCCGAATGCGTGTAGTTGACCAGGCCGCCTTGTTGCCGCGTGCGCTGGGAGATGTCGGCGTTGGTCGGCACGTCGTGCGGATTGGTCGTGTCTTTGAACCCGGTGAAGACCGGCTCCACGACCTGGCGGAGGTTGACCAGGGTCATGTGACCCCAGATCGTGCTGCGGTATTCTTCGTTCCAGTACAGGATCGTCCGCGACGTCGAGAGCGGATCGGGCCGGCCCCGGAAGAACGAGCGGTCGAACACGCCGTCGCCGTCCGAGTTGGCCACCATGAAGTTGCAGACGTTCAGGTCTTCGCCCTCGCACTGAAGCAGCATCGACCCGGGCGTGTTGTACCACTCGCCGTAGCCGTAATTGGCGTGGATATGGTTTTCACCGGAGTACAGATGCGACGAGGCGGCATCGGTCCAGCGCTCCAGCTCGACGGTTACCTTGGCGGTCTTCCCCTCCTCGATCCGCACCGACTTGCGGACCGCTCGGTACTCCGGCCCGCGCGAGGCAATCAGCCGGTACTCCCCCGCAGGCAGACGTAACTCCGCGGCTTCGCGGCAATAGAAGTGTCCGTTGCCGCCCAGAAGGCGATACAGGGCGCCCGGCGGCGCATGGAACTTGCCGCCCGCTCCTACGAGGAAAACGCGGGCGACGACCGGCTTGCTCGATCCCTTGTCCACGGTGCGCACCTTGAGCGAGCCGGTCGGTCGATGAAAGTCGAGATCGGTCATGGCCAGCGTTTGCTCGCCGCCGGTGCGCAGGTCGCGGCGCACCAGGGCGGTTGCGCCCTCGCGGTTGTCGGTGTAGAGAAGCCAGCGGCCATCGCGCGACACCGATGGCCGGTCTTCATCAGCCTGGCCCGATGTCAGTTGCCTGGCGCCGCGCAAGGGGTTGTCCAGCGGCACTTGCCAGAGGTCATTGTGTGCGCTGCCCTGGCTCGTCGCGATGAAGAGGCTTCGCCCGTCCGCCGACCAGCACAGATCGTAGACGCGTGAGGGGAGCTGCACGATTTTCTCGGGTTTGCCTCCCTCGGCCGAGACCTTCCAGAGGTCGGCCTGCGGTCCGTCATTGCCCCCCTGCTGGCCGGGGACATCCTGGTTCGTGGCGAAGGCGATCCAGCGGCCGTCCGTGGAGAGGGCTGCCTTCCGCGCGGGCCGAGGAGGGTCGGTCACCGCGGTCACTTTCCCCGTCTTCACGTTCAGCCAGGCCAGACCCTCGCCGCTCTTGAGATCCGCTGTTCGCAGGTTCCCGAGAATCCTTTGGCCGTCCGGATGAAACGCCAGCTTGCCGCTGACCTGCACGGCACCGGGGACTTCGGTCGTCGCGCCATCCGCGACCCCAATCACGCACACCCGCCCGGAACCGAATTCCCGCCCGTTCAGGTAGGCAATCCGTTTGCCGTCGGGCGACCAGGCCGGCTCGGTGTCAAAGCCATCGCCGCTGGTCAAGCGTGTCATTGTCCCTCCGGTCGCTGGCATCACCCAGAGGGCGGCCTGGTAGGAGAAGACAACGCGGTCGCCGGCCGGCGACAGATGCGGATGGACCGGACCAAACGCCCGCAGTTGGGCAACGGCCGCCGCCGCCCGTGCCGGCTCGTCAGTCGACCGCGCCAGCCAGGCCGCCGCGGTCACCACGCCGACCGAGATACATGCTAACAGGAGACGCGACATGGAGTATCTCACTTCTGTTTCAACCACCGATCGAGCCACTCATACGCCACTTTCCGCACATCCTCCGGGAAGTTGTGATCGCAGTCAGGATAGTTGGCGGCCAGCTTCTCCTTCGCGCCGAGCAACTCGTAGACCGGCCGCGCCGCCGCGATGCACTCCTTGACGCCGTCCACGTCGAAATTACTGTCGCGCACGGGGGCGCTGGCGAGGAAGGCGCGCGGGGCCAGCGCCGCCACGACCTCGGGAAAGTCGAACGGCATCTTCTCCGGCTTCAGGTGGTAGCGCGTGCGGATGCGCGGCATGTAGCCGTCGTGACTCCAACCGGCGAGCTTGCCCTTGTAGTAGGTCGGAAAACTGCAGAAGCCACAGTTCGAGACGATGCACTTGATCCGCGGGTCGAAGACGGCGACGAACATGCTGTTGTGGCCGCCCAGCGAATGGCCGATGGCGCCGATGCGCTCGGGATCGACCTCCGGCAGCGACTGGAGCAGATCGACCGCCCGCATGTGGTTCCAGATGGCTTTCATCGTGGCGCTGGCGTAGCCCTTGCGGTAAACGTCGAACTTATACTCGCCCATGTTGACGTAGCAGGGGGCGAGCGTGACGTAGCCGCGCTTCACCAAATGGACCGCGTAGGCACGGTCGTTCGTCTCGCCTTCCAGGCCGGCCACCACCTCGTTGCCCCGCTTGACCTGTGTGCCGTGCAGGCACAGCACGGCGGGCAACTTGCCCTTGGCGTCGAGGGGGAGAAACAGATAGGCCGGCAGGCGATCGCCCTTCTCGACCGCGAACGTTAGCTTCTTGCGAAGGTACGTCCCCGTCTTGACCTCTTCCGTCACCTGGACGTCCAGCGGCACTTTGCGCGATTCATCAGGCAGCGGCCCCATGACTTCCTGCATGTGGGCGAGAATGTGCGCGCGCCGCCTGGCCCAATCGGCGGGCCTGGTGATCGCCTGTTCGCCGCCCCTGGCCTCGCGCCAGATCAGCAGCTTGGTCTTGTCGGGATACCAAGGCGGTTCTTGCCGCGGCCGATCCTGGGCCACACAGAGGCAGGGGAAGACGATGGCTCCCAGAACGGCACAGAACATCAAGCTGCGATTCCAGATCATCGGCGGTTTCTCCCCTCTTGATTGATCGCGTTGGGTGAGCGGCAGGCGTCCACATCCTACAACAAGGCTCAGCCACGCAGGCCCGTCTCGACCGCGTCGAAGAAGGCGTTCAGCTCGGTCGATTGGGTGAAGATGTGCGTGGCAATGCGGATGCGCTCCGGCCCGCCGGCGATGCGGATGTTGCGGGCGGCACACTCGTCGACCACCCGCTTCAGGTCGCCCTTGACCGGCTCAACGCTCACCATCCCGCCGTAAAAGGAATCCGCGCTGGCGTTGGCCAGGCGAAGTTGGGGGCGGCCCTTGAGCCGCTCGCGCACCCGCCCGGCCAGCGCGTGAATGCGCTGGTAGATGCGCTCCGGGCCGATCGCCTGGAAGAAATCAAGGGCCGCCCTCAGCCCGACCATGACCGACAGGTTCGAGGTGCCGAGGTTCGAGAAACGGTAGGCCTTGCGCTCGTAGTTCCGCCAGTCGGCCGAGGCAACGTTAACCCACAGGCGTTCGAGCAACTCCTCGCGCACATAGAGGGTGCCGGTCCCCTTAGTGCCTGTTTTGAAAGAAATCCACGGGAAACGGCACTTTTGAACAAACGTACACGCAGTTTTCCCTGCATTTTTTCGCAAGTGGCTGTTTTGAAAGAACAGCCACTTACTGGCGCCGCCAGGACCATTTCGGCAAAACGGTACGGAAGGCCCGTTCCCGGCGCCGGGCCGCTTAGGATTGGGGTAGTACGACCGGCGCGGCCGCGTGCCCCCTTCGCCCCGCCGATCACGCTGCGCTTGTCGCCGCGCGACAAGAAAGGAACCGAGCAACATGGCAGCAGCCAAGAAGCCCAAGCCGGCCAAGGCCAAGAAGCGCCGGACCAAGACGTCCGGCGGCGGCCGCGGCAACAAGTCCAACGCCTGGCGCGCCTACGTCTCCGGCGTCAGCAACGCCCCGATTCCCTGGTGATCGTCATGGCCCGCTTCAGCCCCCGCAAGTTGCACTTCGGCGACCGCCCCGCCCTTGAGGACGAGGGCGACGGTCTGCCGGTCCCTCTGCTCTGCAGGCTGGCCGCCCGCCGCGCCGCCGGCATCGCCGAGGCGAAAGCGGTCCTCGACCAGCTGCCCGGCCCCGGCGAGGGACTGCATGCGCTCTGCACGGCCCGCATGGACCTGACCGACGTTATCAACGCGCTCTTGGAGCGGCTGGGCCGGTGCGAGCGGTTGGTGATCGGCACGCTCGGCTACAACGCCCGGAACCTGCGGACCATGCTTCGCTGGCTGGACGCTGGCCAGGTCGGCAGCCTGACGCTGCTGGCGTCGATCTTCTTCCGCTCGCACAACGGCGAGCTGTGGGAGCAGACGCTCGCCGAGTTCCGAAAGCGCAAGCAGCGTGCGGCGTGCTGTCACTCGCACGCGAAGGTCGTCTCCCTGGCGTTCGCCGCCGGCGAACGGCTGGCCATCGAGGGCTCGGCGAACCTGTGCGGCAACGGCAGCGGCCGCGAACAGTTCTGCCTGGTCAACGACGCCGGGCTGTGCGACTGGCATGCCCGCTGGGTTCTGGAGGCGGTGAACCGCCATGAAGGGAAAGAAGAAGCCGGCCCGGCGCAAGGCCAGTAAGGCACAGACCGAACTGCGCCTGCGCGAGATCGTTCGCATTCGCCTGGACGGCGCGAAGGTCTGGGACGTGACGGAATCCGTCGCGGAACAGGAACAAACGGACGGCTCACCCTGGAAGCTGGCCCGGGGCGAAACCCCGCTCTCCCGCCGCCAGATCGAGCGTTACCTCGAGCGGGCCGACCGGCTGATTGTAGAGTCAACGCGCGAAAGCCGGAAAAGGTCCCTCCGCCGCCACCTGGCCCGCCGCGAAAACCTCTTAGTGACTGTTTTGAAAGCTTTTCAGGCAACTTTTCGCCTATATCTAAACTCTGAGTATTCTTTAGATGGCTTTAATCTCTTCAGCATCAGTTGGATACTGCTGATGTACACCTGCGACTCGCTGGAGCTGGTAAGTCG
>JACOUH010000123.1 GCA_016177925.1 Planctomycetota bacterium | reverse complement strand
AGGGGCGCCGGGCCTGGACAACTATGGCTACAGTGTCAAGCTCGAGCACTCGCTGTGTGCCAACCCGATCGACCAGCGCACCAACCGCGTCTACCTCGACCCGATCATCAAGCGCGGCAGCGACATCCCGTGCTCGTACAGCAAGACGTACTATCCCGTCGCCGACCCGGCCGACCGCGTGCTGATCTGTGTCTACGAGGGCGACATCTACGACAATCCCGACAGCACCGAGAATGTCAAGCTGGCGGAGATCCCGTGGGAGTTCAAGCCGCCGCGGCCGCAGAAGGACGCCGGCCTCGACGTCAGCTATGAATACGGTGACGACGGCATCCTCACGGTAGTTATTCAGGACCAGCACGCCTCGCAGAAAAAACGTTTCACCATCCAACAGACCGGCGAGGACCAGCTCGATGTCAACCAGTTGATCAAGATGAAGAAGATCAACGAGGAGCTGGTGCAGCGCACGGTCGACTTCGAGAGCACGCCGGAGTACCGCGACGCTCTCGAGGTGCTGAAGAAGACGGAGCAGGACGTCATCCCGCGCGTGGAGAACGCCGAGGACCGCCGCGAGCTGGAGGACCTGTGCCGGCAGGTGCGCCAGGCGATGGGCTCGGGCGACAAGAAGAACATGGAGGACGCCAGCGCCTCCCTCAACGACCGGCTGCTGAATTACGCGTACCTCCTGTGAAGGTCGAGTCATTCCACCGCTGCTTAGCCCGACGCGCCAGCGAGGAAACCAAGGAACCTCGCTGGCGCGTCGGGCTAAGCGGGCCCCCGGCCTCGGGGTTTCTATGTTGAGCTGCCCGTTGTGCAAGAAGAAGGTGCCGCCGCTGGGGCGCGAGTGCCCCAGCTGCCACGCTGACCTGTCGCTGCTCGCCGACTACGTCGGCAACCTCGCCGTCGGACTGGCCCAGGCCGAGGAGTTGACACGCGCCGGCATGCTTGGCGAGGCCGTCTGGGTGTATCTCGAGGTGCTCGAGGTCGATCCCGACAACGCGCTCGCCCGGCGCCAGGTCGGCCAGGTCGTGACGGCGGTGCGCCAGTTCGACAGCGCTTCACCGAGTCGGCGCTGGCTGAAACGGCTGCAGCGGCGCACTCGCTTCCGCCGCTGGATGGCATCGTGGGAGGAGGGCAACGGCAGCGCCTGGGCCAGTCTCTACTGGCTGCTGTTGGTGCTCGGCGCCCTTTTCCTTGGCTACTTCCTCGGCCAGCAAGCGCAGCGGGCCGCTGCCCCGCCCGCCGAGTCGTCGATCCCCTCATCTCGTCACGCTGTCCTCAAGCGGGAGAGCCGCAACCATGACCGCAAAGCCCCGAGTCTTCGTCACGCGCATCATCCCGGAGGCGGGGCTCGACCTGGTGCGCCGCCACTGCGAGGCTGAGATCTGGACCGAGCAGCTACCGCCACCGTATGACCTCCTCCGCCAGAAGGTCGCCGACTGCGACGGGCTCGTGTCGCTCTTGACCGACCGCATCGACGCCGCCCTGCTCGACGCGGCGCCGCGGCTGAAGGTGGTCAGCAACTACGCCGTCGGCTTCAACAACGTCGACGTCAAGGCGGCGACGGAGCGTGGCGTCTGCGTCGGCAACACACCCGGCGTCCTCACCGACGCGACCGCCGACATGGCCTTCTGCCTGCTCATCGGCGCGGCGCGGCGCCTCGTCGAGGGCGACCGCTACAGCCGCTCCGGGCAGTGGAAGACGTGGGAGCCGTTGGGACACCTCGGCCAGGACCTCGTCGGCCGGACGCTTGGCGTCATTGGCATGGGCCGCATCGGCTACGCCCTGGCCAAGCGCTGCAAGGGCTGGGACATGACGATCCTCTACCACGATGTCTATCGCAGCGAGAAGGCGGAGCAGGACCTCGGGGCACGGCAGGTCGACCTCGACACCCTGCTGCGCGAGTCGGACTTCGTGTCGGTCCACACCGACCTGAACGAGCAGACGCGCGGCCTGTTCAACGAGCAGCGCTTCAAGCAGATGAAGCGGACCGCTGTCTTCATCAACTCAGCGCGCGGACCGATCGTCGACCAGAAGGCGCTCGCCGAGGCACTGCGCTCGGGCACGATCTTCGCCGCTGGCCTCGATGTGACCGATCCGGAGCCGCCGTCGCCGAACGACCCGCTCCTGCAGCTGCCCAACGTGATCGTGGCCCCGCACATCGCCAGTGCCACGGTCGGCACGCGCAACGCGATGGCGGAGATCTGCGCTCGCAATCTGCTGGCAGGATTGTCCGGCGAACCGCTGCCGGCGTGGGTCAACCCGGAGGTTGCTCCGAAGCGCCGTCGCTGAGCCGATCTCTGCAAGTATTTGCTGGACATCGTCGCGGGAACCTGCTAAGCATACGGAAGAATTGCGGAACCCTATCATCCCGCCAACCTCCGTGCGGCACGTCAGGGTCGTCTTCGTCTGCGGCCGGGCCGCCGGGCGCGACGGCGGGTGAGATCAGAGGAGCGTCATCCGCTAGAAAGGACCCCATCTCATGACGCACACTGTCTGCCAGCCCTGCTATGATTGCAAGTACACCGACTGCGTGGCCGTCTGCCCCGTGGAGTGCTTCTACCAGGACGAGAAGATGCTCTACATCGACCCGGCCGACTGCATCGACTGCGAGGCCTGTGTGCCTGAGTGTCCCGTCGAGGCCATCTACGCAGAGGCGAACGTGCCCAGCCAGTGGGCCAGCTTCACGCCGCTGAACGCCGAGCGTTCCGCAGCCCTCAAGGAGTCCGGCGGCGGCATCACCGAGAAGCAGTCGCCGCAGGAAGGGCCCGAGTGCAAGAAGAAGTAAGGACAGGCTCCTTCTCCTCTCCCACTAGCCCGACGCGCTAGCGAGGGTCGACCGTGTCCCTTGCTTGCGCTTCGGGCTAGTCCGGTTTTTGCTCCCGGCGGTGGCATGCGAGCCGCAGGCGTTCTCCTGATCCAGCTCGGCACGCCCGACGCCCCTACCTCTTCCGCCCTCCGCCGCTACCTCCGCCAGTTCCTCGGCGACCGGCGCGTCATCGAGGTGCCGCGCTTCAAGTGGTGGTTCATCCTCAACCTGTTCATCCTGCCCTTCCGCCCGTCGCGCTCCGCCGCCAAGTACCGCCGCATCTGGAAGGAAGACACCGGCTCGCCACTCTTGCACCTGACACGCCTCCAGACCGAGGCCCTCCAGCGCCTTCTGCCCGGCGTCCCCGTGCGCTTTGGCATGCAGATCGGCAATCCGTCGGTTGATGACGTCGTCGCCGAGATGATCCAGCAGGGGGTCGATCGCCTTCTCGTGCTGCCGATGTATCCGCAGTATTCGGCGACCACGACCGCCTCGGCGACCGACACACTCTTCAAGGCGCTGATGGGCCAGCGGCTCGTGCCGGCCCTGCGCATCGTGCCGCCCTACTACGACCACCCCGCCTACCTTGACGCGATGACCGCCGTCATCCACGACGAACTGCGGCGCCTGCCGTGGCAGCCCGATCACTATTTGCTCAGTTTCCACGGCATCCCGATCAAGTACGCCCAGCGCGGCGACCCCTACGCGACACACGTCAAGCGCACGACGGCCGAGTTAATCAAGCGCCTCGCCTGGCCGCGCGAGTCCTGGACGCAGACGTTTCAATCGCTGTTCGGCCGCGACGAGTGGCTGAAGCCGTACACGGAGAATTGTCTGCGCGAACTCGCTCGCCAGGGCGTCAAGAACGTCTTCGTCGCCACGCCCGGCTTCACCACCGACTGTCTGGAGACGATCGACGAGATTGGCTACGAGGCACGCGCGGCATTTGTCCACGCTGGCGGCAAGCGGCTGCACCAGTGCCCGTGTCTGAACGATCACCCGGCGTGGATCGAGGCGATGCGAACGCTGGTGCTCCAGGAAGGCCACGGATGGATACCCGCGGTGGGGCCCGCTCCTTGACAAGACACTTCTCAGGTCGCGTCGGGGGGCGTGAGCGTGTAGCCGCGCGACAGCGACTCGTAGTGCAGCAGGCGGGCGTGCGGAGTCACCGCGACGAGCAGGCCGCGGGCGCGGGCCCGCCGGCACAAGTCGACGTCGTTGTGTGTGACGGGCCGGGACTCGTCGAAACCACCCAGCTCGAAGAAGAGATCGCGGCGAACGAGCAGGCAGGCGGCGCTGACTGCCGGCACGGCCCGCACCTGCCGCAACTCGCTGCGCTCGCCGGGAGCGTCGCCCGGCAGACCGCGGCCGAGATGGTCCCAGACGCCATCGCTGCGGCGAAACATGCCGGCGTGCTGCAACGTTCCGTCGGGATAGAGCAGCGTTGCCCCAACCACGCCCACGCCGGGCTGGGCCGCAACGTTCAGCATTTGTTCCATCCAGTCGGGCGTCAACACGCAGGTGTCGTTGTTGAGAAACAGCAGCCAGTCGCCGCGTGCCCCCCGAGCCCCCGCGTTACAGAGCAGCGAGAAGTTGAACTCCCCCGGCCGGCGGACGACCCGGTAGCGCCGCCGGCGCTCCAGGCGGTCGAGCAGGCGGAGTAGGTCGGGATCACTGCTGCCGTTGTCCACTAAAACGACCTCGTAATCACGATGCGTGCTTAGTCGCAGGCCGCGCAGGCAGTCGCGCAAGAGTTCCGGGCGGTCGCGGAAGGGAATGACCAGGCTGATCCGCCCCGCCGGTCGCACGGGCTCGAGCACGAGCGGGACGACGGCCTCGGAGTCCGGCCGCGGCGGAGCCGGAGGGCGCAGCCAGCGCTTCAGGCCCCGTAGCAGACGGAATAGCCAGGTGGCGCGGAAGGCCTGGACAATGGCCAGGTCAGCCTCCAGGCGCTCGGCGCGGATGAACTCCTCGCGGTAGCGCTGATTCAGCAGATGGATCAGGCGGCGGTAGTGGTTGAGGACCTTGGCAGTGCGTTGAGCATCCTTGCGCACGTCGTGTTCTCCTTAACGGGGGGCAAGTTTCCAGCTTGCCCGACTTCATCCGGCAAGTTGGAAACTTGCCCGACGTTGTTAGTTCTTGCCGGCCTTCTTCGCCTTGAATTCCTTGACATACTTCTCGGGGTTGGCGTTGAACTCGTCGCGGCAGCCCGAGCAGCAGACGTAGAACGTCTCCCCCTTGAAGCTGACCGCGACCGTGCCGAGGCCGCCGCTGACCACGCACTCCTGCTTCTTCTCGGTCGCGCCCAGGCTCTCACCAATCTTCGTCGACGCCACCTGGAAATCATTAATCCACAGCGTTTTGCCCTCGTCCTTGTGGTCGTAGCGGTAGATAAAGCGGACGCCGTCACCGGCGAGGTTCATCACGATCTTCTGCGACTCCTTCGTCTCCGGGTCGACGCGCTCCAGGGTCAGGTAGTCGTTCTTGAGCATGCCCTCGAAGACGCGTTTCTTGCCCTTGGCATCCTCGGCGGTCAACTGATAGACCTTCTTGTCCAGCAGGTAACGCAGCGCGCCGCTCTTGAAGTGCTTGCCCTTCTCGATCTTCAGGGCCAGCCAGACGTCGTCGCCCTTGAAGCGCCAGCTCCAATCGAGGGTTTCGTTCCAGATCGGGGCGCCGGGCCGCGGCCGCGGCGGTCCGCCGCTGCCCTTCCAGCCGCCGATGAAGTCCTGCAACGCCTTGAGGGCCTCCTTCGCCTGTTCGCGCTCCGAGTCGGCGGCCGGCGAAACGGGGATGAAGGCGCAGGCGCCAAGCAACAGCGCCCCGACGAGCAGCAGACGTTTCATAGCGGACGATTCCTCTCTGTATGGGCGACGCTTAGCCCGACGCGCGAGCGAGGGAGGGAGTTTCTCTCGCTGGCGCTTCGGGTCATTGTGACATACTCACCTTTTGACGGGAAGTGGCAGGCGATGGTTCCCGGCGGGGGGTGGCATGCTTTCGCGGCCCCGCCTCGGGGGCGCGTGGCTGTCGGGACCTTCGGGGCCGCGAAAGCATGGCACGCAACGCCGTTAACAGTTTGCTGCTTGTACCGTCCGTAAGAGCTTTGCCATCTTGGCTTTAAGTGCTGCATCCATCACCCGGATCTTGGGGGCCCCGGGGGGCTTATGGTCCTTGCGCCTT
>JACOUH010000122.1 GCA_016177925.1 Planctomycetota bacterium | reverse complement strand
ATCAGGCCATTGGCGATCAGGGTGACGTCCTTGCCGTCGCGCAGACGGATCGCCTTGCCCAACTCGAAAGCGCAGCCGATCTCGTAGACGATCGGCACGTTCGGCCGGCCGGCCCGCAGGTAGGCGGGCGTTTTGATCTTCGCCAGTGCCTGCACCGCCTGCTCCGTCGACGGCTCGTCGGCCGGCACCACGACAGTGAAGTTGGGCAGCGAGCAGGCCAGCGACACGTCCTCGATGCCCATCTGCGACGGCCCGTCCTCGCCGATACTGATGCCGGCGTGCGTGCCGACCACCTTGACATCGAGATTGGGGAAGGCGACAGACATGCGCAACTGATCGTAGGCGTTGCACAGGACGAAAGCGGCGAAGCTGGCCAGCCAGGCGCGCTTCCCCGAGGCCGCCAGGCCGCTGGCGGTGCTGACCAGGTTCGACTCGGCGATGCCGACGTTGAAGAAGCGATCGGGGAACTTCTTGGCGAAGAAGTCCGTGCGCGTCGAGTTGTGGACATCGCCGTCGAGGACGACAATGTCGGCGTGCTGCTCGCCGAGCTTCGCCAGCGCGATGCCGAAGGCCTCACGGACGGATTTTCCTAATTTCATCGTATTATTCTCCCTCATCCGATCAGCGGGCGTCCAAGAGGGCCAGGGCCTGCTTCATCTCTTCCTGCGTCAGCGCCTTGCCGTGATGGTTGGGGTCCTTGCTCAGGATCGTCTGGATCGGCCAACCCTTGACGGTCTTCGAGACGATGACGCTTGGCCTGCCCTTGACCTGGGACGTCTTCTTCAAGGCGTCGAGGGCCTGCTGCTGGTCGTTGCCGTTGATCTCCTGGACGGACCAGCCGAACGCCTCCCATTTCGGCGCTAGCGGGGTGAGGTCGAGGACCTCCTTGGTGGCGCCCGTCTGCTGATAACCGTTCTGGTCGATGATGGCTACGAGGTTATCGAGCTTGAACTTGTGGGCGGACATGGCGGCTTCCCAGACCTGGCCCTCGTCGATCTCGCCGTCGCCGATCAGGACGTAGACACGCGCGTCGCGGCCGTCGAGACGAGCGGCAAGGGCGTGCCCGATGCCGATCGACAGTCCCTGGCCAAGCGAGCCGGTCGAGGCCTCGACGCCCGGGAGGCGGCGCATGTTGGGGTGGCCCTCGAGGGGGCTGTCGAGCTTGCGGAGAGTCAGCAGCTGGTCAACGGGGAAGTAGCCGGCCTCGGCGAGGACGGCGTACAAGAGCGGAGCGGCGTGGCCCTTGCTGAGGAGGAAGCGATCGCGCTCTGGCCGGTGCGGGTTCTTCGGGTCGTAGCGGAGGATGCCGCCGAAGTAGAGGGCGACGGCGATCTCGACCGCGGAGAGCGAACTGGTCGGATGTCCCGAACCCGCAGCGGTCGTGCTGGTGATGATGTTCTTGCGGATCGATTTGGCTCTCGCCTTCAGGTCCGCAAGGGAAGCGGTGCTCGCCGTCATCGTGGAGTCTCCCTGGCGCCCGGGGCCTCGTGCCCGTAGCGACAGGCGGCTCGCCTGTCGCTGGAACCAAAACGACAGGCGAGCCGCCTGTCGCTACACCCCGCGGCAACACGCTCTAAGGGTGAGAATACGGCGCTGGGAGGAGCGAGACAGAGGGAGGCCGGGAACTTTTTCAGCGGCCTTGTAGGACGGATTTCCAATCCGTCCGTACGTGAAGCCCGGACGGTTTGAAAAACCGTCCTACAGGTCGGTCAGCGGCGGGCGGCAGGCGGCGCGTGGGACTTGGCCTGCTGCGCCACCGCGGTTGACCGCTCGCGCGGTCGAGGTGGACCGGACGGCGGGCTGAAGATCGGTCCGGAGAGCAGCGTCCACAGGGCGATGAGGGAAACCCAGCGAAACTCCATAAGCGACCCTCCTTTCCTTCCCCGCCTCCGGCGGGAGCATGCCTTCACCGCCTCGACGAGATGCAAACCACAGGCCGGTTCGGCGGCTCGCCGCCCAACCCGTGTGCTCTCAACGGGATGCGCGTCCGGGTGGAGGGTGACAGCGGAAGCGGAAGCGCTAACCGCGGTTAACAGGCGGCACGGCGGTGGCAAACAGATGGAAACGCTCCCGGTCGTGTGGTAATCTCGGGACAGTCGGGGAGAATGTCATCATGGAGACCTTGAAGACGGTGGAGCAGCTCTGTCACGAGCACAGCCTCAGCGAGGAGCAACTCGCCGAACGGACCGGCCTGGACGTGCGCCGGGTGCGGGCCATTGTGACGGGACAGTGGACGCCGAGCCCGGCCGAGCGCGACCGCGTGGCGTCGGCGTTCGGGCTCTCGCGCGAGCAGATCGCCTGGGGACACCGGACGCCGGTCGAGCACCTGTACGGTCACGGTCCGCAGTTCGGTCGAACGCCCTGAAGAGCATACGTTTTCAGAGGGAGGTTGTCGGGAATGGACGCGCAGAAGAGCGTCGACCAGTTGTGTGTCGAGCACGGCATGGATTGGAAGCAGGTCGCCGAGCGGTCGGGGCTAGACGAGCAGCGCGTGCTGGCGATCGTGCTGGGTCGCTGGACGCCGAGTCCGACCGAGCGCGACAAGGTGGCGGCGGTGTTCGGCCTGACGCGCGAGCAGATCATCTGGGGCCACAAGACGCCGATCCAGCACATCTACGGCCACGGCCCAGCCTAGCAGGTGGCCGAACGATGGAGTGGGGAATGCCCAGCCAAAACCCGAAGAAGAAGCGAAGGACTCGCGAGCATGTGATCGCAGATCTGAGCGTCAACCACGTCGAGCGACACGCCTTGCTCTGTGGGGGCTCGGTGGAGCGGATCGAACACGATTATGGGATCGACCTGCTCATAGCGACTTACGACCGTGAGGGCGAACGCGAGAATGGGGAGATCAGATTGCAGGTGAAAGCGACTGATCACCCACGCCTTGTCTCCGGGGGAAAGTCCATCGCGGTTCGCGTCGACTCAAAAGATTTCCGGCACTGGTTGCTCGAGCCGATGCCAGTGATCCTTGTCATTTATGATGCCAAGGCTGATGTCGCCCATTGGTTGTATGTTCAGGCCTATTTCGAGTCGCTGCGGCAAATTGACCTCGACAAGGAAAAAGGCAGGCTTACGATCCACATTCCGCGGGAAAATGTCATCAACCCGGCGTCCTTCGGAAAGTTCGCGGAGTTTCGGGACACCATTCTCGCTCAGCTCAGGAGGGTAGTTCGTCATGGCTGACAAGGTCACCTTCGGGGACGTGCATCGCCTGCTCACACGGTTTGACTTTGTTCAGGTCCCTGTAGAAGGGAAGCACGTGCTCTTTGAGCACAAGTCCTCGAACACCCTCGTCGCATTTCGCCCGCACCGGACCACCGAGCGGGTCGACCCAATGACCCTAGCCGCTGTGCGGAAGACGCTCGTGGACAATGGGTTCCTCGAACGTGAAGCGTTTCCCGAAGCGCTGCAGGAAGCCCGTGCAGGTCGAAAGACGAAAGACAAACGTAAATAATCGGCGGGTGCGTCACATGACGCGGTCGTACGCCCACGGGTAGCGGCGGCCGGTGTCGAACTCCTTGTACTCGGCGTCCACCGGATTGTGGATCGTCTCGGGGTTGAAGGCGGTGTTGATGTTTTGAAGCAACGCAACGATGTCGGCGTCGCCGTAGCCGAGGCCGCGGATCTCGAAGAAGTCCTTGTTCACGTCGATGATGTGCAGTTTGTCCTTCCAGACGCGAACCTTGCGGAGCGTTCGCAGTTCGGAGCGCGTCCGCTTGACGAATTCGAGAGCGGCGTCCAGGCCGCCTGGGGTGTAGTCGTGCGCGGCAAGGGGTGTACTCATGGCTGGCCTGCCTTCTTGCCTCTCTTTCAACGATCTTTCATGCTCTCGATCAGGATGCGGGCCGTCTCCGGCCGCATGACGCGCGGGTCGGGCAGCTCGCCCTTGCGCAACTGGTCGCGGACGACACGACCGCTGATGTTCACCTGCTTGAAGCCCTTCGGACCGTACTCGTCGACCAGGCCGACGTGACCCAGTTCCTCGTAGAACGCGGCGAAGCCGATCTTCACCGGCTTGATCAGCAACTCGCCCTTGAGGTCGTCGAACTTGCGCTGGGCCGCGAGGCCGTCCCAGATGTCGGAGCCGTCGTCGTAGGGGGCGTCGGCGTGCTTGCGGCCGATGATGAGGTCGGTGAAGCCGAAGTTCTGCCGATAGATGGCGTGCATGATCGCTTCCTTGGGACCGGCGTAGAACATTTTGATGTCCAGCCCCAGCAGGAGAATCCGATCGGTGATGGCACACCCGGTCTTCTGCCACAATTCTTCGTCGGAGTCGCCCTGTCCCAACGCCTTGTTCTCGATGAGCGCCCGGTAGGTGCGCATGCGTGTGACCGCGTCGACATCGTCGCCCTTGGTCTCGCCGACGAGCGGATTGAGCACCGCCCCGGCATGGTGGCCCTGCCCGATCAGCCGCTCCAGGCCGGCGACGAGGGCGTACTCGTGAGCCCGGTGCAGGGGGTTGCGCGTCTGGAAGGCGACCACGCGCTGCCAGCCGGTCTTATGAAACAGCGCGCGCGTCTCGCGCGGCGACAGGAGGAAACGCCCGTACTCGGGATGCTTCGGCTGCGGCAGCACGCGCACCGTGCCGCCGGCGAGGTGGGCGCGCGGGTCGCCGAGGACCATCTTGCCGCCGGGGTGATCGGTCCGGTCGGTGCCGTAGACGCTTTTGATGTACCGGAGCTTGTCGAACGGATAGACCTCGCGAACCTCCAGCGAACCGACCACGTCGCCGCTGCCATTGACCAGCGCGACCGTTTCGCCCGGTTTCAGCGAGCGGGCGAGGTCCGCGTCGACCGGGAAGGCGAGGGGAATCGTCCAGGCGTAGTTCGTGCCGTTGTGGACAAGCACCTCGCCGTCGAGGACACGGTCCCAGGTCGCCCGGTCCATCGGACCACGCAGCGGACTGAGGCCGCCGTCGCCGAGGCGGTAGAGCGTCGACAGGTCCGCGTCGCTGACGGGCAGTTTCTTCAGCCCGGCGGTGCGACCGCGGAAGTCGGCCTGTTCCTGGGACCGGACCTGACCGTCAACGGGTTCGGCAAGTCCGCCATGCGGAGGAATGAGGTCTGGCATTCAGTCGACTCCGTTGGAGAAGAACCAAGGGTCCATGACGAACAAGCACCAGCAATCCGCGGCTTCGCGTTCGCGCCGGCTGTCAGCCGGCGCGAACGCGAAGCCGCAAGCGGCGAACGCTCCTCTTGTCATTGGTCCTTGGTCATTTCATATCTGGTAGGTCAAGTTCATGCTGTCTTGCCGCGCGCGCTCGAGGAGTTCGGCGAGGGAGATGTTCTCGAGCAAGCGCTGTTCCTCGGCCTGAACCTCGCCCCAGACTGCGGCGAGGGCGCGGGCGGTGGGGGACGGCTTGAGCCTCTCAGGCAGCGCATGCGGGGCGGACCGCTTCTCCAGGGCGCTGAGGATGTCCGCCAGGGAGATCGACTGCGGCGAGCGAGCCAGTTGATAGCCACCCAAGGCCCCGCGCATGCTGGCGACCAGGCCTCCTGTCTTCAGCAGCAGCATCAGCTGAACAAGGAAACGCAACGGGATGCCCGTCCGCTCCGAGATCGCCTTGATCCGCAACGGTTGGCTGTCGCCGTAGTTGGCAGCCAACTCCATCATCGCGAGACACGCATAATCTGTCTTGGCGGATCCCTTCATCCCGGCTCCCCGCTGGTAGCCCCGTCAACTCCGCGCGGATCATACCACGCCCTCCGGACGCGACCAAGGGGGAAGCAGTTGCCCCGCTCTTCATGGCCCTTCTCCCCCGACGGGGAGAGGGGAGCAATCAAATACCGCTTCCATCACGATGCTCGATCACGTGCAGGCCGCACTCCTTCTTCATTGTCCCCGACCAGCGGCCGGCCCGCTCGTCCTCGCCCGCGGCGATCGGGCGCGTGCAGGGCCAGCAGCCGATACTCGGATACCCCTGGTCGTGCAGCGGGTTATAAGGCACTTCGTTCTTGACGATGAACGCCCACACCTGCTTCCTGTCCCAGTTCAAGAGCGGGTTGACCTTCACGAGGTTGAACTTGGCATCCCACTGCACCACAACGGCCCGGCCGCGATCGACCGTCTGGTCGCGGCGAATGGCACTGATCCACGCGTCATAGCCGACCAAGGCCCGTCGCAGTGGCACCAGTTTGCGATCGTGACAGCACTGGTCTGGGCGGATGCGATACAGCGGCCCGCCGTACTCGGCCTCATACTCGGCGACCGTCAGCTCCGGCCGCACCAACTCCACCGCGATGCCGTACCTCTCCCTGATCCGCTCCCGTAGCTGGAGTGTCTCCTCGAACTGGTAGCCCGTGTCCAGGTTGAAGATCCGTAGGTCAGGAGCGATCTCCGCCAGCATGTGGATCAGACAGCATCCCTCCGCCCCGAATGCCGTCGCCATCGTGAGCCGCGAGCCGAACGTCTCGGCCGCCCAGTGCAGGATGTTTTGTGGGCTCTCACCCTCCAGTACCTGTGCGGCCTTCACGATCTGCTCTTGAGGGAACACTTGTACAGACATCTCGATCCCGTCCTTGTCGCCAGAAACAGCACTATCTTTCTCATTCTACTGTTGATTTCGACAAGGGACAGGGCGCGGGGGAGAAAAACTTGGCCGGCTCGGTGGCCGCCCGCTCTCGCTGGTGCAGAAGCCTCCGCTTCACCGAGACAAGCTCGGTGGGGGCAAGGGCCGCGCTGTCGCACCAGGTCCTGCACGATGGTCAGAGCATCGCCCGGCCGTATAATCTCTGTGCCTGTGTCGTTAGTCCCCTTGCAACGAGCCCCAACGATGAGCGAACGGCAGCGATTCAACCTTCACCTCCCTGGCCTGCTCAAGGTGCTGGCGGAACACCTCTATTCCAGCAAGCGGGTCGGGGTCCGCGAGCTGATCCAGAACAGCCACGACTCCTGCGTCCGCCGCCGTATCGAGGGTGACGAGCCCGACTACGAGCCGCGCATCGACCTGTCCATCGACCCCGACCAGCGCACCCTGACCGTCAGCGACAACGGCTACGGCTTGACCGCCGACGAGATCACCACTTACCTGGCGACCATTGGCCGTGGCTACACGCGCGAGCTGCGCGAGCGGCTGTCCCTGGACGACGCCGCCGCGGCAACGGAACTGATCGGGCAGTTCGGCCTCGGCTTCCTCAGCGCCTTCCTGCTCGCCTCGGAAGTCACCCTGCTGACGCGCTCGGCCCAGGGGGGACCGTGCTACGGCTGGCACTCCGGCGGCGACGAATACTACCAGATGCAGCCCGCCTGGCGCGAGGAGATCGGCACCACCGTCGAGCTGCGCCTCAAGCCGGCGGCGTCGTTCCTCTTGCAGGAGCGGTCGCTGATCGAGACGGTGCGCCAGTACGCCGATTTCCTGCCGATCCCCATTCACGTCCAGGAGGAGCAGTTGCCGGTCAACCTGATGGCCCCGCCCTGGGAGGCCGATCACCCCGACCGCGCCATCAAGGACTACATCAGCCGCGCCTTCCGCACCGAATCCCTGTGGGTGATGCCGCTGCGCGACTGGAAGGTCGACCTCGGCCACGACACCCTGACCGTACCGCTGAACGGGTTCCTGTTCGTGCCGCCGGGGTCGGTTGCGTCGGTGCGCGAGTTCGGTGACCTGAACGTCTACATCCGGAGAATGTTCATCTGCGAACGCGAGCGCGACCTGCTGCCGCCGTGGGCGCGGTTCGTTCGCGGCGTCGTCGACAGCCCGCTCTTGCAGCCGACCGCCTCGCGCGAGAGCATCCACCAGGACGACAACTTCGAGTTGGTGCGGCAGGCAATGGAGGAGCAGCTCGGCGAGGGGCTGCGCGAACTGGCCCGCGAGGAAGTGTCGACCTGGAAGCGGATCGTGCGCGGTCATGCCGACCTCATCATCAGCTGGGCGGTCAGCGACAATGAGTTCTTCGACCGCGTCGAGGACATCGTCACCTTCCGCACCTCGCGCGGCCCGCTCAGCCTGCGCGAGTACCTCGACCTGTCGGGGGGCACGCTCTACTACGTGACCCGCGAGCTGGGCTCGCTCCAGGAACAGGTCCTCGCCGAGGGCCGTGACGTGCCGGCCATCGATGCGTCGTGGTCATTGATCACGCCGTTTTTGGAGAAGTACGCCTCGCGCCACCCCGACGTGGCGCTGGTGCAGCTGGACGGCGAGGCGGAGCAATTGCTGCGGCCGGTGTCTGAGGAGAAGTTCGCCGCCCTGCTCGACTTCTACCGCCGCCGCGAGGTGAAGGCCCGCGTGGCCTCGTTCAAGCCGGCGGAGGCGCCTGCGCTGGTGCTCTACCCGCAGGGGGCGGAACTGGCGCGCGAGGCGCAGGAGAGCCGCCAGGCGGGCGACCTGCCCGGACCGCTCGCCGGACTGGTGCAGGAGTACATCGACCAGAAGTTCTCCGGCGGCACGGACCTGCGCGGGACGCTCTATTTGAATGCCTCGTGTCCGCTGGTCCGCCAGCTCGCGGAGAAGCCGCCCGCGGCGGAGACGCTATCCGCTGTCCTGACCCTGCTGCACCAGGTCGCCCGGCTGTTTGCCGGCCGCATGCTCTCGGCAGCCGACGCCGTCGAAGCGTTCGGCGAAACGACGCAGGCGATCCAGGGCCTGCTCCGCGCCTGACCCACGGGCCAACGGGGGAAGGCTCTTTGCCAGGGCAACCACGGAATACACGGAAGACACGGAAAAAGACAGAAAGCGAGCAGAGGGCAGCGGGCCGGTTCCCGGGCCCTCGGCCGCTCGCTCTTCTGCCTCTCTTGTTTCTGTCTTTTTCCGTGTCTTCCGTGTCTTCCGTGGTTGCTCCCCTTCTGGGCTTACTCCCGCGACCCGGTGTCGCGCTCGAGTTTCTCCAGGGCCCGGGCGGCGAACTTGCGCACCTGGGCGTCGCGGTCGTTCCGGCGCAGGTCGGTGAGCTGCGGAATCGCCTCGCGGGCGCCGGGGCCATACTTCATCAGGGCCAGGATCGCCTCACGGCGGACCGAGGCGTCGGTATCGGCGAGTGCCCCGAGCAGCGCGGGCAGAACCGTCTCGTCGGCGGGCCCGACGTTGCCCAGCTTGGCCACCGCTGTCTTCCGCAGCTTGGCGTCGGGCTCCTTCAGTGCCTCGACCCAGTGGCGGACGGGCTTGCCCCCGGCCAACATCGGCCGCTCCTTGTCGCAGCCGCTCAACAGGACGGCCAGCAGGGCCGCCGCAATCAGCAGTTTCATGAGCCGGCCCTCCTTTCCCTCGAGCCTCACTCAGTAATCGAGTTCCTGGATGAGGTCGTCGCCATTGCGCGTTCCCATCGCCTGGAACGAGAGGCTGTCGACGCTGTAGCTGCCTTCGCCCGGGTCGCTGGGGACGCTCCGGATGAAGGAGACGTGGCCGTCGCCAAACAGCATGTTCGACCCGCCGATATGGCGGCTGGAGAAGTCGTCCAGCCCGCCATCCGTGTCGGTGTTCGTGTTGTTGAGATGGCTGTGCGCCAGGACCAGGGTCGGGGCCGGGCCGAAGCTGGCCGACGATCCCGGAGTCGGGTTCAGCGATCCGCGGAGGCACACGCCGCCCGGAACGGCGCCGGCCCAGGTGCCGTTGGCGTTGGCCCACGACCGCTCCCCGATCAGGATGGTGTTGGAGCTGCCGTCCGGGATGTCGGACACGGGCGTCCGGCTGTTGCGGTAGAAGACGCCGCGCCCGCCCGGATCGGTGGGTTCGGACTCGTCGCCGCCGCAGCAGGCGGCGTAACTGCACGGGGCCGCGGCCACGAGCGGGTTGCCGAAGGCGTCGGGGACGATGAACGATCCTTGCTGATAGACGTCGGCCGGACAGAGGTAGAGTTTCACCAGCTTCTCGACCGCGGGGGAATTCTGGATCGGCCGGGAGAAGTCGAGCTGGCGGAAGAGTGGGTCCTCTTCGATGTACGGCAGCAGGAAGGCCGCCCAGCCCCACCCGGGAGCGGTGTCGGTCGTCCCGTCGACGTACGGCCCGGCCCGATAGCCGGGCGGGAAGGAGCCCCTGGTGTTGTGGTAATTGTGCAGACCAATCCCGATCTGCCTGAGATTGTTCTTGCACTGGAGGCGCATTGCGATCTCGCGGACCTTCTGAATGGCGGGGAGCATCAGCCCGATCAGCGTGCCCATGATGGCGATCACCACCAGCAACTCGATCAGCGTGAACGCGGTACGGACGGACCGTCGGCGCATGAGGACACCTCCTTGGGGAAAAGAGAGTCACGGGAGGTGCATTGCGAAGGGTCGTGGCCGGGGCTGAGTCCGCGAAGCCCCGGTGGTTGCGCCGGGGCTTCGCGGACTCAGCCCCGGCCACGAACCGGTGGCGGAGCGACCTCGGCAGGCGACAAGCCCGGGGGAAGACCCGGATCTTGTCGAGACTTAATCTCAACAACAAACCTATCCTAGCGGCGGTCGGTCAGAGGGCAAGAGCATTCTCTGCATTTTTCGGAAGTTTTTTCCTGGGAAGTCAGGGATACGTGCATCGAGAAGCAATCTGTCGCGCGGCTCGGTCGAAGGCCGGTGAGACACAGTTTCAGAAAAGGCAGGCAGAGACGAGACACGGCAACGACGCGCGCATTCTTCTTGCGACCTCGATTTGGGGGAGTACAATCGACCGCGCTGCCTTCCGTGCCCCCGCGCCTCGTCGCGGCGTCCGGCTACCGACACGCTTTCTGGAGACGGCTACCATGCGCACGCTTCTGCTCGGCACGATCGCCCCGTTCCTGCTCGCGCTCACGGCGGGACCTGCCCCGGCCAAGGGGGTCAAGGTACTCATCGTCACGGGCGACCACGGGCACAAGTGGAAAGAGACGACGCCCTTCCTGAAGGCCCTCCTCAGCAAGGCGGGCCACGAGGTCGACGTGACCGAAGCGCCCTCGAAAGACCTGACGCCCGACAACCTGGCGAAGTATGACGTGCTGTTGTTGAACTATCGCAACACGGACAAGGGAGCGAAGGACAACCCCGACAGCGTCTGGTCGGACGAGAACAAGAAAGCGTTCCGCGAAGCGGTCCGCGACGGCAAGGGACTGGTCGTCTACCATCACGCCTCATCGGCCTTCACCACGAATGCGGCGTTCGACCGGGAGTTCGAGAAGATCATCGCCGGCGGCTGGCGCAAGCAAGGGAACCACGGCAAGATGCACGAGTTCACCGTCACCGTCCGCAAGGACCATCCGATCACGCACGGCATCAAGGAGTTCAAGCACGGCCGCGATGAGCTGTATCAGAACTCGGTGATTCCGCGGGGCAGCGAAATCCTGGTCACGGCCTACTCGGACAGGGAGAAGGACCCAAAGAACACGGGTAAGCACGAGCCGATGGTCTGGGTGGCGCGCTACGGCAAAGGGCGAGTGTGCGAAAACGTCCTGGGGCACGATGTCGAGGCGATGCAGAGCACGGGGTTCAAGGTGCTGCTGATCCGCTGCGTCGAGTGGGCGGCGACTGGCGAGACAGGGCTGCCGCCCCGCCGCTCACGGAAACAAATCAACGCAACTCGGGATAAGTCCCTCGTTCCCAAGCAGAGCTTGGGAACGAGGCGGCGACACGGGGCTTGACGACCTGTTGGACTTCTGCGCTCGGGCCGGGTATAGTCCATCCATCTCTTTGCACAGCGGTCCACCGAAAGTAGTCGCCGATGGCTGCCTTTGCCCGATTGCGAAGCCCCGCTCTCCGCGGCGTCTGGATCGGACTGGCCTGCGCCCTGGTCGCCTGGCTGGCCGTGCAACTGTCCTTGCTCCGCGGCCTGGAAGACTGGATGCTCGACGGCTGCTTCGCGCTGCGCGGCAAGCGCTCCACCAACTCCCACATCGTCATCGTTGCTCTCGACGAGCCGTCGCTGGCCGAGTTGATCAAGCCGAGGACCTCGCTCAGTCCCGAGCTGGCGCAGGTGGTCCGCTACGCGCGGGCGCAGGGGGCGACGGCGATCGGCATCGACGTGCTGATCCCGGCCGACCGCGCCAAGCTGGCCGACCTGCAGCAGGGCGGGGAGGGCGACGCCCTGACCCTGGGCCAGGCCGTCGTGCAGACCGGCAACGTCACCCTGCCCGTATGGAAGCTCGACCAGGGCTGGCTGCGGCCGGTCCCCGACTGGCTCCTGAAGGCCGAGAGCCCTGATGCGGAAACGGCCGACCTCGGCTTCGTCAACTTCCAGGAGGACGGCGACCAGTTCTTACGCCGCCAACTCTTGCTGGGCAAGGACGGCGACCGGCTGCTACCGCAGCTGGCTCTGGCCCTGTATGCCCGGTCGCGCGGCCAGGACGTCGAGATCGACGAGCGGGGCCGGCCGGTCGTCGGCGGCGCGGTGATCCCTGTCGATGACGAGGGCCTGCTCCGCATCAACTACGTCGGCCCACGGGGCAGCTTCGAGACGCTGTCGTTCGCCGAGGTGCTGAAGGCGGCGAAGAACAGAGAGAAACTGCCCCTGCTGAATGGGGCGGTGGTGCTGATCGGCGTGACAGCGCGGGATCAGCAGGACTACCACTCCACTCCCTACGCCAACAACTACACGCGCTGGCTGGCGACCGCCCCTCCGGGCCGGATGCCCGGCGTCGAGATCCACGCGAACATCCTGGCCACACTGGCGGACCGCGCCTGGATCCACACCCCGCTCGGTCTATCGACCCTGCCGTGGCTGCTGCTGCTGGGCGTACTGCTGGGACACGTCCTGAGCCGGGTCAGCCTGGAGCGGGGCTTCGTGATCGCCGTGGTGCATCACTTCGCCTGGAAGGGGATCGCGTTGGCCGGCTTCGCCTGGTTCCACTGGCGGATCGAGATGATGGCGATGCTGCTGCTGGGCTTCCTCGTCTACGCTACGACGTTCGCGCTGCGCTGGCGGACGCTACGGCGGATGTTTGGCGTGGTCAAGTCGGAGGCGCTGGCACTGGCCCTGGAGGCGGACCCGAGACAGTTAAATCCCGGCGGGGAGGAGCGCGCGGTGACGGTGCTGTTCGCCGACGTGCGCGGCTTCACGGACTTCTCGGAGAGGCACACGGCGCAGGAGGTGGTGGCGCTGCTGAACGCCTACTTCGGGGTGGTGGTGCCGGCGGTCGAGGCGGAGGGCGGGGTGATCGACAAGTTCATGGGCGACGGCATCATGGTGTTGTTCGGGGCGCCGGTGAGTTTGCCGGACCACGCGGCACGGGCGGCGCGGGCGGCGGCGGCGATGGTGAGGGCGGTCCATGAGGGGCGGCAGACGTGGGCGCGGCTGGGCAATCCGGAGATGCGCATCGGGGTGGGGTTGCACACGGGCAAGGTGGTGGTGGGGGCGATCGGCAGTCCGGGTCGGCTGGACTACACGGCGGTCGGCGACGTGGTGAATGCGGCCTCGCGGATCGAGAGCGAGAACAAGGCGCAGGGCACGGAGATTCTGTTGAGCGCGGCGACCTGTTCGTTGCTGACGGGGCAGGAGCGTGCGCGCCTGGGCGTCGAGCCGCAGCCGCGTGAGGTGAAGGTGAAGGGCAGGGAAGAGAAGCTGCTGCTGCATGCGGTGCAGGTTCCGTGAGGGGGAGCGCGAACGAGGCGTGGAGGTGCGACCATGAGGAAGGTGATCGTCCTGTGTCTGCTGGCTGTCCCGTCCGTGGCACCGAGCCAGGAACTCCCCAAGGTGACCGAGGAGGGCAAGAAGGCGGCGAATACGCTGCTCAACGCCTTCGTGAAGGAGGGCGGGCTCAAAGTCGAGACGGACCCGAAGACCAAACAGCAGATCATCCTCGTCCGCGAGCACAAGAAACTGCGGGAACTGGTCAAGCAGCGTCGTGACGACTTCACCCCCGCGGTGCGTGACGCCTTGCTGGGACTGCACAGGCATCCCGGCATTGTGGCGGTGCTGCTGGCCGCAGGGGAGGAGAAGGGCGATGAGCAGGCGACGGCGTTCGGTCGCTTCTTCTCCGCCAGGATCGTCGCGCAGCAGCTGCGATACCGCGAGGCACGGCAGGACTACGAACGGGCCGGTCAACTGTTCGAGGGGCTGAAGATGCCCGCGTGGCAGGCCTCCTCCCTGCACAACCTGGCGTTGATCTGCTTTGACCAGAGGGACCTGCCGCAGGCACGCAAGCTCTTCCAGCAGGCCCTCGACCTTTTCAAGCAGATCCACGGCGAACGGCATCCCTCCGTCGCCAGCGCCCTGAGCGGCCTGGCGTCGGTCTGCTGTGCTCAGGGAGACCTGCCGCAGGCCACGGCGAGCGGCATCCCGACGTCGCCCAATCCCTGAACAACCTGGCGTTGGTCTGCCGTGCCCAGGGGGACCTGGCGGAGGCACGCAAGCTCTGCCAGCAGGCCCTCGACCTGCACAAGCAGCTCCACGGCGAGCGGCATCCCTCTGTCGCCACCTCCCTGAACAACCTGGCAACGGTCTGCCACGCCCAGGGGGACCTGCCGCAGGCCCGCAAGCTCAACCAGCAGGCCCTCGAACTCACGAAGCAGATCCACGGCGAGTGGCATCCCCTCGTCGCCACCTCCCTGAACAACCTGGCGGAGGTCTGCCGTGCCCAAGGGGACCTGGCGCAGGCACGCAAGCTCTGCCAGCAGGCCCTCGACCTCCGCAGGCAGATCCACGGCGAGCGGCATCCCGACGTCGCCACCTCCCTGAACAACCGGGCGGTGGTCTGCTGGGCCCAGGGGGACCTGGCGCAGGCACGCAAGCTCCACCAGCAGGCCCTCGACCTCAAGAAGCAGCTCCACGGCCAGCGGCATCTGTCCGTCGCCGCCTCCCTGAACAACCTGGCGTTGGTCTGCCTTGCCCAGAGGGACCTGCCGCAGGCAAGCAAGCTCCACCAGCAGGCCCTCGACCTCGTCAAGCAGATCCACGGCGAGCGGCATCCCGACGTTGCCACCTCCCTGCACAACCTGGCGTTGGTCTGCCGTGTCCAGGGGGACCTGGCGCAGGCACGCAAGCTCTCCGAACAGGCCCTCAAGCTCCGCAGGCAGATCCACGGTGAGCGGCATCCCTCCGTCGCCACCTCCCTGAACAACCTGGCGTCGGTCTGCTACGCCCAAGGGGACCTTCTCAGCGCCGTACGTTTCCGGACGGAAGCGGTGCTGGCCTGCCGCCTGCCCGGCGTCGACCACGAGAAACTGGCCGACCTCCGCCCACAGGACTTGACCTGTGACGCGGACACCGTGCGCTTTCTGCATGACCTGGGCTGGATTCTTCAGCTCTCGGGCAAGGGGAACGATCCTGCGGCTGCCCGCCAGGCGGCGACCGTCTACGCCCTCGCCTCCGACCTCCTCGACCGCCTCCGCGCCGACGTCCTCGACACCGAGGAGAGCAAGCTCTTCCAGGGAGCCCAACACGCTGCCGTCGTCCCCGCCCGCGTCGGTCTGGCCGCCACCCTGTTCGGCCTTGACGGCAAGGCCGACGACCTGCACACTGCCTTTGCCGCCCTGGAGCAGGGCCGCGCCCGCGTCTTCCTGCAGGCCCTGGCCCAGGCACGCTCCCGCCAGCTCGGCGGCGTCTCCGGCACCCTCCTGGACAAGGAACGCGACCTGCTCGCCTACCTCCGCGGCCTCGATGCCAGCATCCACAAGGAGAACACGAAGACGCTTGACAAACGCAATGCCGACCTTGTCAAGTATCTGTACGACCAGCGGAAGGAGAAAGAAGCGGAGTTGAACCGGCTGGTCGAACGCATGCGGAAGGAGCATCCGCCGTACGCCGCCCTGCAATACCCCCGCCCCTGCTCCCTGCAGCAGGCCCGCGACTGCCTGCATGCCAACGAGGTCGCCGTCCTCTTCGCCCTGGACGAGAAGCAGTCCTGGGCCGTCGTCGTGCAGAAGACGCCCGCTCCTGGGGACAAGGGCAAGGGCGTCGCCGTGGTCCAGTTGCCGGGTGCGGCGGTGCTGGCCGGCAAGGTCCGCACCCTGGTCGATCGCGAACTCCTGAAGTCCGACAGCCGCACACGCCGGCTGGGGGCAGAGCTGCACGAGCTGTTGCTCAAGCCGCTGGCACAGCACCTCGGGGGCAAGGACTTGCTGCTGGTCCCCGACGGCGTGCTGTGGGAGCTGCCCTTCGAGCTGCTGGTCGAGGGACGCACCGAGGACGACGAGGGCAAGTACCTGATCGAGGGCCGTCAGATTCGCTACAGCCCGTCGCTGACGGTGCTGCACCTGATCGAGCAGTGGCAGAAGACACGCCCAGCCCCACGCGAGGCGTTGTGGGCGTTGGCCGACCCCGTCTTCAGCAAGGACGACCCGCGTGCCAAGGGCGACCTGTCCCGCCAGACACGGGATCTGCTGGAGCTGTACGCCCGGCGTTCGGGCAGCGGAGACAGCTTTGCGGCGTTGCCGGGGACGCGGCGAGAGGTGGAGGCCATCGCCCGCCTGCACAAGGCCAAGAAGGGGGACGTCGTTCTGGATACATTGGCCAGCGAGAAGGTGCTCAAGACCGCCTCGGACAAGGCGGTACTCTCGCGCAAGCGCTACGTGCATCTGGCGACGCACGGCATCCTGGGTTCGCAGTTGGGCCGGCCGCCGAGCCTGGTGCTGTCGCTGGTGGGCAACGACGGCGCCGAGCAGGGCGGCGGCGTCAACGACGGCTTCCTGAGCTTCGTGGAGGTGACCCACCTCAAGCTCAACGCCGACCTGGTGGTGCTGAGTGCCTGCCAGACGGGTCGGGGCGATTTGCGACCGGGCGAGGGAGTGGTGGGGCTATCGCGTTCGTTTTTGTATGCGGGCAGTCGGGGGGTGGTGTGCAGTCTGTGGCAGGTGGACGACGAGCGGACGGCGCGGCTGATGCAGGCGTTGTACGCAGAGTTGCAGAAGGGGAGGCCATCGCGGGAAGCGTTGACGGCGGCGCGGCGGTCGCTGCTCGCGGACGAGGAGGCTCCGCTGTTCTGGGCCCCCTTCATCCTCATTGGGAAGTAACGCAATCTTTCCTCTTTTTCGGGACGACACCATGAACACCCTGCTGATCGCTGCAACGCTGGTGCTCGGGGCTGACGAACCGCCGAAAAAGCCGACCTCAGCCCGGCCGACGGCACTGGTCCTCAAGATCAAGGGCGAGGTGGTCGCCGAGGGACAGAAGGGAAAACGCCGTGTCGAGCTGGGCGACTTCCTGTTCCCGGGCGAAACAGTATCGGCTGCCGCGGACGCCGAGGCCCTCCTGGTGTTTTTGCTCCGCGACGAACACAGGCGGCTGAAACCGGGTGCCCGCACCACCTGCAGCCGCGACGACTGCGACCCGTCCGACGCCACGGAGAAGCTGGGCGGCGCTGCGAAACTGCCCCGCAAGAACTTGACGAAGATCCGCGAGATCCCGGTCAGCGCGGGGGGCGGCGTCGGCGTGTTTCGTGGCGACAAGCTGCTGACCGGGCCGGCCATCGAGCCGTTGGCCGGGACGTTCGTGACGACCACCCGGCCAGCCTTCCGCTGGCCACCCGTCAAGAACGCCCGGGAATACCTGGTGGAACTGCGCGACGCCGGCGGGCAGCTGCTGTGGAAGAAGACGGCAAAGGAGGCGAAGCTCGCCTACCCGGAGAAGGAGAAGCCGCTGCAACTCGGGCTCGGCTACCTGTGGACGGTTCGGGCCGCGCTGCCGGATGACGAGACGAAGGTTGTGGTAGAGTTGAGCCGGTTCACGCTGGTGGACGAGGCGGAGGAGAAGGACCTGCAAGCGGTGCGGAAACTGGCCGGCAGCGACGCCGAGGCGGACCTGCTGCTGGCGGCGGCGGCCTTCGAGGGCTATCACGTGCTGGCCGAGGCCCTCGAAGTGTTTGAGAAGCTGGCCCGGCTGTATCCGAAGGTCGCCCGCCATCACCTCGCCCTGGCCAACTACCTCGACCTCGCCGGCCGACCGGAGAAGGCGAAGGAGTCGCGCGAGAGGGCGAGGTTGCTCGGCGCCCCGTCCCGCCCGTAGGTTGCCCTTCCACTGAGGCGGACCTTCCCGAGATCGGGCTGCCCACAGGGAGTCCCTTTCGCCCCGTGCGCCCGGGGAGGCTATCCGTTTTGTAGCCACGTTCGCCAGAACGCGGGTCCGTCGTGCCCGCGTTCTGGCGAACGCGGCTACAGCGCGGAGTGTCAGAAAAATCGCGCTCGGCGCGACAATCCGCTTGCCCACGGCACTCGTTTCTGGCACGCTGACGTCGGCGCTGCTCGCGGTTCCCCAGGGGGGTTTTCCGTGCTGCGAATCCTCGGATCTCCCAGGCGCCTGTGCGACGGCCTGACCCGACGTGACCTGCTCCTTGCCGGCGGGCTCGGCGCGTTCGGCCTGGGACTGGACACCTTCTTTCGCCTGGAGCAGGCACAGGCCGGTTCCCCCTCACCCCCAACCCCTCTCCCCCCAGGGGCGAGGGGAGAAAAAGAGAGGCGCGATCGTTCCTTCGGCCGGGCGAAGAACGTCATCCTATTGTACCTCTTCGGCGGGCCAAGCCACCTCGAAATGCTCGACATGAAGCCGGCCGCCGCCCCGGAAGTCCGCGGCGAACTGAAGCCGATCCGCTCCCGGCTGCCCGGTTGCGACGTCTGCGAGCACCTGCCGAACCTGGCAAAGGTGATGGACCGTGTCTGCGTGGTCCGCTCGCTGACGCACCCGTGGAACTTCCACGGCATGATGTGGGCCACCACCGGCGTCCCCGAGAGCAACATCCCCCTCGAGGAGACGCAGCAGCACGCCCTGCACCAGCCGTACCTCGGCTCCGTCTTCGACCATGTCCAGCGCCAGAAGCACGGGCCCAAGCCAAAGGGCGACGTGCCGGACAACGTCTTCCTGCCGTGGCTGCTGAGCAGCAAGCGCCCCGCCGAATTCTACGCCCGGCCGCATGCCGCCTACCTTGGCGGCGAACACGACCCGCTCTGCACGGAGTTCCGCGGTCAGGCGACGCGCAGCATGGTCCGCATGTCGTTCGGCCCGGCCGCCGAGATCCGGGACCCCTACCTGGGCATCACGCCGGACAGCCGCTTCGCCATCGCGCCCGAGGCGGAACTGCCTGCCGACATGACCCTCGACCGCCTGTCGAAGCGCCGCTCGCTCCTGGAGCAGTTCGACCGGGCCCGCCGCACACTGGACGGTCAGCCGGCGGTGCGCTCCCTCGACCGGCAGCGGGCGCGGGCGTTCTCTCTGGTGAACTCGACGAAGGTGCGTGCCGCCCTCGACCTGGACAAGGAACCGGACCGGCTGCGCGAGCGCTACGGAATGACGTTGTTCGGCCAGGGCGCCTTGCAGGCGCGGCGGCTGGTCGAGGCGGGCTGTCGCTTCGTCACCGTCGTCTGGGACGAGTACGGCCAACTCAACGCCGGCTGGGACACGCATGTCGACCACTACAACCGGCTGAAGAAGGACCTGCTGCCCGGCCTCGACCTGGCGTTTTCGGCGCTGGTCGCCGACCTGGAGGCGCGCGGCCTGCTCGACGACACGCTGGTGTGTGTGATGAGCGAGATGGGCCGGACGCCAAAGCTGGAGGGCAACGGCCGCGGTCACTGGGGACGGGCCTACACCAACTTCTTCGCGGGCGGCGGCATGGCCCGCGGTAAGGTGGTCGGCAAGACCGACGCCATCGGCGGCGTGCCGGTGGAGCGGCCGCTGTCGGCAAAGGACGTCCTGGCGACGATTTACCACCTTCTCGGTATCGATCCGCACCTGACCTTCCCGGACAAGCTCAACCGCCCGGTGCCGCTCGTGCCCTACGGCGACATCGTCCGCGAGATGCTGGCATGAACCGATGAGCTTCGATCACACCTTCGGCCATTCCTCTCTTGGTCTGACGAATTCTATCGGGTCGTGTTCGAGCCGGGGCAGGGAAGTGGGCCACACTGCGCAGCGGGGCCGCACGTGTACCAGGGCGGATAACCTGGGAGCGGCAGGGGCGGGCATAGTTTGGGGCAGTAGTCATCCGGGCCGCAGTACTTCAAGAAACAGGTGATCGGCAGGTTCTTGGGGCAGTAGTCGTCCGCACCGCAGCCCCTCACCGGGTAAGGACAACACGGCAGCTTCTTGGGACAGTAATCATCGGGGCAAGCGGGGCACGGTTGGAGAAGGCCCCAGGACGTCCAGTACCGACGGAAACAACCGGGCTCGCCCCCTCCAGCACGCTCGCACCAACACAGGCTGACGAGGAGCAGCAACCCGGATAGTCCGCCTAGCCGAAGGAGGGGAATGAGCTTGGTGGGGAACCCTTCCCTCGCCAAGGGGTCGTTGCTCATCTCCAACCTCCGGTTCCTTGCGGGACTTCGGCGGGGGAGACCATCGCGTGGGGCACCACCGTGTCAGGGGAAGTCTGCGCCTTCCCCTCCATCGGCGGTGAGCTGCCTGGGCACGCTTCCTCACACCCGCTGTCGCGGATCTGCCAACCACCACCCAGGGCCCGGTAGACCTGAATCAGACCCTGGGCGATCTCGCCGCGCGCCTCGGCCAGCAGGTTCTGCTGGCTCACGCGGTTCCTCGAGGCGCGACCGGAACTGGTAGCCTTCATCCACGACCCGCGGAAAACCGGGTGATGCGGGCCGCTTGCTGGGAGCGATCCGGCCTCCCACTCGTGAGGTGGGCCGAATCGAAGGGTATGGGAATCGAGGCAAGGTTGGTTGAAAAAGAGAAAGGCTTACGGCATTCCCCGCAAGCCGTTCGAGCGGAAGTGTATGGGAATCGAACCCACTGGGAGCCTTTGTCAAACCCCCCCGCGGTTTTGAAGACCGGGGCCCTCGCCAGAGGTGCAAACACTTCCGAATGCTCGGGAATCATGCCCAGACAGCCGAACCTCCGCAAGAAGCAGGTCGGCAAGTCGGTCTGCTGGTTCACGAAAGCCGGCGCAGAAGCTATTCGCCAATCACCCCGTTACAATACGAACGGAAGGGACGACCCGCAAGAGCAAGGGGCTTCCGCTCAAGAGCGGCACGCCGAGGGGCGAGCGAGCAGCGTGGTTCCTTCCCGCCGTCCGCCGGCCTCGGGGCACCCGCAACAGCGGGTCGGGCGGCTCGCTTTCCGGCCACGAACTGATGGCCCTTCCTAAAATGAAGCCGGCCGCGCGGCTGGGCGCCAACTACGAAGGGGGATTGCGATGGGGCGAGACATCACATTTGGCGTCGCCCGCCTCGCCGACCCGCCCCAATCGGTCAGCCACCCGACCCTCTTCGGCAACGGACACGGGCGGTCCTTGCCGTGGTGTTCCTGTCTCTCGCGGGGCTCGCCGGAAGTCGCGCGGCTGGGCGCGATGCGACACCAGGCCGGGCCGGGTGGAAGGATGTGAAGACCGGGAAACTCCCGCGTCCGTTCCGCGAGTTGTTGCTGTCGGGGCTGGCTCCGGCGGCCTAGCGGGCGTCCCGCGCCCTTCCGCCAAGGCGGCGAGACGCTCATAACCCCCTCAGAAGATCCACAAAACGACCGCCCGCTGGACAGCCTCCGCGCGGTCGCACTATTCCACAGAAAAACGGCAACAGTCGAACTGAGCGGCTGCGTTGAAAACAGGCTCCCTCCGCTTCGCATTGCCTGCCTTTTCTTTCTGGACATACCGATCACGTCAGTGACTGGTCAACACGCTAATGACACCAAAAAGGACAAGCAGCAGAATGGCGACGAGGCAACCGAATCGCCTCATGAAGGGGATGGGAACACGCCCCAGTTGCCTCTCTACTTCCTTTCGATCGAGCTTCTCCCCCCGATTGCACACGTCGCAGACGTCGAAATACTGTCTTTTCTCCACCATCCCGAAGAGGTAGTAGACGTGCGAAAATCTGTAGTGAAGCACCAGTGAGAACGTGCGATCACGCTCGCAAACCGGGCAATACTTTGTCTCCGTCTGTCCCAAGTGAACGACATCGCCCCCACTGCCGAAGATGATCATGATTTCTCTCCCCCACCGCGTTCACACCGGGAGCCGGCATCCTCCGCTCTCTAGCCCAACAACCGAGCCGTGCCCGTTATCAGTCGACGAACACGAACTCGTTGCTGTTGAGCAGCACGCGGCAGGCGTTCGCCAAGCCGTACTTCGCCGCATAGGCGCCGACCGCACGCGCCTCTTTCGGCGTCGGCGCGCGGCCCAGGATCAGCCGGTACGCCGCAGTCACTTGCCTGCCGGGATCGTGGTTGGCGAGGACAATGCGCTCCGCGACGTGCTCGCTCTGGCGCACCATGAACTTGTCATTCAGCATCGACAACGCCTGCAGCGCGGTCACCGAGGCACTGCGGACCGGCGTCAGCTGCGAGCCGTCGGGACAGTCGAGCGACTCCATGAACGGGTCGGGCAGCGTGCGGAAGACGAAGCGGTAGACACTGCGACGGAAGTTGGCCGGGTCGTCCACGTTGAAGTTGAGATAATCGACGTTCGGCGTGACGTGAATGCCGGGCGTCTGGATGAACTGCTTGACCGACGCCCCGCCCATCGTGCGGTCGAGCTTGTCCGAAACGCGCAGGACGGCATCGTGGATCGCCTCGGCGTCGAGGCGCCGTCGATTCATGCGCCAGAGATAGCGATTGTCGCCGTCCACTGCCGCGAAGGCCGCGTCGTACGCCGACGATTGCCGGTAGACGGCGCTGGTGACGATCAGCCGGTGCAGCGCCTTGAGCGACCCGCCGTTCTCCCGCAGCGTGACCGCCAACCAGTCGAGCAGTTCGGGGTGAGTCGGCGCGGCGCCCATGCGGCCAAAGTCGTTCGGCGTGTCGACGAGGCCGTGGCCGAAGTGATACTGCCAGATGCGGTTCGCAATTGACCGCCAGGCCAGCCCGTTCTTCGGGTCGGCGAGCCACGCCGCCAGCGCCGCGCGGCGAGCGCCCTCTTCGGCGTCCGTCCGCTTGAAGCGCGACTCCAGGCCCGGCACGCAGGAGAGCGTACCTGGTGTGGCCAGGGCGCCTGGCTTGTGGATGTCGCCGCGCTTCAGGACGCGGACGGGCCGCGGTTTGCCGGCGGGGCGGAACGTGCCGTCGGGGGCGAAGTCGCTCGTGCCGCCGTAGACGAACTGCCGCGGCGGCAGCGATGCCATTTCACGGTCAAGCTTTTGTTCGAGATAGTAGGACGCGAGGTCGGCCCGCTGCCGATCGGTCCGCGCCGCGGGGCTGATGCCGAGGGCTGCGGCGACCGGCTGCGGCAGGACGGCGGCATCGCCCGGCGTAGGGGAGGTCGTGACGGACAGCCGCAGCCGTCCAATCAGGTGCCCGCCGCCGTGCGTCTGCTTCAGGGTGAAGGTGAGCGTGGTCCCGTTGTCATGAGCGAGCGGCTCCTTCAGGGTGAAGACGGCGTGGTGGGGCTTGCCGACCTGCGGGTAGATTCCCCACGCGGTGACCGGGTTGCCGTCGATGGCGTGGGCGATCGTCCAGCCCTGCTGATCGAAGTCGGCGCGGGCGCCGCGCCACGCCAGCGTTCTGGCGAGCGGGGGGCGTGAGCCCCCTGATAAAGTCAGGCGCGGCGCCGCTGTGACGGCGAACTCGTTCAGGTGCAGGTTGCCGTTGTCTTGACGGCCCGGACCGTGGTGCGGCAAGCTGTCGTCGGTCAGCACCTCCAGCCGGATGCCGGTGATGCCCCTGACGTCGGTGTGGGCGACCACCGTGTACGTGTCGCGTTCGGGCCGCTTGCCGCCGGACAGCAACGAGCCGTCGGGCAACTTCTTCAGCGTCGTCCCTTCGGCGGACCGGAACTCGGCCGGGTCAAGTACCTGCCATAGCTGCCCTGCCCGTGTCACTTCTTTCTCCCACGCCGCAACTTCCGCTTGCAGGGCAGGGTCGAGCAAGGTGCGGTCCAGCGTCTCCTTCTGCTTCGCGAGCCGCGCCTTCCGCTCGGTCAGGTTGCGACGGCGGGCCGCGACGCCTGGGTCGGGGTCGTAGGTACGGTTCGCCTTGTCGGTGGCGGCGAAGACCGCCTGCAGGGAGTAGTATTCGTCCTGCGTGATCGGGTCGAACTTGTGGTCATGGCAGCGGGCACAGTGGACCGTTGTGCTAACGAAGGTCGACATGACCGTGGTGATGATGTCGTCGCGGTCAAGATAGCGGGCGATCTCGCGGTCGATGGAGTCCTCGCGGATGTCGCGCAGCGATGATTCGTCCCACGGTCCCGTCGCGAGGAAGCCGGTCGCCACGGTTGCCCACGAATTGCCTGGGAAGAGCACATCACCGGCGACTTGCTCGCGGACGAACCGGGCATAGGGCCAGTCCTCGTTGAAGGCGCGGATGAGATAGTCGCGGTACGGCCAGGCGTGTTCGCGCGGGCGGTCCTGGTCGTGGCCGTGCGTCTCGGCGAAGTGGACGACATCCATCCAGTGCCGGGCCCAGCGCTCGCCGTAAGCGGGCGAGGCAAGCAGCCGGTCGACCGCGCGCTCGTAGGCATCGGGCTGCGTGTCAGCAAGGAAGGCGTCGACCTCCTCGGCAGTGGGAGGCAGGCCCGTCAGGTCGAAGGAGACACGGCGGAGAAGCGTTCGGCGATCCGCTTCGGGGGCCGGGGTGAGCTTTCGTGCGGCGATTTTTTCGAGAATGAAGAGGTCGATTGGCGTACGTGCCCACCCCTCCGGCATCGATGCGGGGAGGCGGGGCAGGGGCGGTCGGACGAGCGGTCGGTAGGCCCAGTGAGCGGGCCAGTGGGCGCCGGCGACGATCCAGCTCCGCAGCTTCGCGACCTGCGCGGCGGTCAGCGGTTCTCCCTTGGGAGGCATCCGCTCGCTTTTCTCCGTCGTGCCGACACGGCGCAGCAGCTCGCTCAGTTCTGGCTTGCCGGGGACGATGGCCTTCTTGCCGGAGTCAAGCGTCGCGGTCGCCGCTTCTTTGCTGTCGAGGCGCAGTCCACCGCGCGACTTGCTCGGTCCGTGGCATTGCATGCAGCGATTGAGGAGGGGTCGGACCTCGTTGTCGAACGAGATGCTCTCTGCCGCCAGAGCGACCGGGGCGAGCATCAGCCCGAGAATCGTCGTCAGGTGCAAGCGCTTCATCCAATGGCTCCCGCTCGTCCAGCGCCAATTCCGCTGGCGTCTTGTTGCGGAGGGTCCTCTCGCGCAGGCTCATTATCGCCGACACGGCACGCCAGGGGAAGAGAGCGGGCGAGCAATCCGAGCGGTTTTTCGCGGGTTCCTCCCTCTCCAGGGCGGAGGCCGAGGCCTCCGGACAATCGGATTGCCTTGCATTCCGCACGCCGTTACTCTGAAGAGTAAAGGCAACAATACGGGATAGCGTGCTCAGGCGCATCGACGCAGGTTTCGACGGAGGACCCAGACATGACCAGAACCGTTGCAGCGATTTACGCGAACGGGGCTTTTCACCCTTTGGAGCCGGTCCCCTGCCACGAACAGGAACGAGTCTTCCTCACGGTCGAGACGGCTGCCGCCGCGGAAGAGAACCTTATCGACCAGGAATATCACGCCTATTGTGATACGCAAGCGGACGATACCGTCCCCCTCGAAGCCGTGCGGCAAGCCCTGGCCAAGATTCCGGGTTCCTTGACGGAGGACATCCGGGCTGAGCGGGACCAAGGGTAATGTCCGATCATTTCCTGGATACCAGCGGCGTCGTCAAACACTACCATCACGAGGTCGGAACTCCGAAGGTCGACCTCCTGTGGGCCAACCCCACGGCCCGGCTTTTTCTCTCCCGCCTGAGCGTGGTGGAAACCGTTTCGGTTTTCGCGAAGAAGGTGCGAAGCGGCCAGATTTCGCCGGCGGACTTTGGGCTCCTGCGGCGGCGGTTCTTTGCCGACCTGCGCCAGCGCCGGCCCACCATCGTGCAGTTGCTGGTGAGACATTTTCAAGAGGCGGACCGGCTGCTTCAGAGCCACGGCCTGACGCACGGCCTGTACACGCTCGACGCGATTCAGCTCGCGGTCGCTTTGGACTTGCGCCGCCGAGGAATGCTTGACGAATTGGTTAGGGCAGATCATGTGCTCTTGACGGTGTCGGCGCTCGAAGGGCTTCCGATCGTCAACCCTGAGCAGCCGTAGGTGCCGCCTCCTTCAGGAGATGAAAAATGGGGAAAATTGGTGGACAATTGGCTCCATCAACATCGTCAAGGATGGGGTCTTCGAGTGCGGCGTGTGTTCCGCTGAACTCCCGGCCGAATGGAACATAGCCCCCAAATGAACCTCTCCGAAGAAACCGCCTCCCGGTTGACCGATTGTCTCTCCGAACGCAACAATTCTCGATCAACGATCTGCGATCACCTCTTTCCGAGGCGCTCGTCGATGGCCCGGAGTGCCTCCAGCGTCGGCGACGTTCTCACACAGCCTGCGCACACTCGGGATGGCGGTGCCGGCGCCGCATTCGACGACCACGAGCCGCGCCCCCGCCAGGCCGTCGCGCCACTGGTTGAAGCGCACCTCCTGCTGCCACGATCGGCCCTCGTCCCACTCCGCGTCGCCGAACATGAGGACATTTGGCCGCGCCAGGGCGCTGCAGGCCGGGCAGGCCGGCAGTGGCGGGATCGCTCGCATGGTCGTCTCGTCGACCGTGACAGGAGGCCCCACCGGGTCGACGGACCATAGCCCGCGACCGCACGCGCGGCGCGTACACTGCAGCCACTCGATCGCTCCATGCACCTCGACGACCCGGTCCTCGGGGAAGCCGGCCCGCTGGAAGTGGCTGTCGACGTTGGAGGTGTAGACGAAGCTGCCGCGCGGCATGCGTGCGGCCCACCGGCGGAGGATGCCAAAGCCGGCGTGCGGCGGCGTCTGGCGGTAGAGGTTCAGGCGGTGACCGTAGAAGCCCCAGCCCATCTCGGGGTCCTGTCTGAACCAGCGCGGGTTGGCCATGTCGATGAAGTTCAGGCCCAGCCGGGCGTAGGGCGGGTAGGCATTCCAGAAACCTTTGTCCCCTCGAAAGTCGGGCAGCCCGCTGTCGACTCCCATGCCTGCGCCGGCCCCGATCAGCAGAGCGTCGGCGGAGGCAATCGCTTCCGCGGCCAGGTCCAGCAGCGAGTCGTTGGTCATGACACGACTTTGCCCTTCTCTACGCCCCGAGCGACGTCAACGGGGTTTGATTTCCACAGAACCTTGCTATCCCCAAGGCAGGGGGCAAACCCGTAGGTGCAGGCCCTCTTTCCCCCTCGCCCCCGCTGCGGTTTGCGATACAGAGCGCGTGCGCGCGGGAGGAGTCAAGCGGCGAGGTGAAGGCAGCCGCCACCTTCGCCATCGCCGCTTGTGCCTGGACGACAGCGCCCGAGACACCGGCCGCGGTCCGGCCGGGATCGGGCGGGGCGAGGGCGGGGACTATTTCTTCCGCTTGTACGTGACCGTGAACATCGGCTCCTTCGCGTCGCCCACGAACATGCTCAGGTGGATGGTGTCATTGTCCGGCATCGTGGAGACCGACTTCCACTTCGCCGGCTTGCCGTCCATCCCTACCCCGGCACCGGTCATGGTCAGCGCCTTCTTCTCCTTGTCGTAGGTCCCCTCCATCACCATCGGGGTGGTGGACATGCTGTCCGCCCACACGCCGATGTACTTCTTCTTGGCGGGGTCGTAGGTGTCGAGGCTCTTGCCGTAGAACTTCTGCCCGTCGAGGTCGCTCTCCATCGACCCGACCAGCCACAGCCCGCCCAGTTCCATCTTGTACGTCATGGCTCCCTTGAACTCCATGCCGCCGGCCTTCATGGTGGTGCTCCAGGTGCCTTCCTGCCTCTTGAGCAGCTTGTGCTCCGGGCCGGGCTTCGGGGCGTCCTGGGCCACCACCGGGCCGGTCAGCACGACCAACAGCCCGGCCACCGCGATGCTTCGCATGACTCGCTCCTCCGTACAGTGACCCCCGCCCCCACGACGGCTCACGCCGACGCGTGCGGGGTGGGCGTGGAGGATCGCACACCGGGTCAAGTCTAGCAAGGTCGGTAGCGGAACTCCGCGGTCCTCGCCAACTCCTGCCACGGCCGCGGAGGCGGACAGACGCTGCCCCGACACCCGCCGAGCAGCTCATCATATCGGCGACAATGCGGGTTGTGAATAGACCCAGATCACACCCACCCCTCCCTGGGGACCTCGGCCCCGAACCAGCGCTCGGTGACCACCTTCTTGCGGGTGTAGAACGCCACCGCATCGGGCCCGTGGGCGTTCAAGTCGCCGAAAAACGATTCCTTCCAGCCGCCAAAGGAGAAGAACGCCATTGGCGCCGGGACGCCGAGGTTCACGCCCAGCATGCCGGCCTGGATGCGAGCGCGAAATGCTCGCGCCGCCGCCCCCGACCGGGTGAACAGCGACACCGAGTTGCCGTAACGGCTGCGGTTCGCCAGCGTAATCGCCTCGTCCAGATCCCTCGCCCGCAGGACGCTCACGACCGGCCCGAAGATCTCCTCGCGGGCAAGGAACATCTCCGGAGCGACCTCGTCGAAGACGGTCGCTCCGACGAAGCAGCCGTCGGGGCGGTCGTGTACCGAGAGGCCACGCCCATCGAGCGCGACGCGGGCACCCTCGCGGCCACCGCGCTCGATGGCATTGAGGACCCGCTGTCGGTGCTCCTGATTGATGACCGGACCAAGGGTGGCCGCCTCGTCCAGACCATCGCCGGGCTTCAGGGCGCGGGCGGCCGACACGAAGGTCTCGACGACGGCGTCCTGCCGGGGACGGTCGCCGACCGCCACTAAGGCGCTGCCGGCGAGGCAGCGCTGGCCGGCGCAGCCGAAGCAGGCACCGATGAGGGCGGGCATACTGCGGGGTAGGTCGGCGTCGGGCAGGACGATCAGGTAGTTCTTGGCGCCGCCGAGGGCCTGGACGCGCTTGCCGTGTACCGCCGCGGCCCGGTAGACCGCCGCCGCCACGGCGGAGGAGCCGACGAAGGAGACGGCCTGCACGTGGGGGTTGGCGATCAGCCGCTCGCTGACCTCCTTGCCGCCCTGGGCCACGCTGACCACGCCGTCAGGCAGGCCGGCTTCCTGGAAGAGTTCGGCGAGCCGGGTGCCGGTCAGCGGCGCCTTTTCGGCCGGCTTCAGGACGAACGCATTGCCGCAGGCGACGGCAAGGGGCATCATCCACAGCGGGATCATCGCGGGGAAGTTGAACGGTGGGATGCCCACGACGACGCCCACCGGCTCCAGGACGGTGTAGCTGTCCACGTCGCGCGAGATGTCCGGCAGCGTGCGGCCCATCAGCAGGGACGGGATGCCGCAGGCGAACTCGACCACGTCGATACCGCGGCGCAGCGACCCCCGTGCCTCGCTCAGCAGCTTGCCGTTCTCGCGGACGATGGACCGCGCCAGGTCGTCGAAGTTCGCTTCGAGCAACTCGCGGAAGCGGAACAGGACGCGGGCCCTGTCCGTCGGCGGCGTTGCTCGCCACACCGGGACGGCCGCGGCGGCGGCGGCACAGGCCTCGTCGACCTGTGCGGGCGATGCCTCGCGCACGGCGGCGACCAGTTCCGTGGCGTCGGCAGGGTTGAAGAGGTTGCGCGTCAGGGGGCCCTCACCGGGGACGGATCGGCCGCCGATCAGGTTCGCTCCCAAAGGGGTTGTCCCCCGCGCGCCGTCCGCTTTTGCCGTCGCCCTGGTTGTGAGTTGTTGTGCCATGCCTGACCTCCTTTCTGGGGCCACGTCGAATCCGGGCCTTCGCATCCTACCGCCGCCGTGGAGAGTCTGCCAAACGCCGGCTCAGGCGATCAACTCGGAGACGGGCTTCGCCTCGGGAAGGATCGGGACCGGCCGCTGTTGCTGGTCGTAGACCACGACGCCGGAATCAACTCCGAGTTGGTGATACACCGTGGCCAGGATCTCGGACACCGTCACCGGCCGGCTGCTCGGTTCCTGCCCGCCCGACGTCGTGCTCCCCACGACCTGCCCGCGGGTCAGGCCACCTCCGGCCATCATCACCGAGTAGGCCGCGGTCCAGTGATCCCGCCCCGCCTGCTTGTTGACCAGGGGGGTGCGCCCCATCTCACTGATCACCAACACGAGGATGTCCTCCAACATCCCCCGCTGGTCCAGGTCTGTCAGAAGGGCTGCCACGGCCCGGTCCAGCGGCGGCAGAAGCCTCTTGTGCCCGGTAAAGTTCTGGGTGTGCGTATCCCACGGCGCGCCGCTGTAGGGATTGACGAGCACGTAGGTCACCCCCGCCTCGACCAGCCGGCGGGCCACCACCAGGCCCTGTCCGACCGGGCTGTTCCCGAATCGCTCTCGCACCGTAACCGGCTCCCGGCTGATATCCAAAGCACGGAGCATGCGGGGGCCTGTGAGCAGTTGCCTGGCCCGTTGGTAATGGGCGTCCATCCGGCCCCAAGCCGGGTCCCGGTCCGGGCCCCTGTTCAGTCGGTCGAGGACGCCCTTCAGGGCCGATCGGTCTTGCAGGCGACGGAGGTCGACGTCGCCGGGCAACAGGAGTCCGGGGGGCGCGCGCATCGGGAGGGTGGCGGTCAGAGGAAGGTCGCCGGCCTCGAACGCCTCACAAGCAGCGCCGAGAAAAGCGGGGGAGGCATAGCAAACCTGCCCGCCGAGTTGCGTGCGCTTGGGGAGGGCGACGAAGCGCGGCACGCCCCCCGGCGTCATCACGCCAAGGAGCCGGGCCAGGATCGCTCCCTGGGCAGGGTGATGCAGGTTGACGCGCTGCATGCTCACGCCCGCTTCCGTGTTCTCATGGCCGGTCAGGGCGAGATGCAGGCCGGGGGAGTGGTCGTTGCGAGCATCGCAGTGGACGGAGCGGAGGAGGTTGTAGAGCCGGGCCTGCTGAGCCAGCAGCGGCAGGTGCTCGCCGATGCGGAGGCCGGCCCTCGTTGTAGGGATCGCCTTGAACTCGCCCCGGATCTGCTCGGGCGCGGCCGGCTTGGGGTCCCAACTTTCCAAGTGGCTCATGCCTCCTTCGAGCAGGAGGACGATGATTCCCTTGGCCCGTCGCCGTACGGGAGCAACGGCCTCCGTCTGGCCGGTCGTAGGCAGCACGAAGGCGCCCAGCGCTACGCCGGAACCCAGGAATTGCCGGCGAGTCAGCGCGGGCGGGTCGCTGAGAACGGGGTCAAGAATCATGGCGTGCTCCCGTGTTGCTCCCTCCGTCCGAGCGGAGGATTCGGCTCTGCCGGTCAGGCCAGCAACTGTGTGAGCACCTTGCCGCCGACATCGGTGAGGCGGAAGTCGCGGCCAGCGTGACGGTAAGTCAGCCGCTCGTGGTCCAGGCCCAGCAGGTGCAGGAGCGTCGCGTGGAAGTCGGGCATCGTCACCTTGTCCTGGGCGACGTAGTAGCCGAACTCGTCCGTCTTGCCGTAGACCGTCCCGCCCTTCACTCCCCCGCCGGCCAGCCACATCGAGAAGGCGTGCGGATGGTGGTCGCGGCCGTCCGTCCCCTGGGCTGCCGGCGTGCGGCCGAACTCGGTGCCCCAGACAACGAGGGTGTCCTTCAGCTGGCCCCGCCGCTTCAGGTCCTTCAGCAGTCCGGCAATTGGCCGATCGACCTTGAGGGCGCTGCCGGAGTGGTTCGCGCGCAGCCCGCCGTGGGCGTCCCAGTAGTTACGCGGGTAGCTGTGGTTGACCTGCACGAAGCGCACGCCGGCCTCGACCAGGCGGCGGGCCAGCAGACACTGCCGGCCAAACTCGTCCGTCGGCCCGCCGCCCACGCCGTACAGGGCCAACGTCTCCTTCGTCTCGCCGGACAGGTCGAGCACCTTCGGGGCGGCGGTCTGCATACGGAAGGTCCGCTCGAACGCCTCGATGCGGGCGTCGAGGCGGCCGTCGTCGCTGGTGCGCTCGCGGTGACGGCGATTGGCTCTCCGCAGCAGGTCGAGTTGGAGCCGCTGCAAGGTCGGGGCATCGGCTGGGGTGGTGTTGGCGAGGCGGGCGTCCGTGAAGGGGGTGAAGCCGTCGCCGATGCGGGTGCCCTGGTAGCTGGCCGGCAAGAACGCCGAGCCGTAGTTCTGGGCCCCGCCGTGGTAGACCGAGGGGCTCAGGGCGAGGAAGCCGGGCAGGTCCTGGTTCTCGGTGCCCAGGCCGTAGAGGACCCAGGCGCCGACGCTGGGCCGGTTGAAGACGCCGTCCCCGGTGTGCAGGGTGAGCAGGGCCGGCCCGTGCGACACCTGGTTGCCGCCGTTCATCGAGCGGATCACGCAGATGTCGTCGATGCACGAGGCGATCTCGAGGAACAGCTCGCTGACTTCAATGCCGCTCTGGCCGTACTTCTTGAACTTCCAGGGCGACCGCAGGAGGTTGCCGGTCGGGGCGAACTCGAACTTCGGCTTGGGGTACGGTAGCGGCTTGCCGTTCATTTCGGCGAGCTTCGGCTTGGGGTCGAAGGTATCAACGTGCGAGACGCCGCCATGCATGAACAGGAAGATGACGCGCCTGGCCCGCGCCGGGAAGTGCGGCTGCCTCGGCACCAACGGGTCGGCCCCTGGCGAGCCGGGGGCGTGAGCCCCCGGAGTTGCGGCCGCGGCCTCCTCAGCGAGTAGACCGGCGAGCGCCACGCCGCCGAAGCCGCAGGCAATCCGCCGTAGCGCCTCGCGGCGGCTCGGCGCCGTCCCGCACTCTTCCGCTTGGGGCCTCATGGTTGGCCTCCTTTGCTATCGTCAATCCAGATACGCAAACTCGTTCGAGCAGAACAGCATCTGGCAGTAGCTCTGCCAGGCGGCCAGCCGGGCGTCGGCGCCGGACCGGCCCGACCCGCTGTCGCGGCTGCCCCGTCGGGCTCGGCCGGTGTACTCCTTCAGGAACGCCAGCGCGTCGGCAACGTCGTCCGGCGACGGCGGTCGAGCGAAGGCACGGGCATGGGCCACGCGGACGCGGGCTGCCTCGTCGCCAGGGACGACCAGCAGCGACCGGGCGAAGTGCAGGGACGCCTCGCGAACGAACGGGTGGTTGAGCAGGAACAGTGCCTGCGATGGCACGGTCGTCTCGGTGCGGGCGGCGGTGACGCCATTGGGGTCGGCTGGGTCGAACAGGGCGAGGACATCGGGCAGCAGGTTGCGGACCACCGGCAGGTAGAGGCTGCGGCGCACGGACTGCGTGTAATGGGGGTGATCGCCCTTGACGCGGTTGACCGGGAAGCCACGTTTGGCGTCGATGATCTCGGCCTCGCGGAAGAGGAATTCGCCCGCCTCACCGCCGCCGAGCGCGCGGTCGAGTCGCCCGCTGACAGCAAGCACGGCGTCGCGCAGCGCCTCGGCCTCGAGGCGACGTCGCGGCATGCGCCACAAGAGCCGGTTGTCCGGGTCGAGGCGGGCCGCCGTGGCATTGTCGACGCACGCCATCCGGTAGGTGCTCGAGAGGAGGAGAAGGCGATGCAGGGCCTTGAGGGACCAGCCAGACGCAACGAAGCGCGCCGCCAAGTAGTCGAGCAGCTCAGGATGCGACGGCCGCTCGCCGCGTGTGCCGAAGTTGTCGCTCGTCGCCACGAGCCCGGTGCCGAAGTGATGTTGCCAGAGGCGGTTGACCATCACGCGCGCCGCCAGCGGATTGTTCGCCGAGGCGATCCAGCGCGCCAGCTCCAGGCGGCCGCTGCCGGCGGTCTTTAGCGGGGCGTGGTCCTCACCGGCGAGGATCTGCAGGAAGCGACGCGGGGCAACCGGCCCGAGGTTGAAGCGGCTGCCACGGACGTGGACGCGCAGGTCGACTGGTTTCCCCTCCTTGGGGGCCATGACGATCACCAACCTCAGCGAGAGGGGGCCCCAGGGGAAGCTGCTTTCGCCGAATGCGGTGCCTCGGCCTGCCAACCGCGCCGAGGTTGGCAGGAGGAGAGGCCACTCTTGCCACATGGAGGCGTTGCGCACCTCGTCTCGGAACGGCTCGGTGCTGCGGAAGATGCCGGCGAGGCTGTAGTAGTCGAGGGTGGGGATGGGGTCGAACTTGTGGTCGTGACAGCGGGCGCAGCCGACCGTCAGCCCGAGGAAGGCACGGCTAGTGACGTCGAGTTGCTCGTCGACGATGTCGAGGCGCGTCTGCTCCTTGTCGGTCTCGGCCAGCGCCTTGGGCCCGACCATGAGGAAGCCGGTGGCGATGACCCGTTCGACTCGATCGGCCTCGCCGGGCAGCAGGTCGCCAGCCAGCTGCTCGATGACGAAGCGATCGTAGGGCTTGTCGGCGTTGAGGGCGTTGACGACATAATCGCGGTAGCGCCAGGCGTAGCGCATGACGGCGTTGGCGTCGTTGGCTGTTGTGTCGGCGTAGCGCACCACGTCGAGCCAGTGTCGCGCCCAGCGCTCGCCGTAATGGGGCGAGGCCAGCAGCCGGTCGACGACCCGCTCCCAGGCGTCGGGCGAATGGTCGTTGAGGAAGGCGTCGACCTCCGCGGGCGCGGGCGGAAGGCCGAGCAAGTCGAAGGTCACGCGGCGGAGGAGCGTGCGGCGATCGGCCGGCGGCGCCGGCTTCAGGCTCTTGGCCTCCAGCGCCGCGAGGACGAAAACGTCGATGGGTGAGGTTGGTCCTTCGCGAGCGGCGACGGCCGGCAGCGGGGGCTTTCGCACGGGCCGAAAGGACCAGAAGGCTTTCTGCTCGGCGGTGAAGCGGCCGGCTGGCGCGACTGTTTTTTCTGCCGGCCAGGGCGCTCCGTCCCGGACCCAGGCGACCAGGTCAGCGATTTCTTGCTCGCGGAGTTTCTTGTCCGGCGGCATCTTCAGGTCGCTGCTCTGGCGGACGGCCCGAATGAGCAGGCTCTCGTCGGGCTTGCTGGGGACGATGGCCGGGCCCGAGTCACCCCCGCGAGTCGCACCCGATACCGAGTCGAGGCGCAGGCCGCCGCGCTGCTTCTCGGGGCCGTGGCACTTCTGGCAGCGGGCGACCAGGAGGGGACGGACGCGCGTCTCGAAGTGCGCGACGGCCTTCGCGCTGGGCGGCGGGGCCGCGGCGGCGGGTACGGTAACCAGCACGAAGCCAGCCAAGGCAGCCAGAGAGGTCCACAAGGCGTTGTACCGGCAGGTGAACATGCCGCTCTCCTGGTCAGGCGGGGGCCAGCTCCGGGCAAGAGATTCGTCCCCCCGAGTGTAGATCGTCCACCTGCCGGCGCCAAGAATGGAATGAGCGTCTGTTGCAGGAGTGTAGGAGGGCGGGTGCGCCCTTGGCGTGGACGATGGGCACTTGCTCTGCATCTATGACCGCATCCCCCACGGCTGGGAACGTATCCCGAAGGAGTTGGCGCAGACCAACAGCGTCTGGGTCGTGCGGATCGGCCTGGACAAGGCGCCGACATAAGCTCGCTTTATCGTGTCTTCCCGTCGCCGGCCCGGTTATCTCCGGGCGGGGCAGCCGGTTGTCTTCTTGGGGAGAGAGGACTGGAACCGCACGGGTAGGGTTCGTATCTCAATTGCTAAGCGTTCCTTCGCCCCGGAGAACCCATGCAACCGGCCAACCGCGACGTTCGCCTGTCCGCCATCCGCGACAAGGTCGAGGCGGGCCAGCGCCTGTCGTTCGAGGACGGCGTCCACCTGTACGAGAACGTCGACCTGTTCACGCTCAGCGAGCTGGCCAACCTTGTTCGCGAGCGCAAGAACGGCAACAACGCCTACTACAACGTCAACACGCACCTGAACCCGACCAACGTCTGCGTCTACCGCTGCACCTTCTGCGCTTTCCGAGCTGACCTGAAGAGCCCGAAGGGCTATGTCATGAGCGACGCCCAGATCCTCGAGCGCGCCGCCGAGGCCGACCGCCGCGGGGCCACCGAGCTGCACATCGTCGGCGGGCTGCACCACCAGCTGCCCTATGAATGGTATCTCAACGTGGTGCGCATCATCCACGAGGCCCATCCGCGGCTGCACCTGAAGGCGTACACGGCCGTCGAGTGGGACTGGTTCCAGCGCCTGACCGGCCGGCCGACGAAGGACCTGCTTGCGGAGTTCAAGGCGGCGGGGCTCGGCAGCCTGCCCGGCGGCGGAGCGGAGATCTTCCATCCCGAGGTGCGCGACAAGATTTGCGAGCACAAGGCCGACGCCGCGTCCTGGCTGCGTATCCACCGCGAGGCGCATCGGCTCGGGCTGCGCTCCAATGCCACGATGCTCTACGGCCAGATCGAGGAGGTGCGGCACCGCGTCGACCACCTGGTCCGCCTGCGCGAGCTGCAGGACGAGACGGGCGGCTTCCAGACCTTCATCCCGCTGGCGTTCCACCCCGACAACACCAACCTGTCGCACATTCCCAAGCCGAGCGGACTGCTCGATCTGAAGACGATGGCGGTCAGCCGGCTGATGCTCGACAATTTCCCACACGTCAAGGCGTACTGGGTGATGCTGGGCATCAAGACAGCACAGGTGGCGCTGAGCTTCGGCGCCGACGACCTCGACGGCACCGTGGTCCACGAGAAGATCTATCACGACGCCGGCTCGGACTCGCCGCAGGAGTTGAGCGTGGAGGAGATCCGCCGGCTGATCCGCGAGGCCGGCCGCGTCCCCGTCGAGCGTGACACCCTCTACAACGAGGTCCTTCGCGAGGACAGCCGTTGGTCCACCGGCCGCTCGCTCCAGCTGCTCGCGAACTGATGTCTGACAGAGGGTTGCGGACGCCAGCCAGTCAGACTCGGAAGGTCTCGGAGGCGTCACTGCTCGTCGTCAAACCATGCACCAACCTTCTCGCCCTCGAGGGTACGAGCAATCACTTCGTGTTCGGAAAAGTAGTCTTTGAGAGCTGTCACCAGGTAGAGCATGTCGAGATCGGATCTCGGCAAGTCGCGTTTTTCGAGGGAGATTTTCTTGACCAGATGCACGAAGGTCATGTTGACAAGAGATTTCGTCACGGGGTCCGGAATCTGTTCGATGAAACGAACTGCTTCGTCGCAATAAAGAAGCGTGCCCTGCTCGCCCATTCGTCCCTCCAGGTTCGTCGAGAGGTTATTGGTGGGGCTGTCTTCCCAAAGGGAACGCTCCAAATGAGGGCGTCGATCCGGGCCGCTCACGTCCCACTCGGCGGCGCGGCGGGCTGGCCGGGTACGAAGAAGAATTCACTCACGCGGCAGCGGAAGCCGGGCAGCACGTCCTCCGCCAGCAGCTCCTGGTCGGCTTTCACCACTTCGGGAGGGCGGTCCGGGCGGCAGACCGTGACGTTGCGCATGTCGGGGTCGACCAGCCAGACCAGGGCGACACCGTTACGGAGGTAGTCGCTGACCTTGTCCATGACGCGGCCGATCCGGTCGCTGGGCGACATCACCTCGACCGCCAAGCGGGGCGGGATCTCGCCGTACTTCGGGTGCAGTTCCTCGAAGCTGCGAGCGTCCTCGTACAGGGCGACGTCGGGGCCGCGCACGGTGTCCGGATCACGCTCAAGGATCACGCCGGAGTCGTTGCCGGTCACGTACCCGAAGCCCCGCTGGCGGACGTAGGCTTCCAGCAGGTAGCCAATGTTGATGCACACCCGGCCGTGGATCTTCATGGGTACCGGCAATTCGATCACCTCCCCTCGCACCAACTCGAACCAGCGGTCGGCATTCTCCGGGCGCTGGGCCCACTCGGCGAACTCCTCGGCCGTCATCCTGGCGGGCGCTGTGACCGTGCTCATCGTGAACTCCATGGAGGCCAGAACAGTCCCGCCCCGCCGCGAGCCTCCGCTGCGGCGGGGCGGGGATCGAATCGTCGCCGGGAAAAGAGACTATTTCCCCTCCGGCATCTTGAGGATGTAGGTCGGGTTGCCATCGCTGCTGCCGGGGCGGCCGCGCGGGCCGGCGGCGACCGCCAGCGACTTGCCGTCCGGGGCGACCGCCAGCGAGTAGAACGGCCCCAGCGCCAGCGACTCCGATGCCAGCAACTTGCCGTCGGCCACGTTCCACAGGGCGAGGTGCCCGTGGTTGCGCGGCGCCTGCCCGACGCTCAAGAGCTGCTTGCCGTCGGCCGTGAAGCGCACCCCGTAGACCGCCCCCGGGTGCGACTCCGGCGGATGTCCCGGCGCCGGCTTCAGCGCCGGATTGGACAGCTCGCGCCCCACGCTGCCGTCGGCCACGCTCCACAGCTTGATCGTGTGGTCGTTGCTACCTGTGGCGAGCGTCTTGCCGTCGGGGCTGAAAGCAGCGCAGAAGATCGCCCCCTGGTGGCCCTTCTCGAACTCCTTCTCCTTGTATGCCTTGAAGGTCCGCACCAGGTTGCCGTTCGCCGCGTCCCACAGCTTGAGCGTCTGGTCCTCGCTGCCGGTCAGTATGAACTTGCCGTCGGGACTGAAGGCGACACAGTAGATCGCTTTCGGCGGGGCCGGCGTGGTGTGCGCCGCGACCTGCCGCAGCTGCGTCCCCTTGGCGACATCGAACAGGCGCAGGTTGCCGTCGTGGCAGCCCGTCGCCAGCAGCGTTCCCGCTGGGTTGAACGCCACCGCGTCGACGATGCCGGGGTGGCCGAGGTTGCGCACCGGGTTGTCGCCGGCGATCTTCCATGCCTTGACCGTCTTGTCGGCGCTGCCCGACCAGATCGTCACCCCGTCGGCGGCGACGGTCACATCCGAGGCCACGTCGTCGTGGGCGTAGGCCAGCCCCGGCCGGCCGAACTCTTCCGGCAACGGTTGCCCCGGGTTATAGACCACATTCCAGGTCTGAATCGACTTGTCCTCGCAGGCGGCGACCAGCGTCTGGCTGTTCGGACTGAAGGCGACGCTTTTCACCGTGCCCGGCGCCTTGAAGCTGCCGAGCAGTTTTGCATCGGTAAAGTTGTAAACGCGCACCGTGGCGCCGTCGCCGGCCGCGACGAGAGCGCTGTTCTTCGACACGGCAACACACTGCACCGGCTTCTCCGCCCCGGTGAAGGTGCGCTCGTTGACGCCGTTGCCGAGGTTCCACATCTTCACGCTCTTGTCGTCCGAGGCCGTCAGGACGTGCGTCGCGTTGGGAGTCAGTGCCAACCCGCGGATCGCCTTCTCCGACGAGACCAGGCGCTGGAAGCGCAGCGTGTGGACCGTCGCGCTCTTGTCTGCTCCGCCGGCGAGGATGGTGGTGTTGTTCGGGTGAAAGGCGACCACCTGGACCGCACCGGCGGACGGATACGCTTCGATCTCCTTCGCCGTCGCGACGTCCCAGACGCGGGCGAGCCTGTCGTCAGCGCCGGTGACGATCCGCGTCTTGTCGGAATTGAATGAAAGCGAGGTCACCGCGGCGGGATGCTTCAGCATCGCGATTTCTTTGCCGTCGGCGGCGTTCCAGACGTGGACGGCCTTGCCGGTCGTGGCGGCCAGGGAGGTGTAGTCGCGACTGAAGGCGACGGCCGTCACCGGGTCGGCGAGCGGGCCGACGCTTAGCGCCGCTTTCCCCGTTGCAAGGTCCCAGATCTTGACCATCTTGTCGGCGCCGCCCGTCAGTGCCTGGGTGCCGTTGTTGCGGAAGACGACGCCCGCCACCCCGCCCGGGTGCGCCTCGAACGCCGCTACGACGCCGACGTCGAGCAGCCGGGCGCTCTTATCGACCGAGGCCGTCACGAGCGTGCGGTTGTCGGTGTGGAAAGTCAGCGATTCGATCGCTCCCGTATGGTCGCTGAGGACCTGCAGTTCCTTGCCGGTCGTCGCGTCGAAGACACGGACCTGCCCCGGCGCCTTCTCGTCGGCGGTCGTCACCGCCACGCGGGTGCCGTTGGGGCTGAGGGCGACGTGCGTGACCGCCGCATCGAGCTTCAGCGTCGCCAGCGGCTTGTCCTCCTTGTCCCCAGGAAGGGCCCACACCTTGACGACCTTGTCGGCGCTGGCCGAGACGACGCGGTTGCCGTCGGCGCTGATACTCACGCCGCGCACCGCGTCCTCGTGGGCGGCGATGGTCTTCACCTCCTTGCCGTCGGCAGCATTCCAGACCTTAACGGCCTTGTCGGCGCCGCCGGAGACGACGCGATCGCCCTTGCCGCTGAAGGCCGCCTGCGCGGCGCCCTCGTGCGTACCCTGCCAGACCAGCGAGGACATCCAGACGCGGGCCGCCTTGTCGGCGCCGGCGGTGATGACCCGCTTGCCGTCGCCGCTGACCAGGACCGCCTGCACCGCTCCATCGGTCGGGAAGAACTCCAGCATCCGGCCATCGAGAGCGTACAGCCGGGCGACCTTGTCCACTCCGCCGACGATCAGCCGTCTGCCGTCGGGGCTGAAGCCGACGCTGCGCACCTCGGCCGGGGTCGTCACCGTCGCCATCGGCTTGCCATCGGCGACGTTCCACACCTTGACGACCTTGTCCGCTCCGCTGCTGGCGAGGGTTTTCCCGTCCTTGCCCAGGGCCAGGCAGTGGACGGCGCCGTCGTGCTCGAACTTGCCCTTGCTCTCGCCGCCGGGCAGCGCCCACGACCGCACCGTCTTGTCGGCGCTTGCCGAATAAAGAAGGTCGCCCTTGGAGCTGAAGACGACAGCGGAGACGGGGCCGGTGTGGCCGGCAAGGTTCTTGACCTCCTTGCCCATCGTCACGTCGACCAGTCGCACCGAGTTGTCGGCGAGGCCCGCCGCGACCTGCTTGCCATCGGGGCTGAAGGCGATGGCTTGCACGGCGGCGGGCAGCGCGAGTTTCTTCAGTACCTTGCCCGCGTTATCCCAGATAGTCAGCGACTTGTCAGCGCCGCCGGCCGCGACCTGGGTGCCGTTGGCGCTCACGGCCACCGACAGCACTGCCAGCGTGTTGCCGGTGAAGGTGCGTTCGGTCTGATAATTGGCGAGGTTCCACAGGCGGACCTGCTTATCGCCGCAGGCGGTCAGCAGCCGCGTGCCGTCGGGGCTGAGGACAGCGGCGTTGACCGTGTCGCCGTGGGCGAGTTGCTGCAGCGCTTGCGGCGGCACTTGCCAGACCTTGACGCCGCCGTCCGGCGAGCACGACAGCAGTTGCTGCCCGCCCGGGTGAAACGACAGCGACGCGACTGGCTTGTCGTGGCCGCCGATCAGGCCGATCTGCTGGCCATTGCTCTGATTCCAGAAACGGAGGATGCCGTCCTCGCCAGCAGAGGCGAGGACCTGCCCATTGGGACTGATGGCGACGGCGGTGACGGAGCCCGTGTGTCCGCTGTACTGCCGCTCCATCTGGCTGTTGGTCGTGTTCCAGGCCCGCACGATCTTGTCCTTGCCGCCGGTGATGAGCCGTTTGCCATCGGCGGTCAGCACGACGGTGAGGACGCCGTCGGCGTGGACGAGGCTGCGCGATGGCACCGGCGGCAGGGCCCAGACCTTGACCAGGCCGTCACGGCCGGAGGTCAACAGCTGTGTGCCGTTGGGGTGGAAGGAAACCCCCGTCACCGCCCCCCCGTGCGCGAGGGCTTGCGACAGGAGCTTGCCATCGGCGGCGTTCCAGAGGAAGAGCTTGTTGTCTTCGGTTGCGGCGGCGACGAGGTTGTTGCCGGACGCGACGGCAGTCACGCTCGCCGTCGCGCCGGGGAACTGGCGCAGCTGCTGCCCGTTGGCGAAAGCGGAGAGACGCACGCTCTTATCGGCGCCGCCGGTCAGCACCTGGTTGCCGTCGCCCGAGAGACTGAGCGCGGTGACGGCGTCGCCATGCGTCGCGACCGGACGGGACGCGATGGGCGGTAGCTGCCAGAACTTGAGAGTACCATCCTCGCCGGCCGAGCAGGCGGTTGCACCGTTGAGGTTGATCGCGACGGCGGTGGCCGGGGCGCCGTGGGCTGCGAGGGTAGCGACGAGCTGCCCGTTGGCCGGGTTCCAGAAACGCACGGTGCGGTCGGCCCCGGAGGTCGCCAGCACCTGCCCGTTGGGGCTGAACGACACGCCCGTGACGGCTCCTTCGTGACCTTTGAGAGAAGACAGCTCCTTGCCCTCCTTGGTGTCCCAGAGTTTGACGATGCCGTCCTTGCCGGCGGCGGCGAGGCGGGTGCCGTCCGGGCTGAGGGCGATGGCCTCGACGGCGCCGCCGTGGGCGAGTGAGCGGAGTGCCTTGCTGCTGGGGAAGTCCCAGACCTTGGCGGTGTTGTCGGCGCCGCCGGAGGCGATCAGTGTACCGTCGGGGCTGAGGGCGACACTGACGACAAGGTTCTGGTGGCCCTGCTGTCCACCGAACGACTTGAACTCCTTGCCGGTCTTGGCGTCGAAGACCTTGAGAGTGCGGTCGAAGCTGGCGGTGACGACGAACGTGCCGTCGGGGTTGTAGGTCACCGCGTAGACCGCCTCGCCGTGGCCCTTGAGCGTGGCCGTGACGGCGGCCGGGATGTTGTCGTCCTTCTGGGCGGCGAGCAGGCCGAGCAAGCTCGCCGATACCAGCAGAGCGGCCAGGGCGCGACGGGCAAAGGAAACTTCGTGGCCGGGGCTGAGTCCGCGAAGCCCCGGTCCGCCCCGGGGCTTCGCGGACTCAGCCCCGGCCACGAAGCACTTTCCCCCTTGCGGGCAGCTATTTCGGACGCGTCGGGCAAAGGAGGTGTTCATCAGGCGAGTTGGCATGGTGGCATGACCTCCGGAAGTTCGGGGGGCAGGATGGTGGGGGCGGCCAGGCAGCGGTCTGTAGTGTTGCAGCCGCGCGGCGGGCTGTCAACCACGCATCCCGGCAGCTACATTGGAAGAAGCGTGAGCCTCCTTGTCTCCCTTTGCCACTTCTCTGTGAGGAAGCCATGAAACAGCCCGGCCTCACGAAGGCGGATGCAGCCCTCCTGCGGGCACAGGTCATCGACGCCGACCGGCCCGGCACGATCTTGCGCGACTTCCAGACCGTGCTCGACTTCATCGGGACCGGCGGAGTCAAGGCGGCGGGGAAGAACAACCTGCTGCCCATCGATGCGGTCCCGGTGCTGGATCCGAAGCTCGCTCGACCGCTACGGCTGGAGCTGACGATGAAGCGGCCGCAGCTGAAGTCGCACCCCTACCTTCACGGACTTCACCTCCTACTCCGCGCCACAGGCCTGACCGGGGTTGAAGGGAGTGGCGACAAGGCCAGGTTGATCGTCGATCCGATTGTTCTCGACGTGTGGAACAGCCTGAATCCTACCGAGAAATACTTCTCCCTCCTGGAGGGATGGCTCGTCGTCGGCCGGCCGGAGATGATCGGCGAGCGAGACAACTGGTTGGGGCGAGACTACCTGATGGACTGCCTGAGCGCCTGGGGCCATGTCCCTGGGAGAGGACGACCGTTCAACCTCAGCCGCCCGCAGGAGGAGAGGCTCTTTGGGATCGGGAGGAATCTCTTCCATGTGGCCCTGATGGACCTGTTCGGTTTATTGGAAGTCGAGTTGCCCTCCTCGCCCGTGAAGCCCTGGTGCCCGGCAGCGATCAAACATCAGCCATTCGGCGACGCCGTCTTCACCCTGCTGTGGCAGTCAAGCTTCGGGTCGGATAACCTCGACCTCTTGCTTCACCACAACGGCAACGACGAGGACGGACGCTTTGGCCGGCTGCAACCGATCTTCCAGCCGTACTTCCCCGCGTGGCAGAAGGTCTTCGTCCTCCCTGAGCCGGAGGCGAAAGATGGCGTCTTCGTCTTCCGCGTGTCGCTCGGCAAGGTCTGGCGGCAGATTGCCATACCCGCAGACCTCTCCCTGGACGACCTGGTCGGGGCAATCCTGGACTGCTTCGACTTCGACTCCGATCACCTGTACGAGTTCACGTACCGTGATCGCTTTGGGGGGCTGGCACGCGCTCTCCACCCCTACTGCGACGAGGGGCCCTTCGGGGATGAGGTTCGGGTCGGCGAGGTGCCGCTGAATCCCGGGCAGTCGATGAAGTTGGTGTACGACTTCGGCGATAACTGGCAGTTCGACGTGAAGCTGGAGCGGATCGACCCACCCAACAAGCGGCTGAAGAAGCCGCGCGTCCTGGAGAAACACGGCAAGGCCCCAGAGCAGTATCCGCGCTGGGACTGATCGCACGATAGCACAACCGCGCCTTTCCACCGGCAAGAGGCTTGCGTGGGACGTCCTCTGGGCAGTATTGTTGAGGGTATCTCACGCGGAGGGTGACCCCATGCCTTCCCGTCGATCCCGCCCACAGGATGTGTCCCACCCGACCCGTTGACCTCGCCGGGCCTGAACATGAGACTTCTGCTTGCCTTGTTCGCCGCTTTGTTGTCCGTCCCCGCCGCGCGGGCTGCCGATCCGATCGACTACACGCGCGACATCAAGCCGATCCTCGCGAAGAACTGCGTCACTTGCCACGGCGCCGTGAAGCAGCGCTCTGGCCTGCGCCTCGATACGGCTAAGGCCGCCTTTGAAGGCGGCAACTCCGGGCCGGTCGTGGTCGCCGGCAAGAGCGCTGCAAGCCGGATCATTCACGCCGTCACCGGCACGCACGATGCGCCGAAGATGCCGCCCAAGGGGCCGCGTCTCAACGCCACGCAGATCGCCCTCCTCAAGCGCTGGATCGACGAGGGCGCCAGGGCCCCCGCCGGCGAGACGGTCCAGACCACCACCCCGAAAAGCAAGCACTGGTCCTTCCAGCCGATCAAGCGGCTCGCCTCGCCCGCCGTCAAGGACGAGCCGTGGGTGCGCAATCCGATTGATCGCTTCATCCTCGCCCGGCTCGAGAAGGAGCACCTCCACCCGTCCCCGGAGGCCGATCGCGCCACGCTCATCCGCCGTGTCAGCCTCGACCTGACGGGCCTGCCACCAACGCCCGCCGAGGTCGATGTCTTCATCAACGACCCGCGCCCCGATGCCTACGAGCATCTCGTCGACCGCCTGCTCGGCAGTCCGCACTACGGCGAGCGCTGGGGCCGCCACTGGCTCGACCTGGCCCGCTATGCCGACAGCCACGGATTCACCATCGACGGCGCCCGCACCATCTGGCCCTATCGCGACTGGGTCCTCGACGCCCTCAATCGCGACTTGCCGTTCGATCAGTTCGTCATCGAGCAACTCGCCGGCGACCTGCTGCCGAAGGGAACGCGCGAGCAGCGAGTCGCCACCGGCTTCCATCGCAACACGCTCTTCAACCAGGAAGGCGGTATCGACCAGGAGCAGTTCCGCAACGAGTTCGTCGTCGACCGCGTCAGCACCACCGGCAACGTCTTCTTCGGCCTCACCATCGGCTGCGCCCAGTGCCACGACCACAAGTACGATCCCATCGCGCAGCGCGAGTTCTATCAGCTCTTCGCCTTCTTCAATAGCTGCGACGAGCCCACCATCGACCTGCCGACGCCCGAGCAGGAAAAGACGAGAAAAGAGGTCCTCGCTCGCGTCAACGAGTTGGACCGCCAGCGCAAGGTCCTCGACACGACCAGTGCGGCCGGCCTCGTTAAGTGGGAGAAGGGCCTCCGGCTGAGCGACAGGGACCACCTGGCGCCGGACATCCAGCGCATCCTCGACCTGGCGCCGAACAGCCGAGACAAGAAGCAGGCCGAGACCCTGCGCGAGGTCTACCGCACCAGCGACATGGCCCGCCACATCGCCGGCGCCCTCGACACCAGCACGCCTTTCGGGCGCGTCGCCCAGCTTCAAGCATTCCAGTTCCGTCAATCCGTCGACAAGCAGATCGCCAAGCTGAAGAACCGCATCCCGCCAATCCCGACGACGCTGGTCCTGAGCGAGCGCGCCACCCCGCGGCCGACGAACATCCACCTCGGCGGCGATTTCACACGCAAGGGGGCGCCCGTCGTGCCGGCGGTGCCGGCGATCCTCCACCCGATGAACGATGTCAAGAAGCCCAACCGCCTCGACCTCGCCAAGTGGATCGTCGACCCGAAGAATCCGCTGACGGCGCGCGTCACGGTCAACCGATTCTGGCAGCGCTACTTCGGCCTGGGCCTCGTCGAAACCGAGAACGACTTCGGCACGCAGGGTACGCCACCGACGCACCCCGAGTTGCTCGACTGGCTCTCCGATGAGTTTGTCGCTCGGAAATGGTCGATGAAGGCGATGCACCGGCTGATCGTGACCAGCGCCACCTACCGCCAGTCGTCGCGGCACCGGCCGGAACTGGCGAATGCCGACCCGCGCAACCGGCTGCTGGCGCGGCAGAACCGGCTGCGGCTCGACGCCGAGATCGTGCGCGACAACGCCCTGGCAGCGAGCGGACTGCTGACCGCGAAGATCGGCGGGGCGAGCGTCTATCCGCCGCAACCCGAGGGTGTCTACGCCTTCACGCAGATCGACAAGGCCTGGAAGCCCGACACCGGTCCCGATCGCTATCGCCGGGGCCTGTACACCTACTTCTGGCGGTCGGCGCCGCACCCCGGTCTGATGGCCTTCGATGCCCCGGAGGCGAACACGACCTGCACGCGCCGCAACCGCTCCAATACCCCGCTGCAGGCCCTCACGCTGCTCAACGACGAGGCCTTTGTCGAGTTCGCCCGCGGCCTCGCCCTGCGCGGCCTGAAGGAGTGTCCCGACGATGCGCTGCGGCTTCGCCACCTGTTCCGCCTCTGCCTGGCCCGCGAGCCGTCGGCGCGCGAGCAGCAGCGACTGGAGCAGTTCCTTGCTCGCCAGGTCGCGGCTCTGGAGAAGGCACCGGCGGGAGAGGTCGCTCGCCTTGTGCCGCCTGTCCTGCCGAAGAACGTGAAACCACGCTGTGCCGCGGCCTGGACGATGCTGGCGCGGGTGCTGCTGAACCTCGATGAGTTCATCACCCGCGAGTGACGGGGGATCGGTCCATGTGGCAGCGTTTCCTCATCTCTCTGTCCGTTTTGGTCCTCATTCGGCCGGCGGGCGGGGTTGACGAGGCGATCTTCGAGCCCGGCGCCAAACGGAAGGTCGAGGCGGCCGGCGGCGCCGGGGGTGAGGGGCCGGCGTGGCACCCGAAGCTCGGCGTCCTCACCAGCGGCAACGGTCACGTCTACCGGCTCGACCGCGAGGGCCGCTCGCGCATCTACCGCAAGGGGGCCGGCACCAATGGCCTGCTCTTCGACCGCAAGGGCCGGCTGCTCGCCTGCGAACCCGAGCTGCGCCGCGTTACGCGCACCGAACCTGATGGCAAGATCACTGTGCTGACCGAGCGATTCCAGGGCAAGCGCTATAACCAGCCCAACGACCTGACGCTCGATGCGCAGGGTCGCCTCTACTTCTCCGACCCGTGCTACGGCGACCGCAAGGGCATGGAGATTCGCGATGAGAAGGGCCGTACCGTTGAGGGCGTCTACCGCATCGACCCGGACGGCAAGGTGAGCCGCGTCCTCGGCCGCGAGGTCGATCGCGCCAATGGCGTCCTCGTCTCGGCGGACGACCGCTTCCTCTACGTCGCCGACAACAACAACGATACCATCGGCGGTACACGCAAGCTGTGGCGGTTCGACCTGAAGAAGGAGGGGACCGTCGACACGGCGAGCCGCAAGCTACTGCACGACTGGGGCACCGGCCGCGGGCCCGACGGCCTCAAGCAAGACCAGAAGGGAACGCTTTACGTCGCGGCGGGACTGAACAAGCCGAATCCGCCGTTCGAGCCAGCAAAGGATCGCAAGGGCGGCATCTACGTCCTCAGCCCCGACGGGAAACTCCTCGACTTCCTGCCGGTGCCGACCGACGAGGTGACCAACTGCGCCTTCGGCGGCGACGACCTGAAGACGCTGTACATCACCGGTGGCGGGACGCTCTACAGTATCCGCACGACGACCCCCGGCCGTGTTGTCTGGCCCAACGGCAAGTAACGGGAGGTGGCGTTGGACAACGGCGAGGGCGTGGCGAGGCAGTGGCGGCGGCGGCTGCTGAGGAACAAGATGTTGCTGCTCATGCTGGGCGGGGCGCTGGGGACGTATCTTCGTTACCTCGTCGGCACGTGGTTCAAGTCCCATCCGTGGGGACAGGTCTTCCCGTTCGGGACGCTCTTCATCAACGTGACGGGGTCGTTCATCCTGGGCCTCGCGGCGGCCCTCTTCGCAACGAGGCTGTTGCCCGAACACGAGGACTGGTTTCTGCTGATCGGAGTTGGCTTCTGTGGCGGATACACCACGTTCTCCACCTTCGAGCTGGAGACGTACCATCTCGTCCGCGACGGTAGCTGGGGCCTGGCCTTCGCCAATGTCGTCGGCAGTGTCGTCGCCGGCTTCGTCGGCGTCCTGCTGGCAGTCGCGCTGGTAGGGAGTCTCTTCCCGAGGCAGTAGGGGCGATGCCATGAAGGTCGAGCTGGACGCCCGGCGCGTGACGGTGTTCCTCAACAGCACCGACCAGTGGCACAGCCGACCGCTCTACACGGCCATCGTGCGGCTGTGCCAGGAGCGCGGCATCGCGGGGGCCACGGTCAGCCGCTGCGTCGAGGGCTACGGCGCCGGCGGCCAGCTGCACACGACGCGCCTGCTCGAACTGAGCGAGAACCTGCCGGTGCGCATCGAGATCATTGACGTGCGCGAGCGCATCGACCCGCTGCTGATCTCCCTGGCAGACATGGTCGGCGAGGGTCTGGTCGTCATCGACGACGTCCACATCCTCCGTTTCCTCACCGATCCGAAGAAGTAGGCATCCCTGGTCTTCAGCCCCAACGGGGCGGCCGTCAATAGCCAGGGGCGTGAGCCCCTGGTTCGAGGGTCGTCCTCTCTGGTCTTCAGCCCCGAAGGGGCGACAGTGGCCCGAACACCTCCAGCGTTCTGTCGCCCCTTCAGGGCTCAATGCCGGGGCGATGTCACCACCCAGGGGCTCACGCCCCTGGCTATTGACGATCGCCCCTTCGGGGCTGAAGACCAGATCACGACCCCGTTCCAGGGGCTCACTATTGACGGCCGCCCCGTTGGAGCTGAAGAGCAGGATCACGACCCCGACCGACGTCTGGAAGCAACACACTCCTCTGCGGCAACCTCGTCTATTCCGCCTTTCCGCATCCTCGGTAGAATCCCTCTGCTCTCCCTCGCTCAGACAAGGAGGTCGCGATGTCCCGTTCTCGTCAGGGGGTCGTCGGTCTTTGCCTGCTCGTCCTCCCCCTCTCCGCCTCGGCCGCAGAGAAACCGCCGGCTCCGCTGCCCAGTCAGTGAGCCAGTTGGGCGGGCGGCTCCTCGTCGACCTCGCGCGGGATCGACGGCGGAGACGCCAGAAAGACGCGGCAGTGGGCGTGGCGCAGGATGCGATCGATCGTCGAGTCCCACGGCTGCGGCGACCCCTCCGGGCGCTCGGCCGGCAGCGGCAAGATGATCAGGTCGTAATTGCCCTCGTGGGCGACGCGAACCACTTCGGCGGACCAGTCGGCGCCCGTCGCATGGACCTCCAGTTCCCGGCCGAGCTTGCGGGCGCGGCGCAGGTCCCCGTCGACCAGCGACCGGCCGTTGCCCCCGGATAGGCTGTCGCCGGTGGGTGCAGCGTTCGCGGACGCCGATACCACCGGCGGCTCAGCGGGACGTGGCCCACTCGCCGGCGCTGTCCGCACCAGGCCGAGCATCACCTCCGGATCGAGCAGGGTCAGCACCGCCTGGAGCAGGTCGCTGGAGGTAACGCTGCCGTCGTGGATCAGCAGTACGCGATCGACGCCGACGCCGGCCGCGCGCAGCTCCGCGACCGACCGCGCCTTGCGCTCGCTGATCTTCGGGATGCGGTTGCCGCCGCCGATGTCGTAGTAGACGTCGCGCTGCCGGCTCAGCAGGCGCACGGTCAGGGGCGGCAGTTCCCCCTCGTTGATCGTAAGCCAGTAGAACTCGATCGCCTCCAGTTGTTCGTCGGCGGTGTACTTGTTCGACGCCCCCATCACCAGTTCCTGCACTTGCAGGTCCTTGGCCGTACGGATGACCGCATGCAGCGGGTTGTTCGTCGGCACGATCAGCGGCGTCACCTCCTTGCCCGCTTTTTCGGCCACATTGACGACCGCCGTCATCAGCTGCTGGTCGTAGACATCGAGGTTGACGTCGGGCCCTTGCCCCTCGCCGGGGGGGCGCTCCTTGGCCGTCATCACCACGACGTCGGTCGTGTCGGGGTCGGTTTCCGCCAGCGCCTTCTCCAACATGAACAGGTTCTGCGGCGAGCGGATCGCCACCAGCTTGCGGTAGGTCTTTTTCAGCCCCAGGCCAGCCGGCGTCGCCTCCGGCGTCGTCTCCTGGTTGAACTGCTCGAGGTGCTCGTGCCTGGCCCCGGCCCGTTTTTTTTCGTGATAGCGCTCCGAGAAGTAGAAGATAGCGAAGAAGACCAGTGTGAAGCTAACGCCACCGATGGTCGCCACCTGCTTGGTCAGCAGGTTCATGACAGCCGCCGCCAGCAGGAGGAGCAGGATTAGGATCAGCCCGATCGGCACCTCGTAGCGGCCGGCCTTGACGTTCAGGGGCACCTTGAAGTCGCGCGGCCGGGGGTCCTTGAAGCGCAGGATTGTCATCGACAGCGCCTGGAAGACGAAGCTCCAGACGACGCCGAAGGCATACGCCTCGCCCAGCGCGATGACGTCACCGCGGCTGACGAAGATCGTGGCCAGCTGCATGCCGACGATCAGATAGAGCAAGCGGTAGGTGGTGCCGTACTTGGGGTGCGGCTTGAGGAACCAGTCCGTCAGGACGCCATCCTCGGCGACGCGGTTGAGCACGCCGTTGGAGCCGATGATGGCCGTGTTGACCGCTCCGGCCAGCATCAGGAAGCCGACCACGACGACGAAGGCGTTGAGCAGCAGGGGGGCCCACGGGTCCGCCCACGCGGGCACCCAGACGTTCATAGCCAACCCGCCGATCAGGTTGTCCGCGTACTGGCCGGTGCGGTCCGCGGTGGGGATGAGCATGACCGCCAGAAAGCTGATTCCCCCCGTGAAGACAATGCTGAAGACGAAGACGATGAAGGCCGCCTTTTTGAAGTTGGGCAGCTTCGGCGACTCCACCTCGCGGTAGACCTGGGCCAGCGTCTCCTCGCCCGACATCGCCAGGATGGAGTGCCCGAACGCCAGCAGGATGCCGAGGACGCCAATCAGCGACAGCCACTGCCCGGCGCCCAGACTCTTCAAGCGGTGGCCCAGCGACGTTTCCTTGAGGAACCCGGTGGGGTCCTCCATCTTCTCCGGGTCGGCGAAGTTTGGCTTGGGCGCGAGGTCCGGCTCAACGGGGACGGGGTTGATCGGCTTGCCCTCGACGTTGCGCATGACCAGGGTGAGCCCGCACCAGCTCATCATGATCACCACCATCACGGTCGTGACGATCATGATCTTGAGGGCCTTGTCGCTGGACTCGTGGATGCCGAGCAGGTTCTGGCGGAAGAAATACAGGACGATGGCGCTGGCGAGCAGGACAGAGCCCCACTGCTTCCAGAATTCGCGGGTCTCTTTGAGGATCGTGAAGTCGGGGTTAGAGGCCCGGCCGACGAGCGTGACGAGCTCGAGGACCAGGCCGACGATGTACTGCCCCGCGGAGACACTGCTGATCGGGCCGGTCAGGACGTAATCGAAGATCAGCGCGGAGACGGCAAGCTTGGCGGGGAAGCGACCCATCGCCTCGCGGACGACGCGGTAGACTCCCCCGCGGACGAACAGGGTACAGCTCTCGATGTAGACCCAGCGGACGGCGTAGCTGAACACCATGACCGCCAGGATGAACCACGGTGCCGCCGGGCCGATCGACTGCTCGACGATGCCGCCGATGTAGTAGGCAGTGCTGCCCATGTCGCACAGGACGACGGCGGCGGTGCGCCAGTAGGAGATGAAGGTGAAGGTGACGCTGCTGATGACGATAATCTGGGCAGCGCGCGTCAGTCGTCGCCCGGTGGGGGAAGGGCCGGAGCCCTCGGTGGTGGACATGGAGGAGGTTCCAGAAAGGGGTGGCCCTTTCAACTGGGGCCGGGGAACTTCCCCGACCTGCCGGCGAGGTTAGCTGTCGGGCTTGGGTTTGAAAGTACCCCGGTCCGCTTGTGGACCTTCGCCCCGGAGGCGGCCGCTGGGCCCGCCTGATGGTTCCCCCGCTCGCACGCCCGGCGGCGTGCGATTAGGCTGCACGAGGGGGATTCTACGCCGGCCTGCGGCACCCGTCCAGAATACGTCGGCCCTGGTGGTCCGATCTCAGGCAAGACTTGCTCGGCGACTTCGAGGCCGATAAACTCCTCCACGAAAGTAGGTCAGGCTTTCCAGCCTGACGTTGAGACCGCGTCAGGCTGGAAAGCCTGACCTACTTTCGTGCCGGCGTAATATCGAGGCTCAACGAATCACAGCAGAGCCCGCGCGTGAAAACCAGCGTCATTTTCTTTCCGTTTGACCTGTTCGGCAGCAGCGGAAGCGCCGCCGGCACCACCCTGCTGGCCGACGAGTTGCTCGAAGTGCTGGCCGACAACCGGCGCGAGACGGTCGCCACGCGGGCCGCCGCTTACACTCCCCACGTGCGGATTCGCCAATTCACCTTCGACACGCTGGACAAATACCAATCGTGGCGTCGCGACGGCCGCAAGGCGGTGCGCCAGGCCCTGCGCCGCGGCGACTTCCTCATCTGGGTCGCCGGAAACCATCTCGGAGCACTGCCGGTCTACGACGAGCTGGCCGGGCTGGCTCGCTCCCCGGCGGAGGCGCCGCTGGTCGTACAGTTCGACGCCCACCTCGACGTCCACCACTTCGCCGACTGCACGCGCGAGCTGTCGCACGGCAATTTCCTCCTGCATTGCGCCGGTCCGCTGCCTCCGCTCGTCAACGTCGGTCACCGCGAGTTGCTGTTGCCCGATGACTACGTGCGCCGGTTCTACCGGGCCGCGTTCCCGGCCTCGGCGCTGGCCGTCGACGCGGAGCCGGCCCGGAAGTATATCGCGGAAGCGTGTGCCGCCGCTCCGAGGATTGTCCTCGACATCGACTGCGACGTCTTCGATCCGACCTTCTTCCCGGCAGTCAGCCAGCCGGTCCCGTTTGGGCTGAGCCCCCAGCAGGTGCTGGCGTTCGTTCAGGCTGCATGGTCGGAGCGCGTGGCAGGGGTGCTGCTGTCGGAATTTGATCCCTCTCGCGACCAACACGACCGCAGCCTCGCGACGCTTGTCTGGTTGCTGGAGTATCTGCTGCTCGCCCGCTACGAGTCCCCGCGAGGGGGATAGCCCGGATGGCGCAGCGCCCGGGGAATTCGGAAACTGGCGTTGGCGTCGGTTGGCGTGTAGACTGGCCGGTGATTCTGGGTCGGAAGGAAGACCCGGCACCGTCCTGTTTCCGCTGCGGAGTCGTTCGCCATGTTTCGTCTATCTCTCGTGCCTGTCCTGCTGTTGGTCCTGGGGACGTTCTCCTCGACCGCTGGGGCCGCCGCGCCAGCCCGCGGCCTTGACCTCCGTTTCATCGACACTGAGGGCGGAGCGGCCACGCTGATTGTCACCCCTGCCGGCGAGTCGGTCCTGATCGACTGTGGTAATCCCGGCGGCCGCGACGCCGAGCGCATCCACAAGGCCGCCACCGCGGCCGGCCTCGAGGCCATCGACCACCTCATCATCACGCACTGGCACTCCGACCACTACGGCGGGGCGTCGCGGCTGGCGAAGCTGATGCCGGTCCGTAACTTCTACGACCGCGGCATCCCCGACCAGCTCGACGAGGACCCCAAGAATTTCCCGCTCTTGATCCAGGCCTACAAGGAGGCGTCCAAGGGCAAGTCGAAGACGCTGAAGCCCGGCGACGTGGTCCCGCTTGCGCAGAAGGAGGGCGCTCCCGAGGTGCGTTTGCTTTGCCTGTGCTCGTGCGGCGACGTGGTGCCCGACCGCCCCGGCGCCGGCAAGAACCCGATCGCGAAAGAGCACAAACCGCAGCCGGTCGACAAGACCGACAACGCGAAAAGTCTCGGCTTCCTGCTCAGCTACGGCGGCTTCCGCTTCCTCGACCTCGGCGACCTGACCTGGAACATCGAGTACAAGCTGATCCACCCGACCGACAAGATCGGCCCCGTGGACGTCTACCAGGTGACCCACCACGGCCTGGAGATCAGCAACAACCCGGTGCTGATCCGGACGGTGCGGCCACGCGTGGCGATCTTCAACAACGGCGCGCGCAAGGGTTGCCACCCGGCCGTGACGTCAACACTTCGCCGCATCGAGGGCGTAAAGGCGATCTATCAGCTCCATCGTAACCTGACCGTCGGCGGTCAGGAGAACACCGACCCCGATTTCATCGCCAATCCCGATGAGAAATGTCGTGGCGAATCGATCACACTCGCCGTTGCCCCCGACGCCAAGAGCT